>CAMVHE010000148.1 GCA_947167215.1 uncultured Clostridia bacterium
GACTGTAATTCACGTGGGGTATGTCTATTTTTGCACCGCTCTATCTACCCTTTACGAGATGTTTACGGAAGGACGCGCGGCAATGCGCATGGATGGCAGCTGGTTCCTGGATGCGCTGCCGGACAGCCTGTCAGGAAGCCTGATGGTGCTCACCATGCCCCGGAAGGACGGTACAGGCCCTTCGGAAAACTATATCGGCGGCACATCCATGGGCTTCTATCTGACGAGGAAGGCCTGGAACAATGCTTCCCGGAGGGAGGACGCAGTAGGACTACTGGCGGCGCTCACCAGCCCGGAGAGCCTCCGCAGCCTCGAAAACCGTCAGATTTCCGGAGCGCTCCAGACGTCGGTCCAGAACATGGAAAAAAGCGGCCGGATGCTGAAGCCGCTTCAGGATGCCATGAACCGGGAGGCCCGGGAAGTCTGGCTTCTCGAATGTATCCCGGAAATTGCCGAGGGACGCATGAGCGCGGAAGCCTGCTGGGAGCGGGTGATGGCGCTCTACCCCTTCGGGGAATAGGGAACGCAGGACGCAGGCCTGCAGAAATCGGAAGAGGGAGGCAAAATGTATCGTGTCATACTGGTGGATGATGAACGTCTCATCATCCGCGGACTTTCCACGGTGATTCCCTGGGAAACACTGAACTGCCAGGTGGTGGGAACCGCTTATGACGGACTGAAGGGGCTCAGCCTGATCCGGGAACTTCAGCCGGATATGGTGCTGACGGACATCCGGATGCCCAACATGGACGGGCTGACCATGCTTGCAGCGATACGCAGCGAGTTTCCCCGGATTCAGACCACCGTCCTGACCGCCTACCGGGATTTTGATTATGCCCGGGAGGCCCTGACGCTGGGGGTTTTCCGGTACCTGCTGAAGCCCAGCAACCTGGAAGAGCTGAAGGAAGCGGTCCGGGGCATGGCCGCCAGGCTCGGTGAGACCGAACCCACTCCGGAGGAAGCGGCGGAGAATACCGCAGAGCAGAATGCCGGCAGCCACATTGTCCGTGCCGCGCTTTCCTATATGCGGGAGCATTGCTGCGAGCCGCACCTTTCCCTTCAGGAGGTGGCGGACCACGTCTATGTCAGCCAGTGGCATCTTTCGAAACTGCTGAACCGGGAAAAGGGACAGAGCTATTTCGACCTGCTTGGAACCATGCGCATTGAAGAAGCCAAGCAGATGCTGGCGGATCCCGCCTCCCGCGTGCAGGAGGTGGCAGAAGCCGCGGGTTATTCGGATGTGGCCCATTTTTCCAGGAGCTTCAAGAAGATCACGGGCATGACGCCGGGAGAATACCGGCGCAGGAATCCTGACAGGACATAGCAGATTCAGAAAACAGAACAGCGTTTTTGCAGGGAGAACATCTGCATTCCGAACGGCGGGAAGAACATAAACGAATGCGGGCACAAAATCAAACGTATTTTTTTGCGTCTGATTTTGCGTCCGTTTTTACGTTCTCTTGAAACCACTTTTCTTATCCGGTAACTGCTCCAGTACAAATTCCAAATACGCCTTTGTCGAAGTCATGCTTCCGCTCCTGTTCCTTAACGAACTTCAGGAACTTCTTATCATTCCTCTGCTCCTTTGCAATATATTCTCCATCATGGAACAGCGCATGATTTGTGATCGGAACCGGTGCATTCTGCGCTTCTTCTATGATTCCGATAGACAGACGGTCTCTATATGGGAACGTCCGTCTTTGTCCAGATATTTCAAGGCTCTTATTTACCGGCACAATGGCTTTGACGTGTCTCGCAATGATATGCAGTCTTTCGCTTCGGCAAGCTGGAAGCTGAGCATTCCTGCGGGCGGCGCAGGGATGCATCGAACCGGCTGCCGGAACTTGCTCGCAGGCAGACGGAAGGCATGCGAAAAATCAAGTAAAATCAACGATTTTGGATAAACTATGAAGAATTCCATGTTTACGTCGCTGTTCGAAATTGTCCCCGTGAATCCAGGATAAAAAAGACTGCAAAATAATGATTATTTTTTGTGAAATTCGCTCTATTCCGGGGTATCGCATTTCCGGCATCTGTGATATACTGTATATAACTTCATAAATGAAAGGGGCGAACTCTATGAAAAAAATCCTGGCGATCCTGACGGTTATGGTTCTCCTTCTGTGCGCTGCCACCAGTCTGGCAGATGAACAGAAACTTGTCCTTATCACTGCAACGGCAGCAGACAACCTGGATGTCCTGGTTCCGGCCTTCGAAGCGGCGACAGGCATCAAGGTGGAACTCATTACCGCCAGCACCGGCGAAGTGTATTCCCGCATCCAGAACGAGACGAACAATCCTTCGGCAGATGTGACATGGATTTCCGCTTCCTATGTCAGCAGGGACACCAGCTTCTTCACGCCCTATGTCTCTGCGCACAACGCCGAGCTTCCCGAGGCCTTCCAGACCCAGGACGGCTACATCAACTACACCAACTTCACCATGCCGGTGCTGCTGGTCAACAAGAAACTGGTGGACAAGGAGATCAAGGGCTATAAGGACCTGCTGGATCCCGCACTGTTCGGCAAGATTGCCCACGGTGATGCGGCCGCTTCTTCCTCTGCCTACAATCACCTCGAAAACATGCTGATGTCCATCGGCGGCGGCGACCTGTTTGCGGACAGCGCATGGGAATATGTGGAAGCTTTCCTGAAGCAGCTGGACGGCAAGATCATCAACAGCTCCGGTACCATCTACAAGGGTGTGGAAGCCGGAGAGTATGCCGTGGGCCTCACCTGGGATACGCCCTGCCTGGCCTACCTGGCCCAGGGAATTGACTATCTCGACATGGTTGTCATGGAAGAGGGTGCCCTGTGCTCTGCATCCGGCGTAGCCATCATCAAGAACTGCAAGAACGAAGAAGCAGCCAAGGCTTTCGTCGACTTCATGACCAGCAAGGAAGCGCAGGAACTCATGGGCACCAAGGTTCCCGGCGCGAACCCCATCCGTACTGATGTGGAGCTGGCTTCCTACAAGAAAGGCCTCGCCGACATGAACGCCTCTCTGGTGGATGCCGCATTCTCCGCAGCCAACAAGCCTGCCGTGCTTGAACGGTATCAGGACCTTTATCTCGACATTTTCGAGTAAAATCCATTATCCCTGATCCCTCCCCCGTCAGGGAGGGATCTTCTTATTGATCTGTTTACGGAAGGGAGCCTGCCCGTTATGAGTGTTTCCATCAAAATCCAGCACGCTGTCAAAAAGTTTGGGGAGAACACGGTCATTCCGGACCTGTCCCTGACGGTCCGCGAAGGGGAATTCTTTACGCTCCTGGGCTCTTCCGGCTGCGGAAAAACCACGCTGCTCCGGATGATAGCGGGCTTCAATACCATTGAAGGCGGCGATTTTTACTTCAACGATACCCGGATCAACGACATGCCGCCGCATAAGCGGAAGATCGGCATGGTCTTCCAGAACTATGCGATCTTTCCGCACATGAGCACCTTTGAAAACGTAGCTTTCGGACTCAGGGAGCATCATGTCCGGGAACCGGAGCTTTCCCGCCGGGTCAATGAAATACTGGATACGGTCCAGATTTCCGAGCTGCGGGACCGCATGCCCAGAAACATGTCCGGAGGACAGCAGCAGCGCATTGCACTGGCGAGAGCCATCGTGATTGAGCCGGATGTGCTGCTCATGGATGAGCCGCTCTCCAATCTGGATGCAAAGCTGCGGGTGGAGATGCGCACGGCGATCAAGCGGATCCAGAATGCCTGCAAGATTACCACCATCTATGTGACCCACGACCAGGAGGAGGCGCTGGCCATCTCTGACCGGATCGCGATCATGCGCAAGGGAGTGATCCAGCAGGTCGGAACGCCCATTGAAGTTTACCAGCACCCGGTCAATCTCTTTGTGGCGACCTTCATCGGACAGAGTACCCTGATGGATGGGGAAGTGGTATACCGGAACGGGCATGCTTTCGTCCGTCTCTTCGACGGTACCCTCCTGTCCATGCCCGGTCTGCAGGAAGGACTGCCGGAGCAGGAGCCGCTGATCCTCTGCATCCGTCCCAATGAGATGCAGTTTGCAGTGGAAGGCCTGCATGCGCAGGTCGTGGAACGCGTCTTCTTCGGGGATACCATCCGCTACACCCTGCGGCTGCATAACGGGCAGATGCTGGAGATGAAGCAGGACATCCATATGCCCATCCGGCAGATCGGGGAGGATGTCGGCGTTCAGCTCCATGCAGACGTCATCAATGCTTTCCGGAAAACGGACGAGACATCCGTCATGAAGAAAGCGGTGATGGCATGAAGAAGAGGCGTCTTCCGGACGGCTGGACCCTGATCACCTGTCTCTGCTTTCTGTTCTTTCTGGTCTTCTTCCTTTATCCCATTTCAAGGACGCTGATCAACAGCATCTATGACAGTGCGACAGGGACATTTACGCTGGCCTCCTTCCGGAAATTCTTCACCAAGCGCTACTATACCAATACCGTATTCAACAGCCTGCGGGTGACCACGCTGGCAACCCTTTCCACCACCTTCTTCGGGACGACGCTGGCGTATATTGCCCGCACGATCCGCATCCGCGGCAAACGGGTGCTGGATATCGTGATGCTGATCTCCGTGCTTTCCCCGCCCTTCATCGGGGCCTATTCCTGGATTGTGCTGCTGGGCCGCGCAGGGGTGATTACCAGGCTCATCAACCGGATTTTCGGCATCGAATTCGCCGGCATTTACGGCTTTGCAGGCATTCTGCTGGTATTTACCGTCAAGCTTTCGCCGCTGGTGTACCTGTATATTTCGGGAGCACTCAAGAACCTGGACAATTCCCTGAACGAAGCGGCGGAGAGCATGGGCTGCATCCGTATCCGCAAGATCTTCCGGATTGTCCTGCCCCTGATCCTGCCCACCATGCTGGCATCGGCCCTGCTGGTGTTCATGCGGGCACTGGCGGACTTCGGTACGCCCATGCTGATCGGAGAAGGATACCGCACGCTTCCGGTGCTCATCTACAACTCCTTCATCGGGGAGGTGAGCCAGGATTATTCCTTCGCGTCGGCCATCAGCGTGATCATTGTGGCTTTTACCACGGTCATTTTCCTGCTCCAGCGTTTTGTGTCGAGCCGGGTGAACATCGAAATGAGCTCCATGAATCCCATGGAGCCGAAGAAGGCAAAAGGCCTGCGCAATGTACTGGCCCATGCCTATGCCTATGTCTTCATCCTGCTGGAGCTGCTTCCCATTATCGTGGTGGCCTTCAACTCTTTCCAGAATACGGAAGGCTCCATGTTCGTGGAAGGCTTCTCCCTGAACAGCTATGCGAAGGCCTTTGATTCCATGGGCTCTTCCATTGTTCATACCTACGTCTATTCCATTATCGCCCTCGCCATCATTCTGGTGATCGGCGTGCTGGTTTCCTACAGCGCCATCCGGCGGCCATCCCCCCTGACGGCGGTACTGGATACCATCACCATGTTCCCCTACATCATTCCCGGTTCCGTCATGGGCATTTCCATGCTGCTGGCTTTCAATCATCCGCCGCTGCTCCTGTCCGGCACCCCGGTGATTATTATCGTGGTGTATGTGGTAAGGCGCCTGCCTTATACCATCCGGTCTTCCAGCGCGATCCTGAAGCAGATCAGCGTGGCGGTGGAGGAGGCGGGCCAGAGCCTTGGCGCCAACCCGGCGCGCACCTTTACAAAGATTACCGTTCCCATGATGGTCTCGGGCGTGCTTCCCGGTGCCCTGATGAGCTGGATGAGCATCATCAGCGAGCTGAGCGCATCCATCATGCTCTATGTGGGCAGTACCAAAACCATGACCATTGCCATATATACGGAGGTCATCCGGGGCAATTACGGCGTGGCCAGCGCACTGTCCACCATCCTGATCTGCACGACGGTCATCGTCCTGCTGGTTTTCTTCAGGCTGACGGGAAGAACGGAAATCGAACTGTAGGCCTTCCTGTATTCCGCATTGTCCGGAACGCATGGCCAACCGCGAAAGGAGTCCCGTATGTTGCTTTCTTCGTCTACCGACCTCTATCAGGATGCCAGGGAGAAAAAGCATGCCCACAGCATTCCGGAAGCCATCCGGGCGTTCCACGAAGCAGGCTTTACCCATGTGGACCTGACCCTGACGGAGCACTGCTATCCGGGAAGCCCCTTTGCCGGGGAACGCTGGCAGTTCTGGATGGAGGAGATCGAGGAGGCCCTGGCAGAGACCGGGATGCGGGTCAACCAGACCCATACGGTGTTTTACCTGCACCGGCAGGAGGAAGAAACCCTGCGGTTTTATGAAAAGATGGCGGACCGGTGCCTGGAGGCCTCCGCCCGCGTCGGAGCAGGTTGGACCGTCATGCATATCCTGCGCACCGTGGACCTCGACATTCCGGCAGACCGGAAGGAGGAGGCGCTGGTGCGCAATGCGGCCTATTTTGCTCCCTATGGGGAAAAGGCACGCAGGGCAGGAATCGGCATTGCCATTGAAAACGGCCTGAGCGGCTTCTTTCACAGCGCAGGGGAACTGCTTGCCCTCCTTGATCTGCTGCACGATGATGCCTTCGGCCTCTGCTGGGATACCGGACATGCCAATCTCACCGGGCAGGAACAGGCTTCTTCCATCCGCTGCATGGGAAATAAGCTCCGGTGCCTGCATATCAACGACAACCATGGATTAAAGGATGAACATCTGCTTCCGTTCATGGGAACGGTGGATTTCCCGCCCATCCTGGAGGCGATCCGTACACTGGAGGAGCAGCCCATACTGACCTTCGAAAGCAGGGGTTCCACCAGGACCCTGCCCGTGTCCGCCCAGATGGACCTGCTGCGCGCGGCAGTGCATATCGGCCGGGTGATGAACGGGGAGCAGGAAGACGGTGTGTAGGCAGAGCGGAGGAGGGAGGCGGCAGGAAAGGCCGCATCCTCTGAACCGGGGACAGAAGAAAGGAAAGTGCAGAAAATGGATGCAATGGACGCGATCCTTACCAGAAGAAGCACTCGGAACTACAGACAGGATCCGGTGGAGAAAGCGAAGCTTCAGCAGATCCTGGAAGCGGGCCGGCAGGCTCCCAGCGGCGGAAACAGCCAGAAAAACCATTTTCTGGTGATCGAGAACCGGGAGGTGCTCAGGAAGCTGATCACCATGACAGAGGCGGCATTTGCACGGATGGAGGCGGACGCGGATACCTATCCCAGCCTGCGGCATTCCATTGAGGCATCCAAACGGGGCGGCTATGTGTTCTGCTATAACGCCCCGGTTCTCATCGTGGTCGCCAACTGCAGGGAATACGGAAACAACATGGCGGACTGCGCCTGTGCCATCGAAAACATGATGATTGCAGCCAATGCACTGGACCTGGGAAGCTGCTGGATCAACCAGCTGCGCTGGCTGAATGAGGAGCCGGCGCTGGTTCAGTATCTGCAGACCCTGGGCATGAAGGAAGAAGAAAGGGTATACGGGGCGGTGATTATCGGCTATCCGGCAGAGGGCCTTCCGAACCGTGGGCGGATGGCGCAGAAGGGAAATGAGGTAACCTTCATTTCCTGAAAGAATCCGGAAGGAGACGGAGCAGGAACCGGAGCAGGCGGGCTGCCAAGTTACCGGATCTGATTACCGACCCATGAAGGGGTTGCAAGCCACAGAGAGGCTTGATATAAGGGCTTTCCGGCATGGAAGGCTCTTTTTTTGTCCGTATGAAGATCGCAACGGTCAGATAGGCTGGCAAGGCATAGAAATGTAAAATTCATGTACAGAGACAATACTTCTTCAGAACAAAAGACATTAAAAGGCAATAATTCCCAACTCGTAAAAGACATTAGTTGTTCATAATTTTGCGAGGCGTCATGAACTCCGAAACGGATTTGTTCTTCATGTTCGCCATCAGGATGTAGTAGACCGTTTCCTTTTTAATGCTTTCTCGGCTGGAAAATCGCTTTGCCTTTGCTTCAGCGAGCTCAAACTGCCATTG
>CAMVHE010000149.1 GCA_947167215.1 uncultured Clostridia bacterium
GGTTGTTTTTGAAGCACCTTGGTGTAACTCAGGAAAGCATGGATAACTCAGATTGAGTAGAACATCCTGAATAACGTGTCACCATATTCCGGGATTAAGGTTGCATGAACCCCCGCTTTCTTCCGGCCAGCTGCTCCTGCCCGGACCGGGAAGGCCCGGGGGTTCTCCTGCATTTTCCCTTTTCCTCCAATCCCCCCGTACGGCCGGCGTGCGTCCGCTTCCTCCTTTCCCGGGATGCTGCGTTCCTTTCCAAATCCCTCCCTACAGAAGCGTTATTTGACTTTTTTTATGGAATTTGTTACATTTTATCTGCCATGCCGGGCATGTATTCCGCGCCTCAACGGGAAAACAATCCAGACCCCTGTCCGGTATGGCACTTTTCCATGCTGCAGTCTCCTGCAGCTTTTTTTGTTTTTCGGGAAGCAGGGTCGCCGGCGGCAGAAAAATAAGCCGGGACAGAAATTGTCCTGGCTTTCCGCTGAAATCTCCTTCCGGCTGGCATACGGCCTCCCTGCGAGGCAGAAACCTTTCCTTCCCTTCTGGGAAGCAGGCCCGGCAGGGGGGCTATTTCCCCCCGGGAGCTTTTTTCCGGACCGGGATGGCTGCTGCATAGGCACTGTTGCAGAGCCCCAGTACCGCAGAGAGAATGAAAAGCGTCTCGATGCCCAGCGCTTCCCAGATCCAGCCCCCGAAAAGCGCAATCAGAATGGTAATAAGGTGGTTGACGGACACGCCGGTGGAGATCGTCGCCCGCACCTCCTCCGGACTGTCGGAGATGTCCTGCACATAGACGCTGGAGGCCATGGAAGCCAGGGAAATCACCGAATCCAGAATGTAATTCACGCAGCACACGATGAAAGCCACCTCCCTCGGAAAAAGGTGGTGGGAAAAGCCGTAAAAGAAGCAGACGACCACCAGGATCAGGGTGTCTGAAATCATCACGATCCTGTAGCCCAGCCGGTCGATGATCCTGCCAACCAGGGGCGAAGCGAAGAAGCTGCACACCGCCGACAGGGCAAACAGGGCGCTGATCACCATGGCATTTGCCCCGTAGAACAGCACCAGCACATAGGGGCCGAAGGTGAAAAACACCTGCTTCCTGGCGCCGTAGAACACCTCCAGCATGTAATACCTGGCGTATTTCCTGCGGAAGTAGAAGCGGCGCTTATTTTCATCCGGAACACTCTCGTCCGTCATCCTCAGGCTGGCGGCAAAGCCCAGGGCAAGGATGCCCGCGCTGACGGCAAAAACCGTCCGGTACAGTCCGGAAGGATTTCTCACCAGGAAGAAAGCCGCGATGATGACCAGGTAGCCAGCCAGGGTACCGACATGCTGCACTGCGTTCTGCATGCCCAGCGCCTCGCCGCCCCGCCCTTCGCGGGAATACTGCAGGGACAGCGTGCTCCTCATGCCCAGCTGCATGTGGTCCCCCAGGGAATAGACGAAAATGCACAGGATTACCAGCACACGGTCCGCCGGCACAACCGCCTGCGCCGCCATGCCGGCCAGCATGAATACGGCTCCGATCCGGTAGATGCGCTCCGCGGAAAAGGTATACAGGGCCGCCAGGATGAATACCAGCAGCAGTCCCGGCAGTTCCCGGAAAAACTCCGAAACCCCCTTGTCAAAGCCGGACATGCCCACCACTTCCGCCAGGTAGTTGTCAATGACGCCCTTATACAGCCCATATGCCAGCCCGAAAGTGATCACCGACAGGAAAAATGCCCGGTATCGGGATCCGGGCCTGAAGATCGCCTCCAGCCGTTTCTGCATATTCCTTCTCCTCCAGCCTCGCTTTATTCTCTCCGACGCAGCCGGCAAATGTCCGTGCTGCTTTTCTCCGGCCCTGGCTGCTGCGAAAAGGCAGGAACCGGCATGGCCGCCCACCTTCCTTTCCAGGGTGCAGGAAGCACTTTCCCTGATCCCCTCATCCCAGGCAGGGTACACATCCGCCTCCACCGTGCAGTGCCACGGATTTCCTGCTCCATTATATTATCTCTCCCGTTATATTTTCAACAGCATCCCTCCGGTTTTTTTCCATGGAACTTTTCCCCCCGGATTCCCCTGATCTTCACGAAGCTGCACCTTTGCTTTTTCAAATATTATCAGCACAACAGACCCGGCAGAAATACCGGCAACTATAGCGGACTAAACAGATTTCAAAGCAGATTAAGGCGGAAGATCTGCAGCAGGTTTCTAAAGCCTTCAGTTGTCAGGAAACAATCCGAACCTTTTCCTGAAAAGCATCCGGCAGTATTGTCTTTCAATGGAAAAGGTTCGGATTTTTCAAAGGAATAATGGAAAAAGTCCGGCAAAGCATTAACTCCGTCGGGCCTGAGGGGAATGTATGCTGCTTACAGCTTCCTGATCTTCACGGATTTCCGGAAGAAAGCTATACCGTAGCTGATGATTTTTTCATATCCATGTTCTATCGTCCTGGCATATCCCCTGTCCACAATCTGCTTTAAAGCTTCTTCACACGCCGCATCCATCCTGGCCGTACTGTCTGCCTTTTTTACCTCTAAAATCATAGCGCAGCGATTCCTGCGATCCTTGGCACGGATATCAAATCTTCCTAATCCGCTTTCCTTATTGGAATCCACCGAATAGCCGAGCCCCACAAACAGGCCAGCCATAAAAGCGTGATAATAATCCCCGTGATAATCATGGTAGCTTGTGGTGTCCCACAGGAAGTTACCGAGCTCCTTTTCGGCTCTTTCTATATCTTCATCCCAGAATGCTTCCATCAGTGCTTTCTGTTTGTTGTTATCGATGGTATCCGTAAACAGCTTTACCGCTGTATCCTCAAAAATCCCAGCAATCTCCGCATTGGGAGTTTTCACCGCTACAGTCTGGCCCCTGGCAGAGGGATCGGCTTTCGTCATATATCCTGTCATCAGGAGAATGCTCCAAAGGTTTTGCTCTGATTCATGGAGCGTATCATATGTCAACTCATCTGAAACGGTCACGGTGATCGTACCGCCATTCATAATCGTCTCAAACTTGTCGGGAATTCCCCAGTCAGAGTGATTGACAAAATCCCTTATCACGCCATTACTGCCGGTGCCGGGAATGGCACCGATGATTGTGCCGATGATGGAGGATTTCAGCATGGTGGGGATCATGGACACCGCTTCCCCGACCGTCAGGCGCTCCTGCTTTCCTTTCAGACTCTCAATGTCGCTGGCCTTTCCTTCCGCCTCCGTTGACGCGGGAGATCATCTGGGCAATCGCGTAGACGCCCAGCAGCACGGCAATCATGTTGATGCCCTTGTACATCATGACGCTGCCGAACGTAAAGCGGCTTTTGCCGCTGATGCTGTCCACGCCGACAGTGGCCAGCAGCATGCCCAGGGCACCGCTGACCAGGCCCTTCAGAATGCTCTTGCCGCTGACGGATGCAATGATGGACAGGCCGAACAGGGCCAGGGCAAAGTATTCCGGAGCGCCGAAGCTCATGGCGATCCGGCTGATGGGCGGGGAGAAGAACAGCAGCGCCAGGGCGCTCACCAGGCCACCGAAAGTCGAGGCCACCAGGGCCATATCCAGCGCCTTCAGGGGTTTCCCCTCCCGCGCCATGGGATATCCGTCCAGCAGCGTGGCGCAGGTAGCGTCCGTACCACCCACATCCACGCCTACTGCCAGGTCCACTAATTTGAGCTTTCCCACCTGCTCCGGCGTCAGGATCATGGTATGCGGGTCATAGTTCTCATAGATGCGTCCGCTGGCGGCAGTACGAAGGCCCAGGATATCCGACTGGAACCAGAGCGAGTTATGGCCATATTTGGCGAGTTCTACCCGCAGCTGCTCATTGGTCAGGGACTGGTTATCCAGCACCATAAAGTGCCCGTAGTTATATCCCGGGTTCTTTCCCTGGCGCTTCAACTCATCCTGAAAGTCCAAAAAATCCTTGTAGAACCAATGGGATGGAGGCTTGGGGTTCAGGTCAAAGAAAACCTGTCTCCGACGGGATGCCAGGGTCCGGTCGATGCATTCCTTCATGAAGGTCGGATGGCACTCGTTGACCTCCGTGACATACACGGAGCCATAGCTGTTGCCCTTGATCCGGGCCGCGTCATCCCCTTTTTTCCCGCCGGCCAAGATTACTACCTTCTCACCGGTGGATGTCTGTATTGTCCGGGCATCCCGGCCCCGGTACTGTCCCATATGGGCGCGCTCACCGAAGATATACGCCAGGCCGAAGCCATTGGAGTCAATGATGTTCATCTTGACGGCTGACGTGGACACGCCGCCGCACAGGTGCAGATGGCTGTCCAGCGCTGCCGCCCAGGCAATGAGGTTGATGATGTTTTTGCCGGCGCGCCTGCCGCCCTCTGCCACATTCAGCCAGCTGGTCTGCGCCCTGCGGATGTATTCCGTCTGTTTCGGGGTAAATGGTGCATATGGGATCATGTGCCGCCTCCGGCCTTCTCGGTCTGTGCTGTATCAGCCAGCAGATCTGCCACCGCCCTGCCGGCCTCCGGCAGTGCTTCCACCTGCGCCAGCGTCCGTTCCGCCACCGGGTGGTTAATCATCTCAGCCAACGAGAGGAACTGGGCATTGGCCGCCTGGATTCCCTCCATGCTGACGGCAACGGTGGGAGAATTCCTCTGTCCCAGATACTGTTTTCCCAGAAAGATTGCCATATTGGGGTTCTTCTCCGCCAACTGAAACTGGATCTTGCGCAGGTTTGCCTTGCCCATCTGCTCAAAACGTTTACGTGCGTCCGAGAAACCCTGGTTATAGGTGCGCCGGCACCAGGCCGTAATTGTTTTGTCCGTCACATCAAAGAAATCCATGATCTCCTGAGAGGTGCAGTGGTACTTGCAGAGCTTTTCAAACTCTTCCTGGTTGATCTCTTTGAGCGGTCTTCCCCGGGGTCTTTGTGCCATATTGTCTCCTTTCCACGCTCTACTACTGTTTTCCTGAATACAAAAAAGACGTTCCCAATTCAGGAGCGTCCCTCTCGTATACTTTTTTCATGATACCATTTTAGCACGATACGTGTGCCACGTATATATTTTGCGTACCGTTTTAAAAATATTTTTCGTTGTATTTTCAGTTTATTGATCGGATATTCATTCGTTTCTTTCGGTTTCCCTTTTTATTATTTCTTTTCACGAATCAAATTTGTCGGGAAATTTTTTCTTCTTAACCGCTCACGCACTCTGATGCTGCTCTTCCCAATAAAAGGTTTTTGCAAAACTCAGGAGCGCCTTTTCATGCAGCCGCATACAGGTGCACCGAGAGGCATATACCCTTTCCTGCAATTTCATCCAGGGCATCTTTTCCCTTTCCAAATACCGATACTGCAATATCATCTTCTCCCTCTCGTCCTGGATCTGCGCTACTGCCTGCTGTATAGCTTTCAGTAGCGCGTTTTCATTTGTCTCCATTTCCGCTATTTCCCGCTGCAGATCCAGGGCCTTGATAGTCAGCCGCTCCACCCTCGACTCCACAGTTCCCCCTCCACCGCCTGCTCCGCCATCCTGCATTCCGCCGCTGAGGACCGCCTGCTCCCGAAGTTCTCTCAGTCTTTCTTTCATGTGCAGCAGTGCCTGCTGCTGCCTTCGACTTTCAGCCAGGATATTCCTGGCTTTTTCTGCTTCCGGCGTCATTCTTTTTCACCCTCCAGCCTGATAATTATTTACTTTCCAAAGACAGGAATTCTGCCTTTACAAAACATCCGCCATATACCCTTGCCCAGCGTATTCCGTCCCTGTCATAGCGCCAGCCCAACACCTGAATCTGTATTACCGGATTCAGCCAGCCGGTTCTCCTGCCTCCTGGCTTGTCCCTCTTAGTGACACGGCCGTTTGCGATCACCCGGTACATCCGATCCTCCGGCGTTTCAAAAAATGCCGCATCCGCAAAAGCTGTCCGTCCTTCATATCGAAACCGTACAAAGCCGTCCTCAAAGCATTCAGCATCGATCTGGTCTCCTGTATGCATCCGGCCCATCTCTGCAGCATTCCGGCCTGCACCGTTCCGGATGCGAACATACTGGTATTCTGGTACAATGCACACCATCTTCTCTGCCTGTACTTTTGTGTGGATGAGCAGCAAGGGGAGAGCCAGAAGGCACAACAGCAGCCTCAAGCTCTTTTTTCTTCTGATGCAGCCCGCTAGCCAGGCTGTTTTTTTACGTTTCAATGCGTTGCTCCTTTCATCCGTCCACGTCGGGAAGTGGTGCCGCTGAAAGATCATAATCCAGCCAGCTGCCACCCATGCGGTCCACCGTCAGGAGACGGTCAAAGAGTTTTCCCAAAGCACACCGATCACAGGCTTCCGGATTAAGGCAGATCCTGCAGGTCTCATGGGCAAGTCCGCAAAGCGTGTCCACATCATCCGTCCGAATATAGGTCATTTTCGGATCCTTTGACGCCATTTTTCCCATCATCACCCGATAATGCATTTTCGGTATCATCCGCCGGATTGTATCCCGCTTTTCGGGCGGATAGGTTCCAAGAAGATCCACCAGCAGCTTGGAGGCTGCGGAGGCGATGGCCTCCATCCGTTTCTGCCCCCCGGCACCACAGCCAGACGCTGTCGGAGGTCCTCTCTGCTTCTCTCTAAGGTTTCCGCCGCACAGATGTAGCTGTAGAGGCTGGTCATGTCGTATTGTCTGGCACGCAGCACAGGGATGACCGGCTTTTCACTGCTCATGAATCTTTCCCCTCCTCTCCCCTTTCTCCCGCCTTTTCTCTCAAAGCAGTAAAGACATCGATGCATTCCGCAATAGCCCTATCCTTCCTGCATACCATCTTCTTCCGGGTTTCATCCTTCGGCACCGCCAGACAGCACCGCCTGCATCCCTGCTTTGTGCTGCAGAGATCCCGCTTCATACTGCGCATGATCTTCAGGGCATCCAGGGTTTCCTCAATCGCATACCTGTCCAGCATCCTCTTCCTGCACCTCCTTCCAGGGCTCCGCCGCCCGGTTTCTTTCCGTCGGTATCCGGGACCACAATCTCCAGGCCACACCATCTTCTTCTGCACACAGTTCGCCCTTCCGCTACAGAATCCCTCTCCGTTGGATGTCCCAGATGCAGAACCGCGGGTCACCCTGGCTTCTGCGCCTGCGGATGACGATCTCCACCGGCTTTTCTTCCCGGGTTTCCAGGACAGCGGACGCATTGCTTCCCGATGCATACCGGCTTTCCAACTCCACATCAGACAGTACCCGGGGCAGCAGGACAGCTGCCGCCTCATACAGCATCTCCTTGCAGGTGCATCTGTAGCTGGTATCCTGGCCAGAGCCAGAGAAAACAGCAGGCAATGAACCGCTGGCCTTTATCCCTGACAAAAGGAAGGCCTGTCAGAACTTCTGACAGGCCCCGTTGTTGTACCTTTAGGCAGCGTATCTGATATTTCTATGGTATCCTGGAAAAGAGCACGTCATCCGGCAGGTGCTCTGTTTTTCGCATTCTTCTACGGAAAGTGGATTCGGAGATACCCAGTCCATGCGCCAGTTCTCCGGCCGGAACATTCAGTCTCAGGGAATTCCTGATCTGTCCTAGTGTCTGGTCGCCGTTTTCCCGGACGGCCGCCCTGGGCCGCCCGGTTCGCTGTCCTTCCTGGGCTCCGAACCTTCCCAGACTGTACAGAAGGCTGTCTGCCTTCCTGATATAAATGCCCGCTTTTGTCTGGTCTTCATTTTTCACAGCACGCACGGCCGCTTTCAGTACGCTCTCCAGCTGTCTGTACAGCTCACCCGTCTGTGTCAGCACTTCGAGCATCTCTTTTTCAGCATATGGCTCTTTCCTTTCTAACATACCGTTCACTCCTTTCCGG
>CAMVHE010000150.1 GCA_947167215.1 uncultured Clostridia bacterium
TTATGAAAAGTTGGGAAAAGAATGAAAACCGCCAAACTGTGAGTAGTAACAATGTCAAGCACCCCCTACCCTGGTTGCACGACTCTTTGCATTTGCGTATAATAGAAAATGAGGTAAAATCACAGACGGAGGATGGCTCCATATTTGAACAAAAAGCAGGCAGGGATACGGAGGAACAGAACAGATGAAACGGAATAGCGTAAGATGCAGGAAGGCAGCGACAGCATGGATTCTATGCCTGTTTTTGTCTGTGACTGCGGGAAGCGCGAATGAAGCAGTGATGCCTGAGGAAGAAAGCCTGGCCCCGGAGGAGCAGACGCTTTCAGAATTGGTTGTCCCGGCTGATCAGGAAATGACTGAAACAGTTGCAATGGATGCAGGAATGGAAGAAACGGCACAGAATTCTCAGCAAACAGAAGAGACGGGAAGTGTTCCAGCCGTACAGCCTGCAGAGGAAACAGAGGCAGCAGAGCAAGCAGATTCTGATCAGAATCCCTCGGCGGAACAGGAGAAGGTTTCGGAAACCGTAGATGCTCAATTCCAGCCGGAAAATACGGAAAACGTGCCTTCAGATTCCAATGATGAAACGGCCGAGACTTCCGTTCAGAATACAGTTGAAGAATCCCCTGCCACCGAAACGGAGACGGAGGCAGAGCCCCAGACGGCAGCTGATGCGGCGGGGGAGCCAAACAATTTGAGCGCAGAGAATCAGAAAGATGATTCTCAGCACATAGTTGAAGAGACTCCGCTGTCCAGTCAGCCTGAAGAAGCAAAGCTCCCGGATGCCCCCAACCCCCAGGAGGAGACAAAAGGCGAATCCAGTCCGGAATCGGAAGAGAAGAACGATCCATCTGAAGATGATGGGCTTACGGACGGTCAGCCGCTCCAGAAGGATACGGCACAGACGGATCCTCCGGAGAAGAAGGATGAAAAAGAAGGAACGTCTTCTTCACAACCGGCGGAGGCTGAGATCACTGCTGCGCAGGATGAAACGACGAAGGAAATGGTGGAAACGAATCAGGAAGAAAAGGCTGATACCGCAGATGAGCCCTTTATTCTGGAAGCGGAGCGAGATGGGATCAAACTGTCCTTTTTTGCGGAACCCGGTGTGGTATCCCTGGAGGAAGAACCGGAGGTAAGCTGGGAACCTGATGAGGAGTTTGTGAACCTTGTGGAGGAAATACTTTCGGAGAAGATCCAGCAAAGCGAAGTCGAATTCAAACATTTCATTTTTCATATTTCCGGCTCGGAAATCCGGGGTACAATTCAGGGAAACGCGGAGAATCTGAAACTGAAAGATCTTGAGAAGAAAAACGGGGATGCTGAGATCAGTGTGTTTCTGATGCGGAAAGCACCGGAACCGGAAACACTGTCTGTTCGGGAGGAAGACGACGAGGATCGAGTCAGCTTTGGCATTCGTGAAACAGGGGTCTATGACCTGGTGATTCAGATGGTTTCTGAAGCAGAGAAGAAAGAAGAATCCGAGGACCCGGGAATCGACTCTCAGGAAACATCGGGGGCAGAGGCGGAAAAAGAGCCGGAACCGGAGGAGGATTTGCTACAGGCCGAAGGAACGACGCAGGAGGAAACGGAACAGGAACCTCTTCAGGATGTGAAGGAAAAGCCGCAGGGCCACTCTGAGCCTGAGGAAGAAAAGGAAGAGCCGCAGGGGAGTTCTGAGCCTGGGAAAGAAAAGAAAGAGCAAGCTGTTTCGGACGAGGAAAACCTTCATGCGGAGGGCGCAAAAAAGGCAGAGGGTCCTGAATCCAATCAGGAAAGGAATACCCTGCCCGTTCCGGAGGGTGAACAGCCCCGCGGCAGCGAAGAGACGGAGCTGCTGACGGAGCAGCCGGCTATGCCTCCTTTCGAACAAACCCAGACTGTGAACGGGGTTCGGGTGATGGTTTCCGCTCCGGAGGGCGCGTTCCCGGCTGGGGCAGTGCTCGAGGTTACAATTCCGGACGATGCCACGCTGGAACAGGCGAGCGCGGCGATGCAGGAAAAAATGCCGGACAGCCGGCAGATCGTGTCAGCGTATTACTTTGACATAAAAATCCTGTCTTCAGAGGGTGAGGAGCTTCAGCCTGCGGATGGAAAAACAGTAACTGTTTCTTTCGGGACGGAAGAGGTGGGGGATCCGAACCTCCGGGCAGATGTCTATCACATGACTGAAGGACAAAATGGAGGCATGGACGCACAGGGACTTCCTGTTTCTGAATCGGGAGAAACCGTGGAGGCGGATACGACGGGTTTTTCAGTTTACACACTTGTTCTGTCCTATGATGTAAGACAGTTTGATATACTGCCTGATACGGACACTCTTGTAACAACGGTCTTGAATGCGGTCGGACTGGAAGGAATGCCGACAGCAGTTTTCCTGAAGGACGAGGGGAAACCTGCACAGTTTTTCCTGACGGGAGATCAGGCTGTGAATTGGACGCTGAAAGCCGCAAAGGATGCGGATGCGAAGCCTGTTCTTGAAGTGACGATCCGAGAAACGAATTACCAGGTGCGGCTGTTCGTCGAGCATGTTCAGCAGTCGGATGGTGAGATCGGCTATTTGGACGGGGACGGCAACATTCAAACCTGGAAGGATGGCTATACCTCTGTTTCCGGAGGAACGCTGCGGGCGGGGGATGGGTATTCAGGATGGTGGGCGGTTGATCATAATGTTACAGTGAATCAGCGGATCAACGTGATAGGTGATGTTTGCCTGATTCTCTGTGATGACTGTACGCTGAACGCCGTTGGAGGTATTCAGGTCTCCCCGGGCAACTCGCTGACAGTATACGCGCAGGGGAAAGGAAATGGGACGCTGAACGCGTCTTCCCGGGAAGCTGCTGGTGTTCAGACAGCGACCGGCGCAGCCATTGGAGGCGCGATGCAGGAGGGCGGTCTGGGTGATGCCGGAACCATCCGAATTTATGGCGGAATCATTAATGCCACAGCCGGAGCAAAGGACTGCGCTGGAATTGGCGGCGGAACTGCTGGTGCGGCAAGGGTCTTTATTGAAGGCGGGACGGTGAATGCGGTCGGAAACGGATACGGTGCCGGAATCGGAGGAGACAACTCAGGCACAAAGGTCTCCATAACCGGGGGCGATGTGACCGCAAAAGCGGGCAGTACGGACGGAGCAGGGATTACCGGCCTTTATGGAACGGAAATCGTTTTTCAGAGCGGCGTTATGGTGCAGGGAGCAACAGCAGCGCCCGGACAAACGGATGCCAACGGTGTGACTTATGCCCCGGATGGGTCAATTTATACCGGGGATACTTCCTCTTCCGCAGGGAAGTCAGTGGCAGGTTCCTTTGCGGACTATGCGGTGCCCAGTATTCCTGAAAGCAGAGTTTATTACGAGGCGAATTCGGCGCCGGGCATGGATTCGGTTACGCAGGGACCGGGAACGGAGGGAATGACGATCATCACAGGAGGACCCGGATCCGGGGACTATATTGTAGCTACCGGAGGACCCGGATCCGCAGGCGGGGATGATGCTCTGGAGGAGGGTTCAGTCTACAATGCGCTTCTTGTGGTGCTGGATCCGGAACAGGCCAGCGAAATGAAACCGTTTATTGGGAAAGCCATCTTTTTTGAGAATCACAGAGCGGGAGGCGAGCGGGAAACGGAAGAGGATGTTCTTCAGGCAGGACTGGAGGGCGTGGATGGGGAGACGCTGCTGAGCCTCTGGAATGCCCCGGGTGCGCCGAAAACAGCGGAGGAACTGATTGCTTCCTTTGGATTCATGGAGGGATTGAAGGAGGATGAAAAGCTTCGTGGCCCGGGGGGGACAGTACATGCGGAGGACCCGGACCGTTCCGTGCATGCCGCGCTGGATTGGGTCAAGGAAAACGGGACAATTATGGAAAGAATGAATGCCCCCTTCTTTATGAGTGTTCATTTGGATAACCCGGCCTCTTCGACTTCTGCAAAGGAGGCGAGGAATCACGGAGAAGAGACGCTTGGTACGCTGATAGACGGATTGGAAGAGGAGGGACTGCTGGACAGAACCGTGCTGTTCTGCACGGTGAAGGGAATGTCGCCGGAAGAGACGGTTCCGATGATGATCCTCCATCCGGACTGGCCGGAGGGTGCTGTGGTGGAAGAAAAAACAAGTCATATGGACGTGCTTCCGACGATTCTGGAATTGAACAGGGTCTCCGGTGAGGCCAGACAGAGTATTCTGCAGGTACTGCCGGGAAGGGATCTGCTGGCCATGGTGGCGGAACAGGAAAATGAGCAGAAGAATACGATTGAATAGAAGAGCTTAACAATTTGATACACTATCATAACGCTATTGTCATGATACTGTGATAACTGATAATCGCAAATATGATAATATACAAGCAGGAATATTTTATTCCACATATGACATTTTAAGGAGAGGAAGGTCTGGATTATGAAACGGTTTTTGGTGTGTTTTCTGACACTGTCTCTGATTCTTACCGGGTTGGCCACGGGAGCTTCGGCAGCGGCAGGAGACGGTTGGAAGCAGGCAGGCGAGGAATGGCAGTACTTTGAGAACGGGGAAGCTGTAAGGGAAAAATGGATTCAGTCCAACGGCAAGTGGTATTATTTTGACGGCGACGGTTACATGGTGCATGATCAGTTCCTTTATCTTACTGAGGAGACTGAAACGGACGAAAACGGAGAATCCTATACATATAATGTTCCGACTTATTATATGCAGAGTGACGGATCCATGCTGGCGGGCGGCTGGAGCCGTTGCTTCAACGGCAAAGCCTGGGCTTATGCATATGAGGACGGCACCCTGCCGCACAAATGGGCAAAAATTGACGGAGACTGGTATTATTTCTCCCATGGGTATATGTATGAGAACACGGTTATAAGGCCGCAGGAGGGAGTCTCCACCTATTACGCTATCGGAAAAGACGGCAAAATGGTAACCGATGGATGGTTTGGGCGGGAGTATAAATACGGCCATTATGATGAAAACGACCAGTGGATCGAGGATGGCACGCGTACTTCCTGGTACTATGCCAACAAGGACGGCGTTCTTCTGAAGGGATGGCAGAAGATTGACGGAGAGTGGTATTTCTTCTATCAGAAGGGTTACAGCGAATATGCCGACTTCGAAAACGCCCCGTATATGTTTAGCAACGTGGAGCCGGAGATCAACGGAAAGTATTACATTTTCGAAAAGTCCGGCACACTGGCGAAGAGCGGCTGGGTCGATACGAATGCTAAATTTGAATGGGGAGAAGACCAGCCGTTCTGGGTGTATGTGGGCGAGGACGGAGCTGAGAAGACCGGTTGGTTCCAGCTGGACGGTAAGTGGTATTATGCAAATGAGTGGGCTTGGGTTGCAACAAACACACTCATAGATGTGAATGGAGTTACGTATGCATTCGGCAAGGATTGCGCCCTGGTGGATGGATGGTTTAAGAATCCGTGGTCCAGTTCGGATATCTGGTATTACAGCACTGAGAATGGAATCCTTGTCAGCACGTGGAAACAGATCGACGGCGTATGGTATTATTTCAACGAAGACGGCGCAATGATGCATGATGTGAAGGATTACGTCATCGACGGTAAGCCCTATACTTTTGATAAGAGCGGTGCCTGGGTGAAATAATTGAGTTCTCATTGCCAAAGGGGGTGGCTTCGGCCACCCCCTCTTTTTAGGAACGGGATTCTGTTCGATATAAAATAACTGCCACGAATAGGCAAGGGTAGGAATTTCATGGACTTCCTGAAAACCCTTGACAACAAATATTCCCAGGGTGATAATTTATATCTTAACGGCAGGAAGGCACTATTTTGATGAACGGTGGAGAATGACAATGACAACAGGCAGGAGAATATGCTTGTACGATGTAACAAACGCATCTGACGAGATTGTGAAGAGCCAGTATCTTGGTTATTTCCTGAAGGAAATAAATAAGGTCTGCCAGAAAACAATCTGTTTTTTCTCTGAGGGTATATCCTCTGAGACGGAGAAGCTTCTCAGTGAAATAACAGAGAGTATCGTCGTTCTTCCGAAAAGCCTTCATGACGAGGAAATCTATCGCGAAATGCTCATCACGGTCGGATGGGAGGAGCTTGAGAAGTGGGATGAGGTTGTTCTGTCTAATTGGTCTGTGATGGGACCTGTGTTTCCGCTGGAAGAGATGTTTTTAAAAATGAAAGGAAGGGATGCTGATTTCTGGGGCCCGTGTGCGAGAAAACAAGGAGTGTCTGCGGGGAGTCAGGACGAGACAGAAGGCGAAGAGTATATCCCGTTTCGGTTTGCGGTTTTTCGGAATCAGATGGTAAAAAGTCCGGAATTTCGACACTTCTGGGAGCAGAATTCAAATACTTCTATGAGTGATCCGGATGATGAGCTGCTGACATCTGAACAGAAAAGAGAACGGATAGCATGGTGCTTTGCAGAAACCATGGAGATGCGGGGCTTTAAAAGGGAGGTTTATGCGAAGACGCCGGAAGAAGGAGAATACTCAGACGACTATTTACTCATGGATCCTGTGGATGCGATCAGAACACAGAGATGCCCCTTGTTTCTGAGAGAATCATTTACACTGCCTCAGATGCAATATATCTGTGAATCCATGGGGGAGCAGCCCTGGGAACTGTTTCAGTATCTGAAGAAGGAAACGGCCTATGATACAGATTTGATCCTGGACTATCTGATCAAAAACTGCCATCAGGATGATATTGCCAGAACCCTCCGACTGACCTATGTGCTGCCTTCCTCGTTTGTAAAACAGGATGGGGTGGACTCTGCAAAGGAAAAGGCAGGGAAAACTGCGCTTGTTATGCATCTGTATTATATGGATCTGCTGGAAGAATCGCTTCATTATGCTTGCTCCATGCCGGAAGATGCAGATGTCTATCTGTTTGTAAGCGACAGGGACAATGAGAAGCAGGTTCGGGAAAAGTTTTCTCATTTGAAGAACAGGACAGAAATCAGGCTGCCACCCAATCGAGGCCGGGATGTAAGCCGATTGTTGGTGGGAGCCAGGGATCTGATGGAAAGGTATGAACTCATCTGTTTTTATCATGACAAGAAAACCAACCATGAGAAACCGCTTACGGTGGGACACAGCTTTGCGTACAAGCTTTCGGAATGTGCGTTATGTTCGCCGGCTTATGTGGAAAATGTGCTGTCTTTGTTTGCACAGGAACCGAGGATCGGCATGCTGACGGGAATCACACCGAATCATGGAGCCTTTATGTGCCAATTGGGAAACGAATGGGGAGATAATTTTTCGATTTCAAAGGAACTTGCTGATTCCCTGAGGATCCAGGTGCCCCTGTCGGAGGAACATGTGCCGGCGATAGGACTTGGAAATGTATTCTGGTTTCGAACCCGGGCGCTGGCGCCAATGTTCCGAAAAAAATGGAAATACGAGGATTTTCCAGAGGAGCCCGTTGGTGTGGACGGAACGATTCTGCATGCCATTGAACGAATCTATCCGTTTGCAGTGCAGGAAGCAGGATATCTGCCCGGGCGGATTATTCCGGATCATTTAGCTTCTCTGGAGATAGATAACCTTAGCTTTTATGTCCGGGAATACAATAAACTAAGTTTAAAAAACAACCTGTACGGAAGCCCCCGGTTTGTGATGGAACAGGCAGGTGAGAGATTTAATCCGGCGGTGTATGCGCGAGCCCAGACGGCCACTCTGCCGGCGCAGGTCCGCTTGTTTCTGAAACGAAAACTTCCGGCAAGGCTGTATCGGGGAACAATAAGAG
>CAMVHE010000151.1 GCA_947167215.1 uncultured Clostridia bacterium
GCAGGCACAGGTGTCGGCGTTGCAGGCACAGGTGTCGGTGTCGCAGGTACAGGCGTCGACGTTGCGGGCACAGCTGTAAGATCCAGCTTAGCCGTTACGGTCACCTGTGTCGGGTTCTGAAATACTTTTGGCACAAAAATGAAAGCACAAACCACTACGCCAATGATAATCATGGCACCTACGATTATACGCGCTTTTTCGATAAGTTTTCTCTGTTCTTCTGCTCTTTTTCGTGTTTCTTCTTCGCGCTTTTTTTGCTCTTCTGCTCTTCTGCGTGCTTCCTCTTCTTCCCACTTTCTCTGTTCTTCTGCTCTTCTGCGCGCTTCCTTTTCTTCCCACTTTCTCTGCTCTTCTGCTCTTCTGCGCGCTTCCTTTTCTTCCCACTTTCTCTGCTCTTCTGCTCTTCTGCGCGCTTCTTCTTCCTTTGCTTTTGCTTCAGCTTCACGATCTTCTTCCAGGACCGTCTTTTTACTCTGGTTTTCCACACTCAGCGCTTTTGAAAGCCGTGCCGCCAAAATCTGAGCAGACGCATAACGCTCTTCAGGACGAATGGACATGGCCTTCATGATCACCGTGTCAACCGCAGGGATGGTATCTGCTCCCAAAGCGGACGGAACCTGTACATCATCTTTAAAAACGCGATCCGGAGCGCTTTCTGGAACGACTCCTGTCAGGCAATAATAGAGTGTAGCACCAAAGGCATAAATATCTGTCCAGGGGCCCTGCTTTCCATGCATTGAATACTGTTCCTGAGGTGCATAACCATGCTTCAGCATCACCGTCAGGCTATGGCTTCCTTCCGGACTCATTATCCTGCTGGCTCCAAAGTCGAAGAGCTTCAGAGTATCATCCGGCATTAGCATGATATTATCAGGACTGATATCCCGATGTACCAAATCCATTTTATGGACGGAATCCAATGCCTGCAGCAGCGGAATGGCTAAAGGAATCAATCGGGTTGAGGGAAGCTTCCCATTATTCTCCGTAAGACTCTTCAGAGTGATTCCTCTCAGAAACTCCATGACAATATAAGATGTTCCGTTTTCATCGAAAAAGTCATGTACTCTTACGATCTGCGGAATTTGTGTGCATTTTGCAAGCAGACGGGCTTCTTCAAGAAAGCGTTTCCGCCATTTCTCGTATTCTGATCTGATTCTTCCACCCGTAATGATTACCTGCGGCGATATACTGATATCTCGATTTGCATATCCGCGAGGGAAGAATTCCTTGATTGCAACATCCATTTCCAGTAACAGATCTGTTGCACGGTAGGTGATGCCAAAGCCTCCCTGCCCTATCACTGCTTCAATTCGGTAACGTTCATGAATGATCGTACCGGGTTGCAATGTCCATTGATCCACTTCTACCATTCTCTTCACCTCGCTTTCCTGTATGGATTATAAGGTTTTTTATCATCTCTCAGCTTTCGAAAAAATGGTGATACACATCATATACTTTCTTTTTAGCCTGTGTCAATATTTGTTCGCAAAAAATTTCCGGTACATTGGAAAATCGGTTACTGTTCACACCCCAACCGAGCAAATAAGCCATAGTTTAACAACATGAGCTTATGTTTCATCCATAGATCAGGCAAGCAATCTGCAGTTTTGCAGGTTGCTTTTTTTGCACAAAAATATACTCAAAAATAGATGTTAATACTTATGCATAATAACATCTAGAGTAGATGTCAGTTCTGTGGTATACTAGTATCAACTTTGGAGGTGAAAAGGTGTCTTCTATTATTTACAGGAAAAAGGCTGGCGTTACATATGCCTACCGCACAGAGGCCCGGTATGACGCGGGAAAAGGGTATTCTGTTCCCAAGCAAACCTATCTGGGACGGGTAGATGAAAAAACTGGAGAAATCATTCCTTCTTCAAATCAGCGTGGAAGAAGAAAAGCCGTACTAACGGATGATGCTCCGGTCAGGACCGTCGATATTGCCACTGCCGATATGATTGAGACAATGAAAAAAGAGATTACGCGTCTGCGACAGCAGGTAATGTCACTGTCGGAACAGAAAGAACGTTATAAAACGGCACTTACTCGGATTCAGGGGCAACTAAACACGGCCCTTCAGGAACCACAAGCACAGAATTAAAAAGGTGGGAAAAGGATGGCAATGGAGAATTTTGCCCAAAGATCGGCACTGGAAATCCGCATCAAAGGACTTGAGCAGCGCATTGCCTCCCTTACCTCCGGATCTGCCTACCAGAAAATAATCAATGAGCTGAAAGCAGCCAATCATACTATCCAAATTCTGCACGACGAGATAGCCGCAGCGGAAAAGAGCCACCGGAATACGATAAAAAAGTGGATGGAAGTAAATGAAGACGTCCATAATGAAAAAGAAAAAGCATTGAAAGAGAAAGATGCCCGGATCTGCAGGCTGGAGGCGCAGATTTTGCAGCTGAAAGAGGAATTGGCTGTTGAAAAGGAAGCAAAAAAGCAGGCATTAAAGGAAAAGTATGAGGCTCAGGTGGCACTCCAGGAAGAAAAAGAGAAAATGGCCGGTCTGCTTGCAAAGATGAACAGGAATTCAAAGAATTCATCCCTGCCGTCTTCTACTGATCCCAATCATGCAAAGATCGTGAACACACGCGAAAAGACGGGCAGAAAACCAGGCGGACAGCCCGGGCATGAAGGACATTGCAGAGAATGGCAGCCTGCCACAGAGCCTGTTATCTGGATTCCTCCCAGAAAAGAATTTCTGGACCCGACACAGTTTAAGCCGACAGGAAGGCTAATCAAAAAGCAGCTTGTATCAGCAGAGATGGTGATTCATGTCCAGGAATTTGAAACACCGGAATACCGAAATCTGAAAACCGGCCAGCGTGTTCATGCTGAATTTCCGGGAGGACTCGTCAATGAAGTCACTTATGACGGAAGCGTCAAAGCATTGGCATATATGCTGAATAATGGCTGTAATGTTTCCGTTGGCCTGACAAGCCAGTTTATCAGAGAAGCATCCAATGGTGCGCTTACTCTTTCCGGCGGTATTATCAACAGCCTGAACCAGCAGTTCTCCAGACTGACAGAGGAAGAGCGGCTTGAAGCCTTTAAGTCACTGGCCTCCGCGGACGTTTTCCATATTGATTTCACATTTGGCAGATGCAGCGGGAAAACAACAACGGTTGCCATTACCTGTGATGACAAGGGGCACGTTTTGTACCAGGCAAAGGAAGCCAAAGGAGACAAAGGAGTAAAAGGAACCACCGCTGAGTTCAATCAGGGCACATGCGTTTCGGATCATGAGCCGGCATTGGTTAAGCTTGGAAGCAAACATCAGGATTGTCTTCACCATTGCGAGCGATACTGCCAGTCGAGTGTGGAAAATGAGCCCCAACTTACCTGGGGCAAAATGATGAAGGCTGTCATACAGGAGACATCTCATTATCGCCATTCCATGGAATTGGGGGAAGAACTCGATCCGTCTGTTGTTCAAAGGCTGCGGGAGGCTTTTGCCGAGGCAATTGAAACAGGCAGAAGGGAATATGAGGATACAACGCCATCCCATTATTTCAGAGATGGGTACAATCTCTGGAAGCGTATGAGCGAAAATCCGGAAGAGTACCTTCTGACTCTCACGGACAGGAACGTCCCTCCGGATAACGATATCTGCGAGCGTTATGCCAGAAAATACAAACGCAAGTGCAAGCAGGTCATGGGTTTCCGGAGCGACAGGGTTCATTCAGAGTTCTGTGACGGTCTTTCTGTCATGGAATCTTTAAAAAATCAGGATAAGAATCTCCTCCAGTCAATGACGAAAATCTTCAACCGCACAGCTGTCCCGTTTTCTGTTGCTGACTGATGTGAATGAAGGCGAGGTGATCTTTCAGACTTGTCACTTTTCAGTTCGTGCAGGCTGTCTCCATTCTGGAGCACGCCACTGCTCTGTTAAACTGAGACACCATGTGTTTTTAAAATTTTGAGCTTCATACAACGCAGGCTCCTCGCTTGATCGCGGAAGTCCGACCCGTCATGCCCTTTTGTGTTTTGACTCATTTACTGCTTGATTCTGGTCGGTTGGGGTGTGAACAGTAACGATAAGAAAGAAGCTGATCACAGAGTCCAGAAGGTTATGATTGTATAGGCAGGCTTTGCATGGTAAAATATCATTAATTATTCATTATGTATAATCAGGAAAGGAAACGGATAAGTATGAAACGATTTTGTCTTATACTGCTGGTTTTAATGATGATATGCTGCTGTCTGCCTGCGAATGCGGTAAAAAGACAGTCGGCGGCGACATCGACGCCTATGATTACGGCTTCTCCATCACCAGCACCGATTCCATTAAATGGTTATGACAGAGTACTTGGAGAGAATGCAGAATTACGCATCAAACCGGCAAAGACCACACCTGTCAAGTATACGTTGTCCCGGGGCGAGACAGTAAAGCTGATCGAATATGTATGCGATGAAGAGGGGGTCTGGTGGGTACATGTTGATTATGCAGACGGGATGCTCGGATATATCCTTTCTGAATCAATTCGGGAAATGAAATCTGATGAAGTGAAAGAATATATTGATTCATTAAGGACAATACCAACTCCGAGCCTCATGCCAACTCCGAGTCCAACACCAACTCCGAGTCCAACACCAACTCCGAGTCCAATGCCGACCCCGAGTCCAGCACCAACTCCAAGTCCAACACCAACTCCAAGTCCAACACCAGAAAAAATAACAGTTAAGATTGGGGATATTGTCTCATTTGGCAGTTATCCGCAAACATCTGACAGAAGTGAAGAGCCAATTGAATGGCTAGTGCTGGACGTTCAAGGCAGCACAGCGCTGCTATTGAGCCGATATGCATTGGATGTGCAGCCGTATAATACGGAATACACGGATATTACGTGGGAAAAATGTACGCTTCGCACATGGCTGAATGAAACGTTCCTGAATGAAGCGTTTTCGACACAGGAACAGGAAGGCATCCTGCTGACGAATGTGGACAACAGCAGCGTTCAGGGATGCAGCGTGTGGAACACAAGGGAGTGGAACAATTTCGAGCAAAATAACACACAGGATAAGGTGTTCCTGCTGAGCTTTGCAGAGGTGAACAAGTATCTGGGTGTAACGGACGATAGTCATAATAGTATGAAAACAAGAGTTGCACCAACAGATTATGCATTCATACAGGGCGCATGGTCAACCGACAGCTTCAAGACAGCGGAAGGCAGGGATGCAGGGTGGTGGTGGCTTCGTTCCCCTGGTTCCTTTAAGAAAGATGCTCCTATAGTGGATCACACAGGTTCCCGCCCCAGCTGCAATGTCAGCGAAGCCAGCGCTTGTGTGCGTCCCGCTTTGTGGACCGATCTGGGAGCTGTAAGCTTCCAATCCAGAGAAGAATCCGGTATTGAAAAGAACGCAAAGAGTTACGCAGTGACAGGCTTTGCAGATTTCACAGTGGAGATTGAGTTGAATGAAGAAGGCGGGATCATTTCAGTTACCGTTCCTGAGCATCATGAGATGGCAGGATTCGGTGCCAACCTGATTGCAGATACCGCTGTATTCGACAAGCTCGTCGGAAAGAACATAGAGGAAGCTCAGATTGATGTTAAGGCCGGAGTTACACTTACCAGCAACGCAATCAATGATGCGCTGGCACAGGCCGCCAGGGATAAGGGAAGTCTGAGTGCAGGCAACATCAATCTGGCAGCGGCCTGGGCGGTTGGAAATACGGTTCAATTTGGCCACTATGAGCAGGATAATGAACCTTCGAATGGAGAAGAACCCATCGACTGGACTGTGTTGGAGGTCAGAGGAAACAAGGTGCTTCTGCTCAGCAATTATGGACTGGATGTGCAGCCATACAATAAGGAATGGACAGAGATTACATGGGAGACGTGCACCTTACGAACCTGGTTGAATGGGACGTTCCTGAACAAAGCGTTTACCAATGAGGAGCAGGCATTCATCCTCCCGAGGAGGGTGGATAACAGTGACGGGCAGGGACACTGGGACACCAGTGGCGGGAACAACACGCACGACAAATTGTTCCTTCTGAGCTATGCAGAGGCGGAGGAGTATCTGGGCGTAACAGAAGATAGCTTTACCTATACCAAAACAAGGGTTGCACCAACAAAGTATGCAATTACGCAGGGAGCAAGGACAGACGAAAGGTATAAGACAGCGGATGACCAGGCAGCGGGGTGGTGGTGGCTGCGTTCTCCTGGTCACAGTCAGAACAGTGCAGGATGTGTACAACTCGGCGGTTCCTTCAATTACAGCCCTGTAGACCGTGACAATGCTTGTGTTCGTCCAGCTTTGTGGGTTAATCTGGAATCTGAATTCTTCCAATCTGAAAAAGAATCTGATACCGCAAGCCTGAATAAGGAAGAAACTGGAAAGATTGGTTCTGCTTTTTCTTCCGGAAGAAACACTGCACTGGATGCCGCGTTTGACAATAATGATCTGACGCTGATGAAGACGGATTTTCCCGAGATTGCTGCGGAGGACTTTGAATTTACTGACGAAATGTGGGAAGCTACCGGCACAGAAAAACCAGCTGACCCCATAGCTGTATTATATACTACCATCCCCGACACTACGTTTACCTGGCTTTCTCTTTCTCCCACAGGAAATTCCGGCATTCTTGTTGCTAATGATTACACTGAAATATGTTATTACGCAGGAAAATATCATATTCTCTACCCGTCGCATACACGTGGCGTTGAAGACACAAATGGAAATCTTGCAAAAGTCTTTTCTAGACGCATTCAGAAACTCCTGGGTGAAGAAGGAATCATTTATTCACCGGATGGCAGATATGCAGCAGTCTTCAATATCCAGATTACGCTACTGACAGCGCAAGGTTTTTTAGACCCCATCATCATTGATTTATCTACAGGAGAGATGATTTTATCCGCAACTTATCTGAATACCTACATACGAGAAGGAGGCGGAGCCGTGACAACTGCAACGTTTTCTGCTGACGGGCGATATCTCTACTATATGCTTATCGGAAACACTGCAGAATACCGTACAGCCCTTTATCGGTATAATCTCCAGGAAGGCACAACCGAACTATGCTATTCCGGCAGTGATCTGAACTATTATCCATATTTGTCCGAAACAGAAGACGGCACTTTGGTCATACTGCGTGATGTCATGAAAACAAATGAGATGGGAGGCATCACCAGCATAGCTTATCAGAATGGTGTTTGGACTGGTAAGGAACTGTCTTTCGATCTCCCGCCGAAATACTGGTATAGCAACCGGCTGTTGTTGTCGGCCGATTCCGGGTATGCTTTTATCCCCGGGAGAATTACTCCTCCCGGAAAAACGGCTTCTCCAGGCAGATATGCGTTCCAGCGTGTCAGACCGGATGATGATTTCGCCGGGCTGAACCAGTACTACATGATTTCAAAAAAAACCAATCAAATCAAAGCATTTTCTGCTGCTGAAATAATCGCTCTGTTTGAGAACTGGAAAAATGGGTCAGGTGAGGAAGAAATTTCAAAGTTCTATCTTGATATGCCCTTCCAGGTAATTCTGACTTCCACGCTTTCACCGGACGGTCATTATGTACTTTTGAATACTATG
>CAMVHE010000152.1 GCA_947167215.1 uncultured Clostridia bacterium
ACGTATTATATCAGACTGCGGCTTATAACTCAACTATTAAATTCGTTTACTATAAATACGGCATTTTTCAGCCAGCTGCTCCAGATTCTTTTCATTCCCGGTCGCCTTTCCGGCATCCTGTCTGCGCGGATGCCCCGTCCTCCGGACACGGTTCATCCGGCTGCTGCCCGTCGTGGGTCTTCCATGCGCATTCCGTGATTGCCATGTCCGTGAATACGGCGGTAAAGCTGGAATCCTCCGGACTGCAGGCATAGATGCCGAAACGGATTTTTCCGGCACCTTCCCACATATGGCAGACGCGCATCTGGGTATAATGCTCTCCATCCTGGGAACATTCGATGCAGTAGTCATCCTCGCGCCTGCTGAACCGGTACCACATGACCTTTACAGCAGAGGAAATGGCCGTGGTAGCCCAGTCCGAATAGCCGTGATTGGTTACCACCGATCCCAGATGCTGGAAGGTCTCGTTTTCATATTCCACCGAACCTTTCAGCCAGTTTTCGCTGTCCAGATACATCACGATGCCGCACTGGTCAAACCGGTGATGGCTTGCGGTAAAATCCGTTTTCACGATAAAGGAAAAGAACTTGTCTTCGGTTTCCATCTGAAAGACCGGAGCATTGTCGTTCCGGAAATGGTAGTACGTTCTCTGCCAGAGGTCCGTATGCGGGGCCGTGGTGATTTCGATGCGGTCCTCCTGAACGGTACAGGCGGCCGGTTCTCTCGTCCATGTCATGTTCCCGATGTTCATCATTTGTTTTTCCTCGTTTCTGGTTCTTTATTCCTGAAGACTCTTCCAAAAAAACCGCGACAGAGCGCAGTTTACAGCGCAAGCATCTTTTCTGCAACAAATACGTCGATTTCCCTCGGAACCGGCCGGATCGCAGCTGCCAGCCCATTCCCCGCTTCCGCATGCTTTGCCGCGCAGCAGGCCTGCAGTCCCAGTCCAAGGTCCATGATGGAGATGGGATTGCCGGTTCCCGTGGAAAGGTTCAGGGGGCTGGCATTCTCCAGCAGGAATACCCGTTTTTCTCCGAAGCGCAGAAGCTCTTTTCCTTCTTCCACCACTTCCGCATGATCCGCGGCACTGCGCAGGTCCTCCGCATCGATCTCAAATCCGAAATGTCCCGCGTTGCACAGGATGACTCCGTCTCTGAAAAGTGGGATATGTTCCTTGCGCAGCACATGAAATCTTCCGGTGGCAGTGATAATCACCTCTGCCTGGGGGATCAGGTTCTCGAGCTCCCTGTCCACGGTGTGGCCGTCCGCCTTCGCCTTCAGAAGATACACGGGATCGATATCGTACACCATGGTATTGGAGCCCATAGCCCGGAACTTATTCGCGATACCGCTTCCAACATACCCATACCCGATCTCCAAGACCCTCCTGCCTCCCAGCAGCAGGCTGGTGGCGCGCATGAATCCGTCCACGACGGACTGCCCGACGCCGATGGCATTTTCCAGCAGACGCTTCAGCGGGGAATCATCGATCACGATAATCGGGGAGGTCGGTTCTATCCCCGCCTCTTCGAGCAGAAGACGCCCGGAACGGGTTTCTTCATTGGCCCCCAAAGGGCGCCAGTCGCGTTCTTTCCGGTAATAGGCCCGTATCAGGTTCGAACCGTTGTCCAGCAGAAGGTCCGGTTTTTCCTCCATGACCAGCTCGGCATACCGCTCATGATCTTCCAGCGTATCCCCTTCCCTGGCATACACCGTGACACGGGGATCTGCCGCAAGGTACGCTGCGGTATCCGGCCTGGTGGTGCCCAGATTGCCGACAATCGTGATATGCTCCGCATCTCCTGCCAGCAGGCACTCCAGCCAGATGGCGGTTTTGGGTTCCACGTGCAGGCAGATTCCGATCTTCCTTCCTGCAAACGGCTTCTGCACGGAAAACAGCTTCTGCAGCTCTGCCATCAAGGGCATCTGCTCCCTGAACCATCGGAGCCGTTTTTCGCCTGCCTCCGCCAGCAACGGGTTGTCAATGATGGATTGCATTTTCTCCTCCCCATTTTGTAAAGGGTCGCTCTTCCGCTGCCCGGAGTGGTATTCCCCGAAGCAGCAAAGATTCTCCCGCTGTCTCTGCAGACCGCACGAAAATGCAGATTCTCCTGCGATCCTTTCCGGGCCGGTCTTTTTTTCAGGGATGAGTATAGCACGCTCCGGGGAACTTTTCCATCCCGGCGGCAAAAAAGGTGCCCCCGGCAGGGCGCCTGCGTTTGGAAGAATAACCCTTCAGCCGGATTTTCCAGGAAGAAGCCCCCAATAATACAGTCTTTTCGAACGGCATCGTCTTCTCCATCATGTGCCGCATTTTCCGCACTGGCTGCAGCCATTGCAGGTCAGTCTCATGCCGCACCGCTGACAGCGGGGGCCGAAATACGGCTTATACAGCTCTTCCTCGGGAATCGGGCAGCCCCAGCGGTCGGTCAGGTGGAAATGAATGGGCTTTCCGGAAAAGCTCAGTCCCGACTTGCTGGCCTGCTCGGTCTGCAGGCTGCCTTCCAGCCGGTAGGTTTTTCCGTCTTTGACAAACCTGCGCCCGGTGCCGCAGAAAACGAAAGTCACATTGTGTGCCGCACACTCATCATGCAGCTGTTTTACCCACTCATAGTGGCACGGACGGGCTCCTCCATAGTTCTCGCCGTCGCACAGCACCTGCTCGATCTGTCCTTCCGGGAGATAATCACGGATGGAAACGGGCCCGATCAGGGGCGCGCACATGATGCCCTTATGCCTGAACGGCAGCTTCAGAAGGAGCGGTATCCGTTCATCAGCCCTCCGCTGGTTTTCACAGGTGACGTTGAACATGACATTCTCCCAGCCGTCGCCCCAGTTTTCCGGCAGGCATTCCGCAACCCGCTGCGGGCGCTTGGTCAGCAGGAAAAACTTCACATCGGGACGCTGCCGGATGATTTCCCACGCCTCCTCCCGCCAGGGATCTGCCTCCTCCAGAAAGAAATCAGAAGTCATGCATACCCGAAGCATTTCTCCGCTTCGGACCTTGTAATCCCCACCGCGGTTTCGGCTGAGCGGATACGCAAATCCTGCCTTGGTCCGGTAGATTTCTCCTCCGTCCTTATTCCGCTGGGCATCCAGGTAGAACATGTAGCAGTTCTGACAGCCCTCGCTGCACCTTCTGCAGCCGTGCCATGGGTTCCATATATCGTGCATCGAAGGCCTTCCTTTCCTACTTCTTCAGGTCCTCACTCAGCCCGGGAGGCAATCCCCTCGGACCTCTTATCACGGAAACTCCGTACTTTTCTTTCAGACATTGCAGGGAAAACTGATCCGGGTCGCAGCGCTTCTGCAGCCGGATCCTCATCAGCGAAGGAATTTTCCGGTTCCCGTCCGCAAACCCGCAGGGGATATCCGTTTCCGTAACCGTGCACCCGTAGAGAATCGCGGAAACCGGGGCCGCAGCGTACAGGTATACCATATCTCCGGTCCGGATCCCCCTTCCCTGCTTCCAATTGATCTCCTCCGAAGCTTCAAAGGCCCGGACGATGTCATAATACTTCGGGTTGGCAGGAACCAGCCAGTCCCTGGGCTCTCTGTGTTCCTGCCTTTCCCTTCCGGAAGCCGTCGCCAGGAAGCTTTCATCGATCAGCCAGCAGATATCCCTGAACGGGACAGTACCGTCCAGAAGAATGGACAGCCAGCTGCCCCGGAGGTGGTATCCCGGGAAGTATCCCTTCTGCCGGACAAGCAGATCCCGGAGCAGCGGATTTGCGGGCTTCACGTTGAGGATATCAACCCGCGCAGCACCCTCCAGCCCAATCCGCTCCTTCGGAACCTCCATGATCAGGGCAAACCACTTCCGGCTGTCCCGGTGACGGAGGACCGGAAAGTCCGGGGCCGTCGGCAGCGGATAATCCGGGGCGATGCCGTATTTTTCCTTCACATAACCAAAGATTCTCTCCCGGGATATCATTTTGCTTCCTTCTTCGCAGATTTCCTGACTTCTTCATGGTAGAAATAATTCGCAATGATCGGCAGTTCCCCCGAAATCGGAACGCTTCGAATCGTCATCCCAGACATAGGGAAAACCTTCCGCTGCCGCATAGGCTCTCAGTTCCGTATCCAGTGCGCTCCAGTAATCCCGCTTTCCGTGGGTGTATATCTCCTGATACAGTCCGTCCAGTTCCGGATAGTGTCCGTGCACCCATTCCAGAATCCGGGCCTTGTAATCCCCTCTCAGGTTCAGGTTTTCGAGCCAGATCAGGTTGCATCGGTCCCGGACTGCTTCGATGATCGCCTTCGCGTCGGTGATTCCCGGGAAGATCGGCGCCATCTGGCACACCGTCTGGATGCCTGCATCATACAGCTCCTTCATCGCGGCAAGCCGGCGTTCAATGCTTGCCGCTCTGTCCATCTCTTTCCGGAAATCTTCATCGAGGGTGTTGATGGAAAAGGATACTCTTGCATCCGGGAACGTCCGGATAAGGTCCATATCCCTCAGCACCAGATCCGACTTGGTTGCAATGCTGATGCGGATGCCGCTGCCCTGCAGCTGCGTAAGCAGGGCGCGGGTACGCCCGTATTTCGCTTCACAGGGCTGATAGCAGTCCGTGACGGAACCGAAGAATGCTTCCTTCCCGGCATACTTTTCCGGATGCCGGAGCTCCGGCCATTGCTTTACATCCACGAATTCGCCCCAGGGTTCCGGGTGGTTGGTAAAACGCTTCATGAAGGAAGCATAGCAGTAGCTGCAGGCATGCGAACATCCCACATAAGGGTTGACGGAAAAATCCGACACAGGCAGATTGGACTTTGTCATCACGCTCTTGACGGTGATCTCCTGGATTTTCATGGGTACTGTCCTCCTTGACACCGAACAGTACAGTAATTATACTTACTGTTGAATTGTTTTTCTAGTACGCAGATATATTGTACATAGTATACTTTTTATACCGGAGGTTTCCATGAAAGAATACATGTCCTACGAAGAATACCTGGTCAAGGTAAAGGAAGGAATCGTTACCGACCAGGGCAACTGTCCGGTAACGCCGCTTCTGGTCATGCTGCAGGGAAAATGGAAGACCCAGGTGCTCTATGAATTCTGCATACACGACCGGATCCGTTTCGGAGAGCTGAAAAAGGAACTTCCCGGCATCACCAATACCATGCTGACCACCACCCTTCGCGAGCTCGTGAAGGATGGCCTGATTGTCCGGGAACAGTTCAACGAAATTCCTCCCCATGTGGAATACTCCTTTTCCGATATGGGAAGGGATCTCCTTCCCGTCTTCTATGCCATCATGGTGTGGGGCTTCAAGCATGAAAAGGACCTTGGGGGCAGATAGCAGCAGCATCCGCTCCCGCCCGTCCGCATTTCCGGGGTTCCGTTTCCCTTCTCCAGCCGGCGTATTTCCCTTTCTGCCGGTCCTGCGTTTCCTTTCTGTCTAAAAACTGCTGTCTGGTATTCTTTCCAGAGCAAGGAGGTTTTTCAAATGGCTATCCCTAAAAACCGCATCAGCATCTATCAGGTTTACCCCAGGGCCTACGGCCCCCATGGAACCTTTTCCGATATTACGGAGGATATTCCCCGCATTGCCGCCATGGGCTTTGACTTTCTCTATCTGCTGCCCATCCATCCCATTGGCAGGAAAGGCCGGAAAGGTTCTCTCGGCAGTCCCTATTCGATAGCCGATTATTATGGCATCAACCCGGAATACGGCACGCTGCAGGATTTTGACCATCTCCTGTCAGCCGCCCATGCTGCCGGGCTGCGGGTCATGATGGACATCGTACTCAATCATTCCGCCAATGACAACCGGTGGACGGAAACCCATCCCCAATACTATCTTCACGACGCAGACGGCCAGCTCGTCCGGAAAGTAGCCGACTGGTCAGACATCTGTGATTTCGATACGACCTGCCCGGCGCTAAAGGAAGAAATTGCCCGGATGCTGCTTTACTGGGCCGACCGGGGCGTCGACGGTTTCCGGTGCGATGTTGCTTCCCTGGTTCCTTATCCGTTCTGGGAGCATGCTTTTTCCGTGGTCAATGCCCGGCATCCGGATACCGTCTGGCTCGCGGAGAGCGTCCACATGGAGCTTCTGCAGGCCTGCCGGCGCCAGGGAAACGCCGTCACCTCCGACAGCGAACTGGCGTCCCTTTTCCACCTTCTGTATCCCTATGATCTCTTCCATGTATTCCGCGGTGCCCTTCAGAAGGATCTCGCCCCCTATGCCAGCTTCCTCAACTTCGTGTATTCCGAATATCCCCGTCATGCGCGGAAGCTGATGTGCCTTGAAAACCATGATCAGCCGCGCATCGCCTCCCTGCTCGGGCAGGACCAGTACCGCATCGACAACTGGCTGGCTTTTTCCTTCTGCTACGACGGCGCTGCCTTTGTCTATGCAGGTCAGGAAGCCCATGCAGTCCATCTGCCCTCCCTCTTTGAGCGGGAGCCCATTGACTGGTCGCTCCGCGATCCTTCCTATGAGCGCTACATTGCCGGGCTGAACCGCATCCATCATGCGATTCTTCCGCAGGTGGAAGAATGTGAAGTATTCGTCTGTCACGGGCTGCTCTGTCTGCTTCTCTTTTCCGCGGACACCGCCCACCTGGGGCTGTTCAATCTGAACGGGATTTCGGAAATAGTAACGGTTCCGTTTTCTCTGGATTCCCTCTGCAACCTGATTGACGGCACCAATGTGGATCTGCATTCCGTGGCTCTTTCACCGGAATCGCTTCCGCTGCTCGCGGAAATCCCGAAAGCTACCGCAGTGGAAATCGCCGAAAAATATCTCCGCTTCTCCGCGGAAGCCCTCGAATAATCCCGGCTTTATCGCAGCAGGGACTGGCCCTCCGGCCCCTGCACTGGAAAGTCGGCAGCCGCAGGAAAGCAGAGGCGATCCTCCTGCCTGCCGTGATGTCCGCCCTGTAAATACAAGATGCCGGCACAGTTTTTAAGCTGTGCCGGCATTATTTTATGGCGTTTTTCCGCTGAAATACCGTTTTTCATGCGGCTAAGGATAGACCGGTCCGTGCAAAGACAACCATCAACGGCCCGCTTTGAAAGCGGGCCGTTGTATCTTTTACATGACAGCAGTAAATCTGCCGTCATGGGAATTTGGTCATTGAAGGGGTGCGATGGCATCCAGGATGGTCTTTTCCAGTGCTTCCCGCCCATAGCTGTCCACCGCAGCCTTGTTCTTTTCTCCGTGGGTCAGGTTTCCCGCGCCGCCGATGCAGCCGTTCACGCAGGCCATTCCCTCGATGAAATTGGCATCCAGCACGTTCTTGCTCTTTTTGAGCAGGGCCATCCGGCATTCTTCGATGCCGTCGCAGGCGCAGGCTTTCAGCTGAAAATCGTCCAGATGCTGTTCTTTCAAGCCTTCCGCCACGGCATCGGACAAGCCGCCGCTGCGGGCGAAGATCCGGCCGAAATAGCTGGCATTGTCCAGCACGTCCTCAGGCAGGGTGGTGATGTCGATGTCCCGGCTGTCCAGCAGCGCCTGCAGTTCCTCAAAGGTGATGGCGGCGTCCACATAGGGCT
>CAMVHE010000153.1 GCA_947167215.1 uncultured Clostridia bacterium
AGGAGCAGTGCTCGAAGCAGGCGGAGCAGGATTTGATACGGTACTGAAGACCACCTGTTTCCTGCAGAATATGGAAGATTTTGCTGCATTCAATGCGGTATATGCCCGTTTTTTCGTCAGCCTTCCCGCCCGCTCGTGCGTGGCCGTGAAAAAACTGCCCAAGGGTGTACTCTGTGAGATCGAGGCAGTTGCAGAAGTTAAAGGAGTGACGCCATGATCGTCGATACCATCCGCAATCTGCGTGAGTATTTTCCGTTGATCCCGGAACTCCGGGAAGTGGCAGACTTCCTGGAATGTGCCGGGACGGAAAAGCTTTCTCCCGGGCATTATGATATCGAGGGAAGTGCGGGAAAGGCAGCGATTCTCGAATACCGGCCGGAAGATAAGAAACGGCCGCGGTTTGAAACCCATGACCGGTGCATGGAAGTGCAGTTCATGCTGCGCGGCAGGGAATTGCATTACCATGCGCTGCGGGAGAAGCTCGAACCCATCGGCGGGTATGAGGAAGAACGGGACAGAACGCTGTATGCCTGTCCTCCGGAGCATACCGCGGTGCTGATGGAGAAGGGGAGCTTTGCAGTTTATTTTCCAGAAGACGGCCATCTTACTGCCGTGAGAGTGCCGGGAGAAACGCTCTGCAGGCGCCTCGTTGTAAAGCTTCCCGTGAAGAAATAAAAAAGGGGGGAAGAATATGGTAGCTGCATTTCCTCCCATGGGATGGAACAGCTGGGACTGCTTTGGCGCTGCGGTGACGGAAGAACAGGTGCTCCGCAATGCCTCCTTCATGCAGAAACACCTTGCGGACCTGGGGTGGCGCTATGTGGTGGTGGATATAGAGTGGTTCCAGCCTACTGCCTCCAGCCATGCCTATGAATCGTTCTCGGAACTCCGGATGGACGAATACGGCCGGCTTCTGCCGGCGGTCAACCGTTTTCCGAGTGCCAGGGACGGAATGGGATTTGCTCCGCTGGCGAAGAAGATCCATAATATGGGACTGCTGTTCGGAATCCATATTCTGAGGGGACTCCCACGTATGGCCGCACACCGGCACCTTCCCATATGGCATTCGGAATACCGGTGCGACCAAGCCGCAGATCCCAGCTCCGTGTGTGCATGGAACCCGGATATGTATGGTACAAGAGCAGACCATCCCGGAGCCAGAGCCTATTATGAGAGCATCTTTGCCCTGTACGCCGAGTGGGGCGTAGACTTCGTCAAGTGTGACGATATCGCCAGAGGATATCCCGAAGCCAGAGGAGAAATCGAACTGATTTCGAATGCGGCACGAGGCTGCGGGCGGGAGATAGTGCTCAGCCTGTCTCCAGGGCCGGCTCCGCTGAACGAGGCAGAGCACCTCAAGCAGTATGCCAACATGTGGCGGATCACGGATGATTTCTGGGATGATTTCTCCCTGCTCCGTGCCATGTTCGAAAGGGCGGAAAAGTGGTGCATTCATGCGGGCCCGGGACATTGGCCGGATGCGGATATGCTTCCTGTCGGTGCCCTGCGCAGATGCACGGATCCGGAGGGAGTGACCCGGTTTACTCCCGCGGAACAACGCACGATGATGACCCTCTGGGTCATGATGCGCTCTCCGCTGATGATCGGAGCCGACCTGCCTTCCAGTGATGCTTTTACGCTTTCCCTGCTGACCAACCGTGATGTTCTGGAGGTCCTCCGTACCAGCTGGTGCGGGCATCCGCTTTTCACAAAGGAGGACAGTGCTGTGTGGGTAGCACCCCGCAGGGACGGAACCGGATGCTATGCTGCATTTTTCAACCTGTCCGAGAAGGAGATGCAGATGGCACTTCCGGAAGGCACACTGGAGTATTCCTGGCAGAAAGCAAGGGAACTCTGGACGGGAAATCAGACGGAAAAGCTTTCCTGGACGGTATCTGCCCATGATTCCGCTCTCTTCCTGCTGACCACCTGAGCATCCCTTACACTGCTCCGAAAACCAAAAAAGAAAACCCGGAAGAACTCCGGGTTTTATGTTAGGTATTCTCCGGCGGGAAGCACGGAATCCGCTCCCACACAGGCGCCTGAGAGGAGATTGATGGCTTTTTCGACGGAATCCCGCACCTCCGGAGAGGGACGGCCTGTGGAACGGTAATCAAACAGCCGGGTGAATGCTGCCAGGTTTTCCTCTGCTTTTTCAAGCACCGGCATCTCGATCTCCGAGAGCAGACTGCAGAAGGATGCATAATCTGCGGCGGAAAGGGCGGATTCCGAAACCTGAAGGAGCAGGGAAAGGTGCGGAAGGCAGAAGCCCTTTCCGGCACGCAGCATGTCTGCAAATTCCGGACGGTCCAGCGCAAGACGGGCGAAGGTAAAGGCATACCGTTCCATGCTGTTTGCCAGCATGGTGCAGAGATAGCAGTCCTGGACGCGGAGGGAAATGCGTTTGGAGGCACTTTCGGTGTTCCTGCGGGAAAAACCGAACCGTTTCTTTTCCGGGGTCAGCATCTCCCGAAGTGCAGGAAGAAGCTCCTGGAGGTGGGTATCGGCCATCAGTGCAAGGCCGAGGCGGTTGTTCCTCTCAAACAGCATGGCATAATGCCGGCTGCAGAATCCCTGGGCATTTGTCTGTTTGCGGCAGTCCGGCTCCATGTAGGCTGAGGACAGGAGACTGTCAATGTCCCGGTCTTCGTACCGCAGGGATAGGCGGCAGAGCGGACAGGCACAGTCTTCTTTCATTACATCCAGCACGGGGATGGTGTCCAGTGTATATTTCATGACAAACCTCCGATCTGATGGAGACAGGCGTCGGCGCAGCGGAGACCGTCCACGGCAGCGGAGGTTATGCCTCCGGCATAGCCTGCGCCTTCGCCACAGGGATAGACGCCGGAAACATCCGTGCTTTCCAGCGTATCATTCCTCGGCATGCGCACCGGGGAAGAGGAACGGGTTTCCGGTCCCGTAAGAAGCGCATGGGGATCATCGAAATGGCGAAGCTTCCGGGCCAACAGGGGCAGGGCTTCCCGGAGTGCATCCGTGAGGAAGGCAGGATACAGATCCGTGAAAGAAGCAGGGGACACCCCCGGAAGATAAGTTGGATCCAGCTGGAATACGGAAGGATGCCCGGAGGTGCCCAGCAGATCTCCGACGCGCTGACAGGGCGCATGCCCCCGGGAACCGCCCAGCAGGAAGGCTTTCTGCTCCAGCTCACGCTGCCAGTACATACCTGCAAGGGGATCCTTACCGGGAAAGTCATCCGGTTCAATGCCCACCAGCAGGGCGCTGTTGGCAATCCCCGAATCTCTGGCATAACGGCTCATGCCGTTGGTGACCACTGTATCCTTTTCACTGGCTGCAGCGACCACGGTACCGCCGGGACACATGCAGAAGGTGTAGACTCCGCGGCCGGAAGGCAGATGAACGGCCAGCTTGTAATCGGCAGCACCGAGCAGGGGATGCTCAGGAATGCCCCACTGGGCTTCATTGATGATGCGCTGGGGATGCTCAATGCGGACTCCCATGGAGAAAGGCTTCGGGACCAGGGTGAACCCGTCTTTCTGCAGCTGCGTCATCGTGTCGCGGGAACTGTGCCCCAGGGCAAGAATGACCTGCCGGCAGGGAATTTCGTTTTCTCCTTCCGGACCTTCATATACGAGTCCGACAAGTTTTCCGGACCGGTGCAGGAGGCGGGTCATGCGCGTTTCAAAACGGACCTCACCGCCCGCGGCCAGAATGGCTTCCCGCATGGCGGTGACCACGTGCACCAGCCTGTCCGTCCCGATGTGGGGCTTGGCGTCATAGAGGATTTCCGGAGGAGCTCCAAAGCGGACAAAGGTTTTGAGGACATTCATGACCTGAGGATCCTTGATGCCGCTGTTCAGCTTTCCGTCCGAGAAGGTGCCGGCACCGCCTTCACCGAACTGTACGTTGGAAACCGGGGAGAACCCGGATGCCCCCTCCTTCCAGTAGCGCTCCACATCCAGCTGGCGCTGTGCGGCGGGCCTGCCCCGTTCCAGCAGAATCGGGTTTGCACCGGCTTCTGCCAGGGCAAGTGCGGCAAAGAGTCCTGCCGGTCCCATACCGACCACCACCGGACGGAAGGCCGGCGGTGCGGAAAGGCGCGGGGAGGAGGTTTCCGGAATGGTCAGCAGGCTGACCTGGTTTTCCGGAAGGCTGCGGGCGATACGGCGCTCCATCTCAGAAGAAGAGAGCGTTACGTCCAGGGAAAGCACAAAGCAGATGTCCGGTTTTTTTCTGGCATCGATGCTTTTTCTTGCCAGTTTCACTGTGGTGACCGCCGAAGGGGAAAGTTTCAGGACCTTTGCGGCGGCTTTGGGAAGGTCTTCTTCCCGGTAAGTCAGTGGGACCTTGATATTGTGTACACGAAGCATGGATTACCTCGATCTTTTCAGCAGTGGAATGGACGGCAGCGGGGACGGTCCGCACCCTTTATCTGCGGTTCTCCCCGGCAAGGATGGAACGTGCAGCGGCGAGACCGCTGGTGAAGGCAAAATGCAGATTGTATCCTCCGCATTCCCCGTCGACGTTAAGGAGCTCACCGGTCAGATAAAGGCCGGGACAGCAGCGGGACGCCATGTTGGCGGGGTCTACTTCCCCGGTTTCCACACCGCCCACGGTTACCTGGGCTGCGTCCATGCCGTGCGTTCCGGTAATGGGAAAAGGCATGCGGAAAAGCATACGGAAAAGCGCTTCCTTCTGCTTTCCGTTCAGGGAGGAAACCGGGAGACCTGCAGGGATGTCCGCCGCCTTCAGGACAGCCAGCGAAAGCATGCGGGGAAGGACTCCGGTAAAGAGCACTTCACAGGCGGCATCCGGATACAGTTCCAGCCGGGAAGAAAGCCAGGCATGCCGGGAATCCGGGGACAGTTCCGGCAGCAGGTTCAGGAGGATTTCAGCAGAAGGGGCATCCCGCAGAAGGCTGGAAAGCTGGAAGATGCAGATGCCGGAAAGGCCGTAGTCCGTAAAGAGTACCTCGCCGATTTCTCCGCAGACGTTTTCCTCCGGCAGCACCAGGGTGGGCTGACAGCGGACGCGCATGCCCTTGAGGGATTTCAGCGCCGGATGACGGGCGTGGAGCTGGACCAGACCGGGATAGCACGGAGTGGCATGATGCCCGAGGGACTCTGCCAGGAGGACGCCGCTTCCGTCCGTACCGCACCGGGGTGCGGCGCTGCCGCCGGCGGCCAGAATGACCTGAGAGGCGGGGAAACTGCCGTTATCGGTCCGGACAAGAAAACCGTCCTGCTGCGGAAGGATTGCCGTGACGCGGGTTTCGGTATGGACGGTGACTGCGGGGGAAAGGCGCATGCGTAGGACATCCAGTACGGATGAAGCAGCAAAGGTGCGGGGATAGATGCGGCCGCTTTCCTCCGCAAACAGCAGCCCCCAGTCGGACAGACGGGAAGCAACCAGAGAAGGCGGGGTGCCGGCATAGGCGGCTTCCACGAAAGACGAATAATGATAATGGGATGCATCCATGGCAGTATTGGACAGATTGCAGCGCCCGTTGCCGGTCTGCAGGATTTTCTTGCCGACCCGGTCCAGACGTTCGAGCAGAACGGCAGGGGTGCCGGAAGAAGCAAGCTCTGCGGCAGCCATGAGGCCGGAAGCGCCGCCGCCGATAATGACAACCTTATTCAATGTAACAGACTCCCATCGATAAAAGATCAGGAAACAGGAAGAAATGGAGATAAAGCCGGGAGAAAAGCCGGCCGGGATTTCTTCGGGGAAGGAGAAGGAAAATGCTTGAAACGACGCTGTGCTATCTGTACCGGGATCAGAAGATACTGATGCTTTACCGAAACCGGAAAAAGGAAGATGTAAACGAAGGAAAATGGGTGGGGATCGGAGGAAAACGGAAGGCAGGGGAAACGCCGGAGCAGTGTATGCTGCGGGAGTTTGAAGAGGAAACCGGGCTGGTGCCCACTGCCTATGAATACCGCGGCATTGTTCTTTTCACATCGGAGGGATGGGAAGAGAAAATGCATCTTTTCACCGCCACGGACGCAGTAGGAACCATACATGCGTGTACGGAAGGAACCCTTGCCTGGATTGCGCAGGAAGAAGTGCAGCAGCTGCCTATCTGGGAGGGCGACCGGGTTTTCTTTTCCCTGCTGGAGGAACAGCATCCGTTCTTCTTGCTGCACCTTTTCTATCAGGGTGAGAACCTCGTCCATGCGGAACTGGATGGGAAGCAGCTTTTCTGAGCGCTTCCTGCTCTTTTTTCTGCCGCTTGCGCACGGCATATTCATGGGCGGACCGCAGGCCTTCCGGCGGAACCAGGCATTTTTCCCCGGTCCCGATGAGATCTTCCCGGTGGCATCTGCGCAGGGCTTCCCGGACCAGGGCGAAATTCTCCGGACGGCGGAACTGCAGGAGTGCCCGCTGCATGGCCTTTTCATGGGGATCCCGGGGAACATACACGTGCTTGCCGGTTCTGGGATCCATGCCGGTATAGAACATGCAGGTGGATAACGTGCCCGGAGTGGGGTAGAAATCCTGGACCTGCTCCGGCTGATGGTGGATGTCCCGGAGATATTCCGCCAGGGAAACGGCGGCCTTGAGATCACTGCCCGGGTGGCTGGAGATCAGATACGGCACCAGGTACTGTTCCTTGTGAAGCTCCCGGTTGATTTCCTTGTATTTCTCACAGAAGGCATCATAGATATCCCTTCCGGGTTTTCCCATGTACGAGAGCACATACGGGCAGACATGTTCAGGGGCAACTTTCAGCTGTCCGCTGATATGGTACTGGCAGAGCTCGCGGAGAAAACGGTCCGACGGGTCGGCCATGATGTAATCATACCGGAGCCCGGAGCGGACAAATACCTTCTTGATGCCGGGAAGCTGCCGGATTTCCCGGAGAAGCTGGAGATAATCCTCGTGGTCTACCTTGAGATTGGGACAGGGCCTGGGGAAAAGACACTGACGGTTTTTGCAGGTTCCGTGCGTCAGCTGCTTCTGGCAGGAGGGGAACCGGAAATTGGCAGTCGGTCCGCCCACGTCATGAATGTACCCCTTGAAGTCCGGCATTCTGGTGATGGTCCGGGCTTCCGCCAGAACAGACTCATGGCTGCGGCTGGTGACAATGCGTCCCTGGAGGAAAGTGATGGCACAGAAGGAGCAGGAGCCGAAGCAGCCGCGGGTATGGGCGATGGAGAAGCGGACTTCCTCGATGGCGGGCACACCGCCGTCAGCATCATACTCGGGATGCCAGGTCCGCTGAAAGGGCAGTTCATATACCTCATCCAGTTCCTCCCGGGAAAGGGGAGGATCCGGAGGCGTCTGGACAACGTAGACATCCCCGTGCTTCTGGCAAAGCGCTTTGCCCCGGACAGGGTCCTGTTCCTCATAGGTGGAAAGGAAGGCCCGGTTGTAGGCGGCTTTGCTGGAGATGACTTCTTCATAGGATGGAAGCTCGATCGCCCCGCGCAGGGGAGACCTGGAGAGATAGCATGCTCCGCGCATGCCGGAACATTCCCATGCCGGTGCTCCGCGGCTCATCCATT
>CAMVHE010000154.1 GCA_947167215.1 uncultured Clostridia bacterium
GGTTCGGACAGCATCAACCATCTGATCAAGATGATGATCAAAACAGTGTGTATCGCCTTCGATCAGCACACATTCAGCATGTGCGTAGCGTTCTGCAGCCATTTTGCTCCGCTCAAACGGTACTGCATCATCGCCTGTTCCATGCACTAAAAGCACAGGCCCCCGGTATCGGTCCATAGTGTTTTCAACATCTATCTGCTGGGCAACTCGGATATAATTGCCGGACAGAATGTGCCCATCCCATTTCAGATAATCCGGAATATTCTGCGGATCAAAAGAAACTCCCAATAAAGAACCATTCCGCGCCGACTCAGGAATCATCCACGCGGAAGAGATTGGTATAATTCCTGCAATACAATCGGAAAACATAGCCGCAGCAAGCATAACAAGCAGGCCGCCCTGGGAATGCCCACAGAGATAAATACGGTCTACAGCGGGTAATTTCTTTGCATAGTCCATTACCGTAGTTACATTCGTCAGCCATTTATAGAGCGTATGGTTCTGAAACTCCCCATCGCTCTGACCATGCCCGTACATTTCCACACGAAGTGTCATGCATCCGATATCGTTCAGCATATGGGACAAGGCTACAATATGCTTCTCCTCCATATGTCCGGTAAAACCATGAACAACAATCACAAGAGGCATTTTAGCCTGCCGTTTTTCAGGGTACTCCAGTTCAATATGCAGGGAACAACCGTCTTCGCGAATAAACATATGCTTAAGCCTCCTCCCGATATTTCTTATACAGCATATCACAGCTTTCGATTATTTACAACAAAAGGCCGGATCAATAAGAATTTGATCCGGCCGGAGAGATTGTTCAGTTTTTACCGTTTTTTATACTTGCGGAAGATCAGGAAAGAACCGTAGAGGATGATTGCACCCAATACAACATCTGCACCGATCAGTATCTTCTGCCATGTCGGCAGACCTTTCTGCGTATGCGCATCATCATATGCCCAGCTGTTTACAGTAGTAAACAGAATATTATGAGTAGCCTCACGCATATACCGGACATTCGATGCAGCCGTCAAATCGGATACCTGGTTGGGGCCACCGGCAAAAGTAGACAGCATCGCATCTACACCATTCGCCAGTGCTTCATCAGCGTTCATGAATCCATGTCCATTGTTACGGAAGAAGTCAGATACCACAAATCCCCGGAATCCCCATTCATCCCTCAGGATAGTCTTCATCAGCGCACTGGACTCCCCAACCCAGATATTGCCAATGTAAGCCCAGGAAGCCATCGCAGCGTTTGCTCCGCCCTTCTTAACCGCTATTTCAAACGGTTTCAGGTAGATTTCACGCATGCTCTGTTCATTGGCCCAGGCACAGACCATCTTTCCATTGCAGTCATACATGGCATAATGCTTGATCGTGGAATAAACGCCTTTCGTCATGGCTCCTGCAACTGCGTCTGCAGCCATGAATCCAGCAAGAACACCATCCTCGGAGAAATACTCATAGTTTCGGGCCGTGAAGGCAGAACGGTGCATATTCATGCCTGGTGCATACCATCCCGTACTACCCAGCTGCTCAGCCATCTCACCCATCATCTTTCCCCATTCAGATGCCAGTTCATGGCTCCATGTACAGGTAATTACCACTTCAACCGGGAATCCGACGGATCCGCCACCCGTAAAATTGTTGTTGATGGCAGCAGGTCCGTCTGAGTCAACATTCTGCAGTTTTCCAATAGAAGGAATAGCAGGAGTCTGGTATCCGGAAAGGGCGATCATATTTGCCATTTCTTCAACAGTCAGCTGGTCCAGCAGTTTCTCCCATTGCGGGTCATCATAGGCCTTGCCACGGAGATCAATGAGTTTAAGACCGTTCTTTGCACCCAGTGTAGGCATCTTATCTTCCGGATTAATGTACTTTTTCGGGTCATAATTCTGATTCAGATGATAGCCGGAGACATATTTTTCTGCCAGATTGAGATCTTTGGGTTCTGCAGTGGCGACAGCATAATTGGCGAATCCGTCTTTGCGGGACAGGTATTCATTATCACCATATGCATCCTGAAGCACATTCACCGCAGCCACATCATCAGAGGGCCTTGGATTCTTTTCATCGTAAACGACCTCATCGGCAACAGTATAAATCTTCTTATCCAGTTCACGATGAGAATCTGCTTTAATGGCAATCTCGTATTCGCCAGCTTCGAGAACATAACATCCATGCCCCAGTTCGTCATAAGAGGCCATATCCTCGAGTTCCAGAGAGATCGAAACCGTTTCACTCCTCCCGGGCTCAATCATTCCCGTCTTCTCATAACGGACAAGGTTTGCACTGGCTTTTTCAATTCCCCCATTGGTATACGGCGGATTGAAGTATACCTCAACAACATCCTTACCCGCTACATCACCGGTATTCGTGACGGTTACATCAAAGGAAACAGTATTGCCGTTTACGCTGAGGTCAGACATTTTCTGAGTAAATGTCGTGTAGCTGAGTCCATAGCCGAAGGGATACTGAACCACTTTATCATAGTCAAAGAAGAATTCTTCTCCCTCTTCAGCGCTCTCTGCAAATTTCATCGCTTCGGTATAGGCTGTTTCATAGAATTTGTAGCCAACATAAATGCCTTCCACATAATTGATGAACGCCGGTGCATATTGCGTGGGGACACCGGAATTCATGCCGTCTACCGTCATATGCGTCATATTTGCATAGTCACGCTTTTCAGCATTGTTCCAATAGGGAGTTTGCTTCATGTCATAGACGAATGTGTCATTCGTACGACCAGACGGATTCACGGATCCATTCATGATTTCACCAAGGGCATTAAAACCGACATTACCAGGTCCTGCAGCCCAGATTACACCCTGAATCTGCGGATACTCCTCGACAAATCCCAGTTCAAAAGCATAAGCACCATTATAAATGACAATGACCTTTTCGAAATTCTGGCATACCAGCTCTACCATTTCCCGTTCCGTACGATTCAGCTCCAGATAATGATCGCCGGCTTCAAAATCATGGTACTCGGTTGAGTTGTCACTATAGATTTCGGTTGATGACATATCCTGCGGGATATCATTGTGCCCTTCTCCGGCCATACGGGAAATAACGATTGCGGCCGTATCGGAAAATGCCTTGGCATTATTCAGAAGCGATTCGCTATAGTTTTTCACCGGAGGTTCCGGCAGGTTCCAGTTTTGAGAGGTGATGGAAACCGCTGCCCGGTTGGCAGCATATCCCAGATAAAAATCAATCAATTCCTGATTCACTTCAAATCCGGCATTCTTGAGACCATCTATCAGCGAGACAACCGGATAAAGGGAATTGATACCGCCGGAACCAGCGCCGCCATATACCGGATTCGTGGAGGCCCATCCAAACAGATTGATTTTCTTTGTATCCTTCAGCGGGAGGATACCTTCGTTCTCAAGAACTACAAATCCCTCTTCGGCAATCTTGAGTGCCACGGCAGAGGCCTTCTCGTTCAGATCATCGGTTACGACCGTTCTCGCTTCCCCACTGCCTACCAGGCTGAGCAGAGCAGCCATCGGTCCCGTGCAAATAAGACTGACGACAACCGCGAAAACCAGCAGCATCGCCATCCAGATTTCTCCGCGGATAAACTTCTTCTTCGGTTTTTCCATCTTACGGACGATCACCGTGATCGCTATGGCTACTGCAAGGGCAATGACAATTGCCAGAAAATAAGGAACTAATCCCTGCAATACACCAATCAGGTCTTCCATTTCGAATGAAATCATAGCTCTATTCCTCTCTTTATTCGGTTATCCCGATTTCTTCGTATACTTTATCATATACAGATTTTTCAATTCCAATACACTTTTCCGGATTAACGAAACTTCTGGACAAACACACCAAAAGTGTCTACAATACTCGAGAGGTGGTTTTGAATGGCGGATAAGCGTACGATGATCACAAAGAGTGCCATCAAGGACGGCCTGCTGGAACTTCTGGAAACGACTTCTTTTAATGATATTTCCATTTCACAGCTTTGCAGAGCCGCCGGCGTAGGACGCGCAACTTTTTACACGCACTATAAAGGTATTACGGATGTCCTTGATGATCTTGCTGAAGATGCAATTAAAGCAACCAGCCGAAAAACAACTACAGATTTAAGCAGTATTTTCATTCTGGCGGAAAAGATGCGGAAAAATACCTCCGTGGAAGAGCTTGATTCCTATATGGATCTTCTGCCCGTATGCCAGAGGGTTTCAGATAATCCCAAATATCATATCCTTTTTAATGACCCATTCATTTCAGAATATTTGCTCCTGCATATCTATCATAGTGAGCGCGCTCATTTTATCCCCTTTATGACTTCCAACTACCATATTACTTCTGACCAGGCCGACTCGCTTTTTCTGTTCATGATCACCGGTGCATTTGCCATTAACCGGTCAAAGGGATGGAAAAAGGATCAGTCCTGGTTTGAGGCACAGAGAGTTCTCATGACCTTTTTAGAGGGAGGATTTGACTTTCTGTCCAAATTGTAAATTCGAGAATGGCTGTTTCCATTCGGAATGGTTTTCCACCTGCCGAATCTTTCTGGCAGATGTTTTCTGAAACGGTCCTATTCTCTGTCAGAGCTTTATACCTCGAAGCGCCTGAACAGCATCATCTCCGGATGATGCTGTTTTATAAACAGTTCTTAACGAAATACAAATGAAAGCTTTTCCGCTTCAGTTTGCATCTTCCTGCAGTTCCCCATTCTGGTGCATCCTTTCCCTCTTGCCAAACCTTCCCTTTCAATTCAGGTTATGTTTGCAGGAAAGGCAGACAAAAAGAGGAATCCGTTTTTTGTCGGATTCCTCTTTTGATGCACTTCAGTGACTTAGCGTTGTTCCTGAAATGAGTTTTTCTGAAACAGAGCTGGTAAGAAATGCTTTATTTTGCAGGAGCAATACGCGTCAGTCCTTCAAAAGTATACGTTGCAGTAACCGCTATTTCCGGTGTATCCGTCACAATGTCCCTGTATTCAGCACCGGAATACTGCGCCATGCCACCGATATTATAGATCTTGCTCATATCCCATCCGCGGGCATTTAAGAGTTTCATGAGCATATTGACGCGTCCTCCGGACTGACACATAAGGAAGATAGTCTTCCCCTTGGGAAACAGTGCTTCAAGAAGCTCATCGGATTCTGCATAGGTTGGAATCGGCTCCTCCACGGTTCCGCCGTACAGCTGCGGCAGTGAAGCGTCATTGCAGGCCTCTGCATTGAAGATCAATGCAAAGTACGGGATGCATTCAAAATTCCTTAAATGTTTTTTTGCATAATCGGTATAATCCCGCAGGTCAATGTACTTCACATCGGTACGGCCCAGATATTGCTTCAGATTTTCACTGTTGATTGCAGAGCAAGTGGGGCCGAAGTTTCCGGGCTCACAAATGGTTTCTTCCTTATCATCCTTATTGGCAAGATAGGTTCTCGTCGTGTCAACAGGAGCAGGCAGTTCAACTTCTCCCGCATTGACCGCAGCAGCAGCGGCAGAGGCAACCACTTCTTTTTTCGCTTCAAATACCTCGCGCAGTTCAGCTGCCTTGGCATCTCCGTCAAAGAAAGAATCGGTAGCATGATAGGCAAACAGAGCCTGGACGATGCGAAGAATATTATTACTGGAAACAGTGGCGCCGGTAAATGCATCAACGGTCAGATCTGCGCGTCCCTCTCCCTCAGAATAACCCGCAAAGTCCTCAATGGTAGAATACCCCATCAGCTGTCCATAGGTCTTTCCAATGTAATAGGGGATCATTTCTGCCTTTACTTTTTCATAGGTGGCATTCGGTGCAGTTGGCGGCGGATTGCTGTCTCCCCAGAAACCACCAAGATAATGTCCGGTAGAATCCGTATCAAAACTAAGCGTACGAATTTCAGCATCCTCAATCTTTCCCGAAGAAGGAAGCGTCAGCTCTGCATAGGCAGTAGACCATACATTGACATCAGCACTTCGGCATGTACAGGAGATAAACGTAACCTGGTATTTTATGTAGCTCCTTGCCACATATTTGAAAGGCACAAAAGCATAGAACAAGTCTTCTTCCTTTGGTCCGTCAATATGGCTGAAAGGAATCACGGCCACTTGATTGGCTTTACTTCCTTCCCCCAGTTTTGCAGAACTATTCAGAAAATCGTTCACTTCTCCCAGGGACAATTCGCTTGCATGCGCTGCAATGGGCAGAACCATCAACAGACACAGCAGAAGCACTGCAAGTTTTCTGGACATGTCTTTATCCTCCTTTTATTCTTGTTGCTTTGATCTTATCATTAATTACAGCTATTTTCTGTAACCATGTCACATTGGTGAAATGGATTTCTCCCCTGATCTGAGTTCGGGAATCCTTCTCTGGTAATCCTGCATTTCCTGCTTATGGCTGCAGCCCTTCTGCTTCTTAATCCCGGCAGACAATCTTCCTTCCGTGCTGTGTGCCGGTCAACAGTTTTAGCTTGTTCACGCCAGATACACCTGTGATTCTGTCATATTTCAGCGAAAAATCAAAAAAGCCAATAACCCGGCAATGCAGGCTATCGGCTTCTTCTGTCACAGGATAATCTCTGTAAAGATTTCCGTATAACTGGGAATCAGATTGTTCACTGCTTCATTTCTCACAGATCCTCAGCAATCCATCCGGCTGAAGTATGGTAATGATTCCCCGTTTATTATTTACCAGCTCTTCTGCAGCAAATTTCTTCAATATCCTTGCCACTACTTCTCTCGCGGAATTGACCTGTTTTGCCAGTTCTTCCTGGGTGATGAAGATTTCCGTTTTTCCGGTTATCTGCATTTTCTGAATCAAAAAGGAAGCAATCCGCTTATCCATTCGATAGAACAGGATCTGCTGCATTACGAACATGACCGTTGAAAAACGTTTTGTGGCAAGTTCATAGGAAAAACATCGGACAAGGACATTGCTATCACAGAGTCTACCGAATATTTCGGCAGGAACGACAAGCACGTCTGTCGGCTGTTCTGCCATCAGGTGAGATTCGAAACTGAGCTGTGACAGTACACATGACGCAGAAAGGATGCAGTTGTCACCTACGGGAAGATGAAACAGCGTGATTTCTCTTCCTTCAGAGGACAGGATATAGGCTCGAACCTGTCCGCATAGCACCCGAAACATACCGAGGCAGAAGCTGCACTTGCCATAAAGGATTTCACCCTGTTCAAAATGCCGGATGTATGCATTGTCCCTGACCAGATGTTTTTCTTCGTCTGTCAGATCCTGCCAATACGGCAGCTGGCAAATGTTTTCCATCATATTCGACAAGTGCTCCTTTCTGCTTCAGTATTTGTTTCGTATTCCCGTCCGGAAGAATCCTGGTTTTACGGATTCTTCCTTCTGAGAGGATATTCGCGCCCTATTCAAGAGCTATTCTGACAGAAGAATGGCCTGTCAGCGCTTTTGTTCGTGCATCCGGCTGGCCAACGCCTACATAAGCAACACATGTTCCTTCATGGATATGCTGACCGGCACGGTTGACCACCAGG
>CAMVHE010000155.1 GCA_947167215.1 uncultured Clostridia bacterium
CGCAGACCTTTGGCTAGTCAACCGGACTCTGTTTCAAGCCCCCACTTCCAGCCTTCAGGCTTAAGTGGGGGTAGTTGACCTGCGATGCCAGGATCACCGCAATGATGACGATCACCAGCAGGGCTTCGCATGCGGAAACGGTCTTCTGGTCCATTCCTTCCCTTTTCTTCGCAAGTCTCTTCGGATCTGTTTCCCTTCTCTTCAAAACGGATTCCTCCCTGCATAATTATTCCGGATTCCTTCACAGACCGGAAGTTATCGGGACTGAAGATAGGCGATCAATCCCCTTACCGCCTTCGCCCTGTGCGAATACTTCTCCTTGAAGGAAAGAGGCATGCTTGCGGTGGTTTTTCCATTTCCGTCCTCTGAAATGAAAATCGGATCATAGCCGAAACCGTTTGTGCCTTCTTCTTCTTCTGCGATAACGCCATTCCAGGTTCCTGAAAAGAGATGCTCCTGTCCCTTTTCGTCGATAAAGCATATGCAGGTGACAAAACGAGCGTTGCGGTTATCTTTTCCCTCAAGTCCTTTCAGGACGGCCATCCTGCGCTCGTGCTCCGTCTCCAGACCTTTGTACCGGGCAGAGTAGAGTCCCGGTTCTCCGCCCAACGCTTCCACTTCCAGACCGCTGTCATCCGCGATAACGCAGCGATGCGCTAAATCATGGACTGCCCGTGCCTTCAATGCGGCATTTTCCTCGAAGGTGGTTCCGGTTTCCTCTGTCTCAAGGCGGATGGTTTTTCTCACCCTGCGAGTACACCTGAAAACCAAACGGTTCCATAATTTCCTTATATTCCAGGATTTTACCCTTGTTATTGCTCGCAATGATCAATTCCATGCTTTTCCCCTTCCGTTCCAAGCTTCAATTCCATGATGATCTCGTCGCCATCCGCCTCTCCTGTTGGCCTGAATCCCAGCTTTTCATACAGGTTTCTCGCAGCGTCATCTCCGTCAATATAGCAGAGTATCACTCTGTCATATCTTCCGTCTTCCTTCATTCTACGAAGAATCTGCGTCGCGGCTTCATAGCCATAACCCTTTCCCTGATACCGCTGATCGATGAAAAACTGGCTGAAGTCATATGCCTTCCAGTCATCCAGGTCATGATACATCGCCATCCCGACGGGCAGATCATCGTTATAGATGACATATGCCCGGCTTCGGTTTTCCCGGTATGCATACGCCCTGGCAAGTATGCTGGCCCTGTCTGAAACAAACCTTCGCTGGTCATCCCGAACGGTCAGCCCAAGCCTCCAGTTTTCGGGGGTAACCGTCTCCAAATGAATCATCCGCTTCCCTCACAAATCCCGATTTTCTACTCCGTGCTCTCCCGCTTCTCATATGTCAGCCGCACATCGTAGCCCAGATCTTCCATCATGGCGAGGAAGGTCTTATTGACGATTTTCTCCGGGTGATTGATCAGGCGGGAAATGTAGGTTTCGGAAGTCCCGATATTTTCTGCCACCTGGTGCTGGCTGATCTTTTCTTCGATGCATTTTATCTTTACATCCAGTTCAATGTTGTTTCGAAGCATAGCTGCCTCCTTATTCCAGAGTTCACAAGTTGCACTTTTCGTTTCATATATGATACTGCAGTTTTTGCATGAAGTCCATGAAAACAATATTCATGAACTTCACACTCAAGGGGTATTCATGGGTTTTGTTGAGGTGTCAAGCCTTTACAAAACTTATCCCGTCTTCCGGCTGAAAAACACCGCAGGCTCGTACGAATGCCTGCGGTGTTTATGTTGTACCAGGCGCAAGGGATTGAATGCGAGGATTTCATGAGCAATCCAACATGGACCAATCCATTATGCAGATGCTTTTTGTCCCGTGGGGCTCATACTGTTTTATGGATGCCCGTGGAAAGGGAAAAGCACTCCGTTCCCGGTCTGCTGCATCCGGGGCGTTATGCCACGGCGCGGACATAAGAAAAAGAGCCTTCCATGATGGAAAGCCCTTGCTGTCAGACTGCCTTGCAGTCTCCAGAAAAAATCATCCGAGCAGAAGATGTTCTCCCGGGCGGAGGACTCTGCACCGTGGTTTCTCCTTCCTTTCTCCGCAGGCTCGTACGAATGCCTGCGGATCCGCTGTATTTCCTTTCACCATATCACAGTGCAGGGGAATGGAAAGGGGGATTCCCAGGGAAGCCGCCAGACAGGCTGCTTCCTCTGCATTCATATTTCCGATGATTCCGCGTGCGTGCCGTTCTTCATCCCTTCCGTTTACCGGAAGCAGTGCCACATCCGGCGCCCCCGCTTCGCGGAGGTCCTGAAGAAGCTTTCCGGTCACCAGGGTATCTCCCGCATGATACACCCGGAGCCTTCCCAGCATAAGATGATATCCAAGACAGTAATCCCTGCCCGCAGCATCCCTTCGGTATTCCTCATGCGCAGCGGCAACCGGGCATACCTGTGCATCCCCGGAAAGGCGGATCCGCTTCCCCGCTTCCGCCGGGATCACCCGGTCTTCCGGAATGCCGCCCTCCGTAAGCACCTTCGCCTCCGGGGCAGGCACGATAAAGCGCGTTTCCGGATTGGCCCGGCTGACCGGCAGCAGGGTGGCCATATTCAGATGGTCCGCGTGGTTGTGCGTGCAGAGAACAAAATCGGCAAAGTCCAGTTCCTCCGGCGGAAAGAGAGGCGGATAAAGCCGGCGGGTCCTGCCTTCCGCATCCGTGAGATCGTTCAGCACGGGGTCAAGTGCAATCGTCAGCGTACCGCTGCGAAGGATCACCCCCATCTGCCCGATATACCAGAGATGGACCGAATCCATGGCAGGCATGGATTTTATTTCATTCAGGAGCGCCGCTCCCTGCAAGGCAACGATATCTGTATTCATCGCATCTCCCCCGCTTCCGCTGACGTTGTGGCCCGGTACCATAAGCAGCCGTAAAGCGACGGCTGTACCAGATTATGATAAATCGTTTGCTTAGTTTTTACAAGAATTTTTTCAAGAAAAAAGTGCTAAATTTATCCGAATGAACATTTAATTTTTTAGTACATTTTTCATAAATCGTCTGATTGCAGGAAAATTTGCTCAATTTTCGATTGACAAATTATGACCACGATTGTAAACTCTAGGCAAACGATTGCGCGGAGAAAGGAAACCGTGCGGAGGATCGTTGGACGTTTTTCCAAACGACCAAATTTGAATGGGAGGATTTCTATGAAGAAGTTCATCGCTCTGACCCTGGCAGCACTCATGCTCCTGTCTTTTGCTGCATTTGCCGCAGCGGAAACCACCTACACGCTGAAGATCGGCGTCGTGATCACCCAGGACGATCCGCTTTTCGCCGGCCTTACCGAAATGAAGAAGGAAGCTGAAGAAAAATCCGGCGGCCGCCTGAAGATCGATCTGTATCCCAGCTCTCAGCTCGGCGACACCGGTGAAGTGGTAGAGCAGGCCGTGGCCGGCGCCAATGTCGGCACCATCGCAGGCGCTCCTTTCCTGGAGGGCTACTCCAAGGACTTCGGCATGCTGATGGGACCCTATATCATGCGCAATTATGAAGACTGCCTCAAGCTGACGACTTCCGATCTCTACTACAAGTGGGTCGATGAAATCCAGCAGAACGGCCTGCGCGTCCTCTGCTTCAACTATCAGCAGGGCGAGCGTTATATGTGCACCAACAAGCCGGTACTGCACCCCGAAGACATGAAGGGCCTGCTCATCCGTACCTTCTCCTCCGACCTGCCCCTCAAGGCAGTGGAAAAGACCGGTGCTGTCGGCAACACCATGACCTGGGGCGAAGTCTATACCGGCATTTCCCAGAAGGTTATCGACGGCTGCGAAGTGCAGCTGCCCGCCTACTCCGGTTCCTCTCTGGCCGAGGTTGCTCCCTATGTTGCCAAGACCGGCCATTTCCAGATGCTTTCCGGTCTGGTTGTCGGTGCTGACTGGTACGACACGCTGCCCGACGATCTGAAGGAAATCCTGAATACAGCAGCCTACAACGGCGGCGTCTTTGCCTCCGAAAAGGTCTATGCGGACGAAGCTGCCTACATCGAGAAGGAAACCGCCCGCGGCGCCATCTTCACCGAAGTGGACCGTGCCGAGTGGGAAGCCTGCATGGATTCCGTGTATGACGATCTCGGACTGCGCGAACTGAAGAACCAGGTGGATGCCATCCTGGCAGAATAATCCCATGGCTTAACAGCGAACCACAAAACAGCAGCTGCCGCAGACTTGAGCTGCGGCAGCTGTTTTCATGAAAAGGAACAGAGGAGGACGCTGTGCTTAAAAAATTTGACAAAGGATTGCTTAAACTGGAAGTTCTTTTCTGCGAGGTACTGATCGTTATCCTCGTACTCGTGGTGTTTCTGAACGCAGTGCTGCGGCTCTTCAAGAATCCGCTCAACTGGAGCACCGATGTAGCCCAGCTCATCTTTGCCTGGATCAGCTTTATCGGCGCGGATATTGCGCTCAAGAAGAGCCGGCACTCCGGTGTGGACATGCTGACCCGCCGCCTGTCCCCGGGAAAGGCCCGTATCCTGAACATCGCCATCTATGTCGCTATCATCGTCTTCCTCTTCCTCATCGGACGGGCAGGATGGACGCTGGCTTTCAAGAATATCAACCGGAAATTCCATTCCATGCCGCTTTCGTATTCCACCGTAACCTTTTCCGTTCCGGTAGGATGCATGTTCATGGGCTATACCTGCGTACGCAAGCTGATGCAGTTCATCGGCAATACGCCGGATCCCTATGCGGATGAACTGGAAGATCCCGAAATCAAGGAAGAGGAGGCGCTGTAAGATGCTGATCGTATTTGCGGTCTTTTTTGTGCTGCTGATGCTGAATGTACCGCTGGCTTTCGCGGTCGGAATCGGCGGTCTGGTCTTCTTCTACCAGCCGGGACTGACAGACATGGTGGCGATCAACAAGATCGTCAGCATGACGCAGACTTTCTCCCTCCTGGCAATGCCCTTCTTCATCCTTGCCGGCAATATGATGAATGAAACGGGCATCACCAAGCGGCTGATCCATTTTGCTCTCGTCCTGACCGGCCACTTCCGCGGCGGCCTGGCCCATGTTTCCTGCCTGCTGTCTGCCCTGATGGGCGGCATTTCCGGCTCCAACAATGCAGATGCGGCGATGGAATGCCGGATGCTCGGCCCGTCCATGGTAAGGCGCGGGTATGCCCCTGCCTTTACTGCGGCCGTCATCGGCATGACGAGCCTCATCACGCCGACCATCCCGCCCTCCCTGGGCATGATCCAGTTCGGTACTGTCGGCGAGGTCAGCATCGGGCGCCTGTTTGCCGGCGGCATCGTTCCCGGCATCCTGCTGACGGTGGCCATGATGATCACCAGCACCCTGCGGGCAAAGAAGCTGGGATATGAACCGGTCTTTGAAAAGCGCGCCCCGAAGGCGGAAATCTGGAAGGCCTTCAAGGAATCCATCTGGGCCCTGCTTTTCCCGATCATCCTTATCGTAGGCATCCGCTTCGGCCTGTTTACGCCGACGGAAGCCGGTGCCTTTGCCGTCGTCTATGCCTTCATCATCGGCAAGTTTGTCTACAAGGAGCTGACGATGGAAGGCCTCAAGCGGGTACTTAAGAACACCGCCATTGACAACGGCGTCGTCATGCTGATTGTCATGCTCTCCGGCCCCTTCGGCTACGCAATGGTCTATGACGGACTTCCCGTGCGCGCGGCAGAACTCATCACCGGCGTCAGTGCCTCCCCGATGATCTGCCTGCTGATCATCTTTGCCTTCCTCATCGTTGCCGGCATGTTCATGGAAGCAACCGTCAACCAACTGCTGCTGACCCCGATCTTCCTGCCGATCGTCAAGTCCCTGGGCTTCGATCCGGTCTGGTACGGCGTCATCCAGGCAACCCTCGTCTGCATGGGCGGCATGACACCGCCGGTCGGCGTCACCATGTATACCTGTTGTTCGATGATGAAGTGCACCGTTGAGGATTACGTCAAGGAGTCCCTTCCGTACCTGCTGGCCGTGGCCATCGTCTTTGCGCTGCTCATCGCTTTCCCGCAGCTTATCCTTTTCATACCGAATCTCCTCTTTGGCTGATTTTTCTCCCCCGCAAGGGGGAGTTTAATGTTATAATGGACACGAAACAGTATGGAAAGCAGAGGGAAAGCATGGTCAGCATTAAAGAGGTTGCCGAACGGGCGGGAGTTTCCTCCAGCACCGTTTCCCGGATACTCGCGGGCAAGCTCGCGGTAAAGGAAGAAACACGCGAGCGGGTGATGCGCGCGGTGGAAGATCTGGATTACAAGCCGAGCCTTATGGCAAAGAGCCTTCGCAGCGGGGAAAGCCGCCTGCTTGGCTTTATCATTCCGAATATCGAACGCCCCTTTTATCCCAAGGTCATGAAGCACCTGGAAGAGCTGGCCTATGAACACGGGTACAGCATCATTCTCTGTGATGCATCGGAAAGTACGGAAAAGGAAAGCGAATTTCTGCACACCCTGACCGGTCTGCGCGTGGACGGGGTCGTTTTTCTTCCCACAAAGGAAACAACGGATCATATCCGGCCTTTCGTCGGCAAGCTGCCCATCGTGGTCATCAACCGCAAATTCGACATCGGCCTTCCCTGCGTCCTGGGGGATGACTATGAAGGCGGCTACTCCGCCGGAATGCATCTCTGCCGGCTGGGGCACCGACGGATTTCCTGCATCATCGACAATCGGAAAAGGAATTACAACCTGGACCGGTATGAAGGCTTCTGCCGGGCGATGCGGGAAAACGGAATCCTCGATTATGAGCGGTACGTCATCCGGGGCGTCCGGACTCCCGAAGATGTTCCCGGCCGGATCCGCTCCCTGCTGGAACAGCCGGACAGGCCGACGGCAGTCTTCGCCTTTGACGACACTTTGGCCTATGGGGCTTATCAGGCTGCCCACGACCTGGGACTGAAGGTTCCGGAAGACCTTTCCATTGTGGGCTATGATGATCTGCCCTTCTCCCGCTACATGATTCCCCCGCTGGACTCCTACAGCGTACCGTACAAGGAGATCAACAAGGTTGCGCTGAATCTCCTGCTGGAGGAAATCCGGGATAAAAAAGGACCTTCTCCCGCCGTTTTCCGGGTCTCCGGCGAGCTGATCGTCCGTGGTTCCGCCGCAAAGGCGCCGGAGAAATAGCCCATTCCATTCCGGAAAATATCCGGGCATATGCCCGCCATCGCTGCGTATTCCCGCACACTTGCAGAACCTGAAACGGGGCGCTTCCTCCGGCAATGAGGATTGCCCTGCATCTGACGCATCAGAGACATAAAACACAGAACCTCCTCCGCCGATTCTCCTCACTCTCAAGCAGATTCTAAGGCTCCCGTCACAATCCAGGAATAATCTGCACCGGCATTTCTTTCCCCTTCCTGACCGCCTTTCTGTTTTCATGCTGTCCCGTCAGCGGAAGTCAACTACCCACCACTTAAGCCAAAAGGCTAGAAGTGGGGGCTTGAAACAG
>CAMVHE010000156.1 GCA_947167215.1 uncultured Clostridia bacterium
CCTGGAAGCCTGCGGCCTCAAAGCCTATTTCCCGGTCATTGTTTCCGGAGAGGACGGTCTTCCCTCCAAACCGGCTCCGGACATTTTCCTTCATGCCGCCAGGGCCATTCATCTGCAGCCCGGGGACTGCCTGGTGCTGGAAGATTCCTACAATGGCATCCGGGCAGGGCGCGGAGCGGGAATGCAGGTCTGCATGGTACCGGACCTGCTTCGCTGGAAGCCGGAATGGGAAGCCTATGCGGAACATGTCTGTGATACGCTGCAGGATGTGCTTGCCATGCTGGAAAGGATGCCCGCTCAGCCTTCCGGTCCGGCAGATGCACCATAAAATGCGGGGGAAGGAGATGCCTGCGGTTCCTTTTCCCGCCGATGACGGAAAAAAGGAAAATACGGTTCACAGGCGGGGAAGGCTCTGATATAATAACGGAAAACCGGCAGGGTTGTGCCGGATTAAGAGAAAGTCAGGAGAAGAAAATGGGTTTCATAGCAGACGCCAAGCAGGCATTATCGCAGATTGATCAGATTTTTCAAATGATGCAGCGGGTATCGAAAGATACACAGGTGCTCGCTCGAAGCACGCACTCCCTTTCCAAAAACTCACAGGCATTTACAAAGGAATCACAGAATTTCATTGAGAATACGCAGGCTGTCTCCGGGGACATGAAAATGCTGTCGGGGGATATAAAGAAAAAGCTGGAGGAGCTTTCCCGGGTTACGGAAGAAATCCGGAACGCCGGAAGGCAGGAATCCGTATCTGCCCCGAATGACCTGACGGAATCCCTGAAGAAAATGGAGGCACAGCTTTCGGTGCTTTCGAGAAATATCAGCCGGCACGATATGACCATAGAGGATATGGTGGATTCCTGGGGAGAGCAGCTGGACCAGCAGAAAGCATTTTTTGCGGGTCTGGAAAGCAGCCAGATGGAGAACCTGAAAAACCAGATGAAGCAGGGCTCCGATACCCAGGAACAGCTGCTGAAGCTGGTCATGGGCTATCAGAACCAGTTCTTTGCTTTCCGAAAAGCTGCTGCAGAAGATGAAAGCTGGGAGCGGCAATTGCGCCTGGCTGATGAGAAGCTGGCAGGAATCCGGACACTCTGCGGTTTTGAAACGGTGGAGGAGAGGAATGTCCCGGTCAATTATGACATTCACCAGGTGATAGAGGCTGTTCCGACACCGGATGAAGAAAAGGATAAACAGGTGGCCGAGGTTTATCAGTGCGGGTATGTTTTTCAGGGCAGGGTTTTGCAGAAGGCTGCCGTAGCCGCATACCGGTATACGGCCGAAGCGGCAGAGGAAATTCTCCAGGAAACAGCGGACGCTCCTTCCGCGGACAGCGCTGTCCGCAGAAGAAGGCCGGGCAATCCCGAAAGCGAGACGATGACGACCGTGGCACCGGCCATATTCGGGGAAGACTCCGTCTTCCCTGAGGATAATCCGGAGCCGGCGCTGCCGGAGCAGACAGACGCTATGGAGTGTGCCCCCGAAATCCCGGACAGGGAAGGTCCTGAGGAAGAACAGAGCCCGGCAGAAATGGCAGAAAGCATCATCGGGGAGGAATTCCAGGCGGAGGAAGCTTCAGAGGCTGAAGAGGATGAGGAATTTGATGAGAATGCCTGGGAAGAAACCGATATTGATCTGACGGAGGCTTTCCGGAAAAACGGGAATTCCGGAGAGTCGGCCGTGGAAGATTCCTTCGAAGATTTAGAGGAAGGGCTGCTTCCGAAAGAGACCGATACCGAGACCGTACTGGAAGAAGATGCGGAATCCTGGGAAGCGCTGCCCGGAGACCCGGAGACAGAAGAAGAAGGTCTGCTGCACGTGGAGGATTCCGAACCGGAAGAAACCTTCAGCGAGGATACGCCCTGGTTCATGGAACCGGAGGAATGGAGCAGAGGGCTGCTGCCGCATTACGACGACATGGAGCCTCCGATGGAGGAAAAAGAGGAGGAAGCGGACACGGTTCCGACTTCTGAGAACGAGAAGAATACGGAAGATGAAGAACCGGATTCCCATCTTGCAGCCAGCAGTACAGAGGCAGAGCCTGTCGTGCCGGAGGAGGTAAGCCGGAGCCTGACAGAGCCGGAAGCGGAGGAGAAACAGGAAGCGGAGACCCGGGCGGAAGAGGCTTCCTGTGAGCAGGTTCTCCCTGAGCAGGAAACGGAGAAGGCAGAAGAAGAGAAACTGTCTGCTGAAGCGCTGGACAGCAATCCGGGACAGAATGTGCCGGAGATGGAAAACGCCGCGGAAGATACAGCGGCAGCGGAAAGGGAAACGGAACCGGCTGCTGGACCGGCTTTCCTGCCGGATGCCCCGGACCTGGAAGATACCGGCTCGGAGCAGGAAAAAGAGCAGGACGTGGAAACGGTTCCTGAAATTCCGGAAACGGAAGCCCGGGAAGAATCCGGGGTGGAAGAGGAGATAGTCCGGGAAACGGCAGATGTGCTGCAGAATGCACCTGAAGAAAAGGAGAAAAAGCGGACGGTGGTTTCTTTGTGGAACAGAAACCGGAAAAACGGATTCCATCCGGAGGAGTCGGGCACGGAACAGAGCCCGAAGGAAGAAAAAGAGGATACAGACTGCGCTCTGGCGTCCGCTGAACCGTTGAAGCCAGAGATGGAGCTTCCTTCCGAAGCTGCTCCGGAGGCCGAACCTGACAAGGATTCCTTGGCGGATGGCAGTCTGCAGGAAAAGCCGGAAAGCGAAACATCCGAAACAGAAGAAGTCTCGCAGGAAGAAACAGCAGAACCGGCTGCCGTAGAAACTGCGAAAGCAGAAGAAGAGAATGATCTCCAGGAAGACAGGGAGGAGATCACTCCGCCATCGGCTGTCGAAACTCTGGAAGAAAAAGCGGATGCAGGGTCGGTTTCTGAAACGGCAGAAGGAACGCAGGAAAGTACGGAGAAAACAGCAGTGTCTGAAATCACGAGAACGGAATCCGCCGGGATTGGAAGTCCCAAACCAAAGAAGGTCGTTGAACTGTGGAGAAAAAAGCGATAAACAGCAAATAATATCTAGCAGAGTGAGGGAAAAAGAAAATGGACAGCACAGTGATTGGCATTGATCTCGGAACATCGACAACAGAAGCAGCAGTTTATCGAAATGGAAAGACAGAGATGATTCCCAACCCGGAGGGAAAAATCGTCACGCCGTCCTTAGTAGGGATAGATGATGGCGGAAACTGGGTTGTAGGCGAGAAGGCAAAGGCGCAGCTTATCCTTTCCCCGGAAAACACGGCGATGGAAGTGAAAAGGAAGACGGGTACCGGCCAGAAGGTGAAACTTGGCAAAGCGGAGTATACACCGGTAGAGCTTCAGGCAAAGCTTCTGAACTATGTACGCACTTATGCATCGGCATATCTTGGAGAGGATATCCGAAGGGCTGTCATTTCCGTACCTGCCTATTTCAACGAGATTCAGCGACAGGAGACCATAAGGGCAGGAATAGCTGCAGGATTTGAAGTGGAACGCATTATTAACGAACCAACGGCTGCATCGCTGACCTATGGAATAGATCATATGGAGGACGAAAGTCATATCATGGTCTATGACCTGGGTGGAGGCACCTTTGATGTGACGCTTCTGGAAATGTTCTCCGGCGTTGTCGAAGTGAAAGCATCCAGCGGAGATAATCAGCTGGGAGGCAAGGATTTTGACGAGAAGCTGATGGAACACCTCTACCGGTCCTTCCGGAAAAAGAAGGGGATCAATCTGCGCGGCGACAGGTTTGCCGCAGTCCGCATCAAGGAAGAAGCGGAAAAATGCAAGATTGCCCTCAGCAGACAGGACAGCTATCAGGTCCTGATTCCTGCCATTGCCAGCAAGAGTGGGAAACCTCTGGAAGTAAATGAGACGATTACCCGTGAGATGTTTGAAGAAATGTGCCGTGACCTGCTGGATAGAACGCATCATCCCATCGATGTGGTTCTCCAGGATTCCGGACTTCGTATGGATCAGATAGATAAGATCATTCTGGTTGGCGGTTCTTCCAGAATGCCCATGGTTTCTGCAGATATTGAATCATACACCGGAAAGAAGCCGGAAATCGTGGTTGATCCGGATTTCGCGGTTTCTGAAGGTGCAGCGGTGCAGGCAGGAATGATCTCCGGGGAAATCAAGCCGGAGGAAGGACTGATTATGACCGATGTAAATCCGTATACCCTGGGAATAGCCTGCATTACAGACTATACGGATGATTATATGAGCGTCATTATTCCGCGGAATGTAACGATACCCACGAGCAGAACAGAAGAATATCAGACGGTTTATCCGGGACAGCAGACCGTAGAAATCGTGGTTTATCAGGGAGAAAGCGAAATCGCCTCCCATAATCACCTTCTTGGCAGATTCGATCTGTCCGGTTTTCCCAGAAACTCGAAGCGGACAGAACCGGTAGATGTAGAGTTTACTTATGATATGAACGGAATGCTGAAAGTAAAAGGAACAATCCGTGCTACGGGAAAGGAAGCGGCTATTCAGATCAATATGCACAGCGGAGAGGAAACTCCGGGTATTGGTTCGGAAAAGGAAAAACCGTCCGGGACCGCATGGTATGAAGTGAACGGGGCAGAACAATATCAGCCCATCATTCGCATGACGGAGAGACTTCTCGACAGGCGTACGGATCTCAGTCCTGCCATGCGGCTGGAGATTTCTGCACAACTGGAACAGCTTAAGGAAGCGATTGTAGACCAGTCTTTTGAACTGGCTGATGCAAAGGAGACGTTATTACAAAAACTGATAGAAGCTGCAAGGAGTAAAAAATGAACCAGGATAATTATGCCATTTTGGGGCTTCAGCGGGGAGCAGGTAAGGAAGAAATACGAAAAGCCTATGTGAAAATGCTTCGTCAGTATACTGCAAAGGGTCAAAATGACACAGAAGAATTCATTCGTATCCGGAAAGCATATGAAGACCTGCTGAATGGAATTACCGGGGTGGAAGATGGCCCGGATTACCAGCTGCCGGATGCCAAAAATGACAAGGGATTGGCGCAGATCGTTGAATATGCTGCTGAAGCCATGGAAAAACATGATTATGCCAATGCCGTAAATCTGCTGCAGGCTGCACTGGTGATGAAGCCAGGAGATCCATATATTCTTTATCATCTTACGAAAGCGCAGGAGAAGAATGGACAGAAAGGGAATGCGGTCAAAACAGCTCAGAATCTGGTGATAGTCCTGCCAAAGGACAAGTGGGCGCATTATACGCTTGGAGAGGCATATTTCAGGCGGGGCTGGAAAAACAAGGGTTTGCCGGAATATGAAAAAGCTTTTGAGCTGGGTTTACGGGAATTATCTTTTCTGGCAAATCTCACGGATTGTGCACATGAAGCGGACCGGGGAGACCTGATCATTGCCGCAGGGAAAGCTTTGCTGAATCAGCCGACAGAGTATACGAAGAGCACTGCGGGAGATGCCCTTTTCATTTATGAGAGTGCAGTTGCTGAGATAGCCCTTACAGACAAGCAATTAGATGAAAGATTTCTATCGGGGATTATTTCCTTCCTGGAGAAGAATATCCAGATTTTGGATGAAAAAGGCGTACTGGTGTTAATTGGCGGGCTGCTGGAAGTGGAGAATTGTCATTTTCGGCCTGAAAATGTTAAGCGAATGAGAGAGCTGATTATAAAGGCCAGCACATCACAACAACCGGGCAATAATATGGACTTTGCGCAAGCAAGGCGTGTGTTCCTGAGAGATCTTATGTTTAAAGACGATCGCATTTCCACGGAATGGAAACAGCTTGCTACCTTAAAAGACTCCGGTATAGAGAAGGAAATTATAAATGAGGGACTTAATGCGAAAGAAGTAATGGATGTTATTCGCTGTGATGCAAATGCTCATCTTATAAAACAATGGGAAGATGGAAATACAGAAGAATATAAGATTGTAAAGGAATTGTATCCGGAGCTGCTTGAAAAGGAATGTCTTTTTCTGGAAGAATATGCATCAGCCACATCATTTAGAAAAGAGACGATTTACCAGAGAATCATACGAAAACTCGTTAGGTATTCCGAATGGTATCCAGTCAGGTTTTTCAAGGATTATCCTGAAGAAGACCCAAGGAGAAATGTAAAAGAGACACCGGAATCCGCAGCATCCAAGCGATCCGAGGGCAATATGGAACCGATTGTACATGATAAGCCAGTTATTGGAAGAAATGACCCCTGTCCCTGTGGTTCAGGTAAGAAATTCAAAAAGTGCTGCATGGGAAAAGGTATATATGACTGAAGGAGTTTCGGAAAAGCGTCAGCGTTTTCACAACCCCTGGCAGTTTCTGAAAAAACCGGGACCGCTTTTTCCATATCAGAACTGCTGTCCACGCTGAATGGCACATATGTATCCTTTTGCAGTTATCAACGGGAAAAACGCAACAAAAAAAGGACCGTATGGCAGGCCAATCCCAGCAGGATGGCCAATATTTTCAATACAAGCATAGTTAACCTCCGACATCTAAACCACAGCCACAACCCGCCGTTATCCATACCACTAACTCAACCTTGCCGCAAAAACATCCAAACCGACCACTCAACCCTGTGACATCTAAATGACCTACTCAACCTTCAGACCGGAGCAGTTGATATGTTCTGAAAGAGCGTTTTTCCCGGTCGAATCCGCTATTCACTGCAGACGGTCGGATGCGCGAAAAGCCCGGAAATACGGCACTTTTGACGGCCCTATGTGTCTTTCCGTGACATCAATACTACCGTCTCAACATGGCACGAGGAAATGAAACTACTAAATCATACCCCTCGTTGGTAAAGGGAAACATGTCCATCGCCCCCTGCCTGTTCGCAAAAGTGCGGTCAGGAACATATCAACGTTTTGCCTGTTCGTCAGGAACATGTCAACCCTTTTCAGACACTTGCCCGTTAATGGGAACTTGTCGACAAACCGGAAGTTGAGATACTGTTTATTCTTGTTCACAGGGATTGGGCTGATGCGTGTACTCAAAATAGTACCGCCCCCACTCCCTCAGCTCAGTGATCAAAGGAACCAGTGTCTTTCCAAGTTCAGTGAGCGAGTATTCGGTTTTCGGCGGCACGACAGGAAACACCTCCCGATGGATCAGCTGATCCTGCTCCAGTTCCCGCAGCTGGAGCGTCAGTGTTCTCGCGGTTGCCTGGGGAATCAGCCGTTGAAGCTCGCTGAACCGCTTTTCTCCCTCGATAAGATGCCACAAAATGAGCGGCTTGTACTTTCCGCCAATAAAGCACATAGAGGCTTCGATCGTACAGTTAAACTTTCGTTCGGATTTCATCAATCGTAGGCAAGGAGACCCCGACCTCTATAGGTCGTGGGAGGAA
>CAMVHE010000157.1 GCA_947167215.1 uncultured Clostridia bacterium
CTTCCCGCTTTTCCTCATCGGTCATGCTCTTGAAGGGCTTCGGCCGCTGGATCGCAGGAACGATTTCCGCCTTTTTCGCAAGGCCCTGCTCCTGTGCAATCTGTGCTCCGAGCCGCTCGGCAATCGCAGGCGCAGCAGACAGGCCCGGGCTTTCAATGCCCACGGTCTCGTAAGCGTTTTCCTGTCCGGCGACGGCACCGATGATGAAGTCTCCCTTCGCCTCATGCGCACGGATGCCGGAGAAATTCGTAATGGTCCCTCTGGTGGAAGCAGCGGGCCAGGTCAGACGGGACTTTTCAAGCACAAAGGCCAGACCGTCGGCCGTGGTAGACGTATCCATCTCATCCGGAATATCCTCTGCAGAGGGTCCGAGGAGCAGGTTTCCGTGAACCGTCGGAGAAACCAGCACGCCTTTGCCCATCTTGGTGGGGCACTGGAACATGGTTCTCACGAAGGGCAGCTTTTCCATGCGGTCCATGAGATAATACTGTCCCCTGCGGTAAATGATCTCCTTCTTGTCTTCGGAGATCTGATTGTGAAGCTCGGCGCTGTGAACGCCCGCGCAGTTTACAATAATTCTGGCAGTGTATTCGCCGCTGCCGGTCCGCAGATGCCACAGGCCGTCTTCTTTGCGGATTTCCGAAACCGCTTCATTGAAACGGAACGTTACACCGTTGAGTGCCGCATGGTCTGCGAGGGCAAATGTCATCTCATAGGGGCTGGTAAGGCCGGAGGTCTCCGCCAGCAGGGCGCAGACCACTTTCGGATTGGTAGCCGGTTCCAGTGCAAGGATTTCCTCCCGCTCAATGATGGAAAGTCCGGGCACTCCGTTTTTCCTGCCCTGTTCCAGCAGTACTTCCAGCGTTTCCCGGTCCTCCTCGGAGAAGCCCAGAACCAGGGCACCGGGCTGGCTGTAAGGAACGCCGAGTTCTTCACAAAGTGCCGGGTACATCTGTGCACCCTTCACGTTCATTTCTGCCTTGAGCGAGCCGGGTTTGGCATCAAAACCTGCATGGACGATGCCGCTGTTGGCCTTGGATGCACCTTCTGCCAGGTCGCATCCCCGCTCCAGCACGGTAATGCCGGCCTCATAGCGGCTCAGCACCCGTGCGAGTGCGCTTCCTACCACACCGGCACCGATGATGATGATATCACTATACACGAATTTTCCCTCTTTCTACTTTTTATATTTCAGGGACTGATCGCCGAAATTCTAGCATAGTCCCTGCTTCTTTTCAATCCTCAATTCACCGTATTTTTTCCCTTTTCGCTGAAATTTCTGCCTGTTCCTTCCCGTTTTCCGAAATCCCGGTCCGGATTTTATAACATCATCACTGTTATAAAACTGAAACTGACAGCTTCTTCCCGTCCCCCCGCAGCACGAATCTGGACAGCGCTCCCCGGGATTTTCCCGCCATCTTTTTTCAGGAGGACCCGGTCCGGGATTTTCCGGGACACGCCTCCCGTTTCCCGACGTTTTTTCCGTTCTCCCGCTTGAGAATCCTGCCTCTTTCCTGTATACTTTACCGCATCTTCACTGATCCGGAGGTTTATTCATGAAAAAATGCTTTCTGCTTTTCCTGATTCTTCTTTTTACCGCTTCTGCCGGTGCTGCAGAACCTGCCCGGTATTCGGATATTTTCTACGACGCCTTTGATACGGTCATCACCTTCCTGGCTTATGCCGATACCCCGGAGGATTTTTCCCGCTGGAGTACCGAGGTGGAAAACCTGTATCTCCAGTATCACCGTCTCTTTGACCGGTACAACGCGTATGAAGGGCTTACCAACATCCATACGCTGAATGCCCATGCCGCGGAAGGACCCGTCGTCGTGGATGAGACGCTCATGGATCTCCTCTGCTTCTCCAAGGAGGGGTATGAAATCACCGGCGGAAAAGTCAATATCGCCATGGGAAGCGTCCTGGACCTCTGGCATGATGCCCGGGAGACCGCCCTTGACGATCCTGCCAGTGCATACCTGCCATCCCGGGAAGCCCTCGAGGAAGCGGCAAAGCATACCAGCATCGAGGACCTCATCCTTAATGTAGAGGATTCCACCGTCTATTTTGCGGACCCCCTTCTGAAACTGGATGTGGGTGCCGTGGCAAAGGGATATGCCACCGAACGCATTGCCCAGACGCTGCTTCAGGAAGGGCTTTCATCCTTTGTCATCTCCGCAGGCGGCAATGTCCGCATTGGCAATCCGCCGGAAGATGCCCGCCCCAACTGGTCCATTGGCCTGCAGGCTCCGGACGGGGACGTGTTCAAGAACAGTGAATATGCTGATATTCTCTATCTTTCCAACCTTTCCGTCGTCACTTCCGGCGACTACCAGCGGTATTTTGAAGTCGACGGCGTACGCTACTGCCATCTGATTGATCCCGATACCCTCTTCCCTGCCGACACCTTCCGCTCGGTCTCCATCGTAACCGAGGACTCCGGCTATGCCGACCTGCTCTCCACCGCCGCCTTCCTGCTGGACGAGGAGGCTTCCGCCGCTTTCATCCAGCAGCTTCCGGATGTGGAAGCCATCTGGCTGTATCCGGACGGAAGCCGGAGAATGACAACCGCAATCCAGAAAAGCTCCTATATCTGCGGCGCCACCAATAAATAGTTTCCCGGAAGGCTTTTCCCTTCCTGATAATTATAAAGACCGTTATAATAACTTTTTATTGCTTATCCCTATGATTTGTAATGCTTTGCCCCAAAAATCAATAATCCCCAAAAGGATTATTAAATATCTTTTGCAACGGTCTTTTTCTTCAAAAACACGTTGACAGGGACTCTGTCGGTTGCTATAATGAACTCGTTCTTAAGGGAAGCAATTCTTCCTGGGGTGTTCGCCAGTCGCCTTGTGTTTTCTCTCACATTTTCACAACTGGAGCCCGGAGTTAGTACTTGGATGTCATGCCCCCGTTTTTAACGCCAGGGGAAGGCAGATATGTTATTACAGGGTACCGACCTACCGAGACGGTGGGTGAAAAATAGGTGGCAGCGGCACTTTGGGGTTTTGAACCAGCCGGTCTGGCTGTTTTTTTCTTATGTTTTTTTCCGGGCAGATTTTTCTGCCCGGTTTTTCATTTGTCGCTTTTCAGGCGACCTTTTGGAATTCTCCTTATGATAAGCTTACCTCACAAATCACAAAGGAGGAAACAGATATGAAACGCAATCTTACCGAACTCGTCTTTATCCTTGACCGCAGCGGCTCCATGGCCGGCCTGGAGGAAGATACCATCGGCGGCTTCAACTCCATGATTGAGCGCCAGAAAGCCCTTGACGGAACTGCCTATGTATCGACGGTACTCTTTGACAACACCATGGAGGTCATCCATGACCGCGTATCGCTTCATCGCATTGCACCGCTGACCCGGAGGGACTATTACGTCCGCGGCTCGACGGCACTGATGGATGCCATCGGCGACGCAATCCACCATATTGCCATGGTCCATAAATATGCGAGGCCGCAGGATGTCCCGGAGCATACCATGTTCATCATCATCACGGACGGTCATGAGAACGCAAGCCGCCGCTACACCTGTCCGGAAGTCCGTGCCATGATTGAGAAGGAGAAGAAGCAGTACGGATGGCAGTTCCTCTTCATCGGCGCAAACATCGACGCCGAGGAGACGGCCGAGAGCTTCGGCATCGACCGTCAGTATGCGGCGAATTACCGGGCAGATTCGATCGGAACCGAGAAGGTCTACCGGAATGTGTCCAACGCGGTGGAAAACGTCCGCTGCTGTGCCCCCCTCGGCAGTGCCTGGAAAAAGGACCTGGAAGAGGATCTCCACAGCCGGTAAAAAACAATCCTGGATGACAATGGTCCTCCAGGATTGTTTCTTTTCAAACGCTGCACCGCTTTCCGGCAGTGCCGCCGTGCCTCATCCTTCGTCCTGCTGAGCCACCCGCTCCGCAAGGTCCTGCAGATAAAGCCAGCGTTCTTCCGCTGCTTCCAGTTCCTTTTCCGTTTTTTCCTTTTCCTCAAGGATTCCGGTCAGCCTGGCATAGTCGGAAGCATACTTCTCCACTTCCGCATCCAGTTCGGCAATGCGTGCGGAAAGCGCATCCATGCGCTCCTCAATTCCCTCGTATTCCTTCTGTTCCCGCCAGGTCATCCGCAGCTTCCGCGTGTGTTCCTGCTTTTCCCGCTGCAGTGCACGGGCGCCTTCCCGCTTTTCCTCCTGCACCTGCGCCTTCCGGCTGTCCAGGTATTCACTGAAGGAGCAGGCATACTGCTTCATGGTCCCGGCTTCCAGCACGCAGAGCTTCTCTGCAATCCTGTCGAGAAAATAGCGGTCATGGGAAACGGCCACCACAGCGCCCTCAAAATGCTCCAGATAGTCCTCAAGCACTTCCAGGGCACTGATGTCGAGGTCGTTGGTCGGCTCATCCAGCAGCAGCACATTGGGGGCAGACATCAGGACGCCTGCCAGAATCAGCCTCCGCCGTTCCCCGCCGGATAACCGGCTCACCGGTGTATACTGTTCCTCAACCGGGAAAAGAAAACGTTCCAGCATCTGGGACGCGGTAATGCGTCCTTCCGCGGTCTGAACCGTCTCCCCGATGTCCCGGATATAGTCAATGACCCGCAGCTCCGGGTCCACCGCCGGCGGCTCCTGGCGAAGAAATCCGATCTTCACCGTTTCCCCGTGAAGGACCTTTCCCGCGGTGGGCTGCAGTTCTCCTGCCAGCATCCGGAGAAAAGTGGTCTTTCCTGCACCGTTTTCTCCGACCACCGCCATCCGCTCCCGTTTGGTCATTGCCAGGTTGAAGCTGGAAAGCAGTTCATGTCCTCCCAGTGTCATCCCGGCATTCTCACATTCAATAATGGTCCTTCCAAGGCGGCTGCTGGCGGAAGACATGGCGATTTTCTTTTCTTCCTTCGGCCCCTCCATGGCAGAGAGTTCTTCGTAACGCTCTATCCGGGCCTTCTGCTTGGTGCTTCTGGCCCTGGCGCCGCGTTCCATCCAGGCCTTTTCCATACGGAGAATGGCGCTCCGCTTCCTTGCCTGGGCACTCTCCATGTCGAGCCTGGCTGCCTTCTCTTCGAGGTAGGTCGCATAGTTTCCCTCGTGGATGTACAGCCTGCCGTGATCCATCTCAAAAATCCGGTTGCACACACGGTCGAGGAAATACCGGTCATGGGTCGCCATGAGCAGGGAACCCTTCCAGCCGGCCAGCTTTTCTTCGAGCCAGAGAATGGTTTCCACATCCAGATGGTTGGTAGGTTCATCCAGCAGCAGGATATCCGCGGGCATCATCAGCGCGGCTGCCAGGGCAACCCGCTTTTTCTGTCCTCCGGAGAGCGTGCTGACATCCACGTCCGGATCCGGAATGCCGATGCGCGTCAGCATGGCCCGCGCTTCATACGGGTCCGGGACGCCCGAGCCGGCCGGCGCATCCCGGAGGACCTGCTCCTCTGCCGTTCTGGATACCGAATAATCCGGAATCTGAGGCAGCATGGTGACCACCGCCCCGTTTCTGCGCATTACATTGCCGCTGTCGGCTTCCTCCAGCCCTGCAAGCAGCTTCAGCAGGGTGGATTTTCCCGTCCCGTTCACGCCTACCAGGCCGATTCTTTCCCCGTCCGAAATGGTCAGGGATACCTTTTCCACCACCGGCTTGATGGCATAGCGCTTGACGATCTCTTCCGCGGTCAGAATGACTGCCATGTTCTTATTCTTCCTTTTCTCCGAGTGCTTCCTCCATGAAGGTCAGCTCCTCGCTCTGTTTCTCCTGTCCTCCCTCGGTGATTTCCATCCCCAGGGCCTTGCGGGCATCCTCTCCGCGGATCTCACAGAGCAGCTCCTTGGTGATCTCCTCTTTCGTATCCGCGATGCGGTTTGCCTGGGCCTGCACCATCTTCTCGAAGCTGTTGCGGATGCCGCGGGCATTGCCGTAGTCCATCCGTGCACTGAGCGTCATGCCGGAAAGCATCTGGCGGACCACCTGATTGGCTTCCTCCGACACGACATAGCCCTGTTTCTTGGCGTTCATGGCAAGGATGCCCATGAGTTCGTCATCCGTATAATCCGGGAAGTCAATATACTTGTTGAAACGGGAAATCAGGCCCGGGTTGCTGGTAAGGAAGTCATGCATTTCATCCGTGTAGCCTGCAACAATGACCACAAGGTCATCCCGATGGTCTTCCATCAGCTTGACCAGTGTGTCAATGGCCTCCCGTCCGAAGTCATTCTCCATTCCCTTGCGCGCCAGCGCATAGGCCTCATCAATAAACAGGATGCCGCCCAGGGCGCTGTTGACCACTTCTGCCACCTTGCCTGCGGTCTGTCCGACATAGCCGGCCACCAGGCCGCTGCGGTCCGTCTCCACCAGCTGTCCCTTGCTCAGGAATCCCAGCTGCTTGTAGATTTTGGCCACCAGACGGGCAATGGTGGTTTTTCCGGTGCCGGGGTTTCCGGTGAACACCATGTGGAAGCTCATATCCATGATCTTCAGCTGATGCTCTTCCCGGAGCTTGCGGACCTTGATCAGGTTGATCAGGGAATGGACTTCTTCCTTGACCTGGTTCAGTCCGATCAGGCTGTCCAGGTCTGCCAGCAGTTCCTCCAGGGATTTTTCCGGTTCTTCCGGCTTTTTCGGTACGCTGGCAGGAGCCTCCTGCGGATTTGCTCCGCCCTTCTTCTGGCCGGGCGCCTCCACCTTGATGGTCCGCTCATCACTGCTGTGCCTGCCGGCTGCCCGGGAAAGGATCATGGTGCGCAGGCTTCCACCGTAGGTGGTGATGAACTGCAGCTCATTTCCGTTCAGGTCCCCGTCGACCTCCGCAGCTGCATACAGCAGGCGGGTTACCGCGTCCACAAACTGCGGAGCGCTGGCCGTTCCGTCCTTGTCATCCATGGCCATGCAGCAGCGCAGCAGGATGGGCGTTCCCTCTGCAAAAGAGCGGTTCTTGTGTCCAATGTTCAGCGCCTGATCCGCGGAAACCGTTCCGATCTTCAGAATATCCCGGGAAGGCACTTCAGAAATGAAGCTGAGCAGATCTTCCCGCGGATTCCCACCGGCCTGCGCCAGTTTGAGCAGAAGCACCTGAACATACATATCCAGGAACAGCTTGATATCCTTCACTCCCACCCGCTGCCAGTTTCCGCTGGTGACCAGCTGGGAACAGATATCGCTCAGGTTCTGGTATGCCGTCTTTCCTTTTTGAAGCTGTGCGTATTCCATGGAAAAATAACCCCTTTCTGTTTATGCCCTGCCCCGGATCTTCCGGAAGGCATGCTGCAAGGTATTCCGGAGTCGCTCGCGTTCCTGTCCGTTCATGAGGA
>CAMVHE010000158.1 GCA_947167215.1 uncultured Clostridia bacterium
TCGGACAGACCCATGGGGCGCTCGAACTTGTCGCCATTCGGATCGACCATGGTCGAAACCGCATAGTCGGAAGCCTCGGAGCTGTCGCGGGACAGGAACACGATTGCGGTCGTATCCTTCGCAGCATCCAGCACAGAAGACGTATAGAATTCTGCCGGCGGTTCACCGATCATGTAGCTGGTAGCAGTTTCGAACATCGGCCAGAATACCGGGATCAGAGAGTGGCCCGGAACCGACTGTCCGAAGAAGGAAGCAGCCCTGCGGTACGGATCAGCAGCACTGCTGGCATACAGGGACAGCATATCCTCATTGACCGAGAAGCCAATTTCCTTCATGGCGTCGATCAGGTTGACAGTGGTCTGTCCTTTTTCGCTGTTAACGGAAGTGGTGGAACCAATGAGGCCGCCAAATGTCGGAGAGGTGGCATTCAGACCCCAGATGGTCACCTTATCGCTCGAAGCGTTCAGCGGAAGAGCTCCGTTGTTCTTGAAGAGAACGGTACCTTCCTGAGAGATTTCCCTTGCCAATGCTTCCTTGGCATCAATCACTTCTTTGAGTTCCTTGAACTCTGACTTGTAGTACACATCTGCAGTGTGATTGACGGTTTTGAAACTGGACGTTCCAAGAGCAGCGTCAATCTTGCTGCGCCACGTTTGTGCGATGTTTGTGGCAAAGAGTGACAATACCAGGATGGATGCCAACAGAACCACAAGCCCGCGCTTCAAGCCTGTTTTTCTACCTTTCATACCTTTCCTCCTAAAAAATAAGGCTCTTATGCACTTTTCGAAAACCGAAACTATGTTTCCGATTTTTCGAAACCCACATCCAGTTCATTATACCTTTCCTGCTGTTCTCCTGTAAAGATCATTTTTCAATACAATTCTTTCCTGCTGATATTTTTTGTATCATTATTGCTATTAACCCTCACATTGATTCCCACGAAAGAAATGTTCTTCCCTGTTTTCCTTCCGTATTGGTTCCGTTCCTGTCTTCTGCAATGCATCCCCTTTCCCCCGCGGCACAAAATGCACACCCAAATTGAACCTGTGACTTCCTTCCAGACGATATCAGCGTTCCACCTGCTCCTGCCAGCCGGAAAGCCATGCTTTTTCCATCTGCAGGGATATTCTGTTTTTTTGGCTTCTCTATCCCATGCACCGGAATAGATCCGCGGCATCCAGATTCTGCGCTTTTCTGGACGAAAAAAAACGTCACATCCTGGGATGTGACGTGCGGATCACGATCTATCGATTAATACTGTGCGGCTTTGATGGCAGCATAGCACTCACTGCAGTAAATCGGTCGGTCGTTCCTGGGGATAAACGGCACGCGAGTAGGCTTGCCACACTGAGCACAGGTGGTCTCAAACATTTCGCGCTGTCCGTCAGCACCCTGACGGGCATTTTTACGTGCGATGCGGCAGGCCTTGCAGCGGGTAGGCTCATTCTGGAAGCCTTTTTCTGCGTAGAATGCCTGTTCACCGGCGGTGAACACGAATTCCTGGCCACAGTCTTTGCAAACTAAAGTTTTGTCCTGGTACATGGGTATTCCTCCGGATACAAATAAAAGAATATAGATTTTGCTATCGGCTGACCTGGTCTTTGACCCCACACTCGCCGTCTGGAGCTTTTGCTCGTACACTCAGTGCCCCACTACTTGCTCTCTCGGAAATTCCGGACGGACTTACGTCTAAGCCGCACCATGCTCCCCGGGTTATCCCGGATTACGTGGATCGTTTTGCCTGCGACTGGCATCGATTTTCAACCACAGACCCGAACCGCAAATCTGCATATATTATAACAACACGCATTATCAATTGCAAGTGTCATTCTTATGATTATTCTTATATTAGTTCTCAATGTAAACCCCACAAATTGCGGTACAATTTTTCCCCCTTTGCTCACTTCCTTTTTTATGTATGAAAAATAACACTAAAAGAATGTATATTTTGGCTTTCAGGCCGATTTTACCTCGAGCTGCAAATAAAAAGCTTCTCCGGATCGACAGGATCCGGAGAAGCCAGATTTTTGGAATTTTTTGTATGTTTTTGTGTGTTTTTTATTCAAGTTGGAAAACAGCACTGCCAATGCCATCGGTAAGGTCCGAAAAAGTCACATTGATATCGCTGATTACCCAGGATCCCAGACTGGTCAGCAGAAGAATCATCAGGATGATCACCAGGCAGGAAAGTGCTGCACGGATGACATCCATAACGCCGGCTGCCACATGGTAGCTGACCTTACCCTTTTTCGTTTTCTTTTTAGCCATGCACTCCCCTCCCGTCCTTTTTATTCATTATACTTTTCAAGTGGAAACACTGTCAAGAATCATACGTAATCCAGCCAGGGAGCTCCGTCTTCCTCACGCCCCGTAAGGCTTCCTGCCTCCTGAAGGCCGGCAAATTCCCTCTGCCGAAGCACTTCATACGTCACGATGGCCACGGAATTGGATAGATTAAGACTTCTGGCTCCGGAAATCATGGGAATGCGAATGCACCGGTCATAGGCTTTGGAAAGAATGTTTTCCGGAAGTCCCCGGGATTCCTTACCAAATACCAGAAAGACTTCCCCGGGATAGTCAACTTCCGTATAGTTCTTTTCTCCCTTGGTGGAAAGATAATAAAAGGCCGCCCCGGGATAGCTTTCCAGCAATTCGCCCAGGTTCTCATGCACCGTTACCTCCACCATGTTCCAGTAGTCGAGGCCTGCCCGCTTCAGATACCGGTCTGCCAGGCTGAAACCCAGTGGCTTGATCAGGTGGAGGCGGCTTCCCGTTGCCGCGCACGTTCTTGCGATGTTGCCCGTATTCTGTGGAATCTCCGGTTCCACCAGCACAATATGAATCATTTTGCTTCTTTCCCGCTGTCCTTGACAGGCTGCGGCCATCCTTTCTATAATGGATTCCATCACCCACAGGGAGGACAAACAGCCGTGGCAGACATGCTTTCCTATCGTACCCTGCAACATGAAGGCAGTGACGAAATCATCATCAATAAATCCCGTTTTATCGGTTACGGCACCCCCTGCCAGACAGAAGAGGAAGCGCTTGCTTTCCTGAACCGCATACGGCAGAAACACCAGGATGCCACCCATAACTGCTATGCTTACATCATCGGCCAGAATGCCGGCATCATGCGCTACAGTGACGATGGTGAGCCCGGCGGAACCGCCGGAATGCCCATCATCGAGGTGTTAAAAAACCGGAGGCTGGTAAACTGCGCCGTAGTGGTCACCCGCTACTTCGGCGGTGTCCTGCTCGGTGCAGGCGGTCTGGTGCGCGCTTACACGCAGGGATGCAAAATTGCCACGGACGCCTCGACCATCGTGGTCATGCGCCGCAGTGAGCAGTACATGATTGAGGTGGACTACTCCACCTGGCAGCGGCTTTCCCATTACCTTCAGGGCATCGAATGCCAGATTCTGCACAATGAATTCGGAGTGAATGTGGTTACCACCCTCCTGATCCGTGCAGACCAGCGGGATGACATTCTGGAATCCATTACCCGGCTTTCCGACGGCCAGGCGGAAATTCTTCCGGACGGCATCTCCTACTCGGCATGGCCCGATCCATCTGATGATACCTGACAATCCAGTAAAAAAGGCTGCCATTGGCAGCCTTTTGGTTTGTCATCAGACAGGCATGGTCTTGTTGTCCTTGTCGAGCATCGTGGAGTCCAGCTTGAGGCCGGCAGCACGGCGATACTCAAAGAACTTGGGAGCGACCTTCGGGAACAGGGCATAGCTGAGGACATCCTCATCCTGCTCGATATAGTCGCGGATTTCCTCCCGCATGGTAGCCATTTCCGGCTTGATGAGGTCGGCAGGACGGCAGGTAAGCACCTTGTCATCCCCGATCACCTGGCGGCGGACTTCCTCGTTCACCGGTGCCGGCAGACGGCCATACTCACCGCGCATCAGACCCTTGGACTCATTGGGGCAGGTCTTGTAACGGCCGAACAGGACGTTCATGACCGCCTGGGTGCCCACGATCTGGGAGGTCGGAGTGACCAGCGGCGGATAGCCAAAGTCCTTGCGGACGCGCGGAATCTCTTCGAGCACGTCATAGTAGCGGTCCATGGCATTGAACTGTTTCAGCTGGCTGATCATGTTGCTCAGCATGCCACCGGGAACCTGATATTTCAGGGTATTGGCGTCTACGCGAAGCACCTTTCCCGGATCCAGGAATCCATCTTTCTCAAGACGGCTTGCAACATCTCTGAAGTGCACTGCACATTCATTCATCAGGTCCATATCCAGTCCGGGATCATACTCCGTGCCCTTCAGGGTGGCACACAGGGATTCCGTTGCCGGCTGGGAAGTACCGTTGGCCAGAGGAGACAGTGCCGTATCCACGATATCGCAGCCAGCCTCAATTGCCTTGAGGATGGTCATCATGCCGGTGCCGGCAGTATTGTGCGTATGCAGATGAATCGGGAGCTTGGTCTCCTTCTTCATGGCCTTGACCAGGTTGTATGCTTCATAGGGCAGCAGCAGGTTGGCCATGTCCTTGATGCAGATCGTATCCGCACCCATCTGCTCGATTTCCTTGGCCAGTTTCACAAAGTACTCCTGGGTGTGGACCGGGCTGATGGTGTAGCTGATAGCAATTTCACAGATTCCGCCATACTTCTTGGTGGACTTGACGGCCTGCTCCAGATTGCGGAGGTCATTGAGAGCGTCAAAGATACGGATAATATCAATGCCGTTTTCAATGGACTTCTTTACGAATTCATCCACCACGTCATCGGCGTAATGGCGATATCCCAGAATATTCTGACCGCGGAAAAGCATCTGCAGCTTGGTGTTGGGCATTGCCTTGCGCAGCTTGCGCAGACGCTCCCAGGGATCTTCGTTGAGGAAGCGCATGCAGCTGTCAAACGTAGCGCCGCCCCAGCACTCCAGGGAATAATAACCGACTTTATCCAACTTATCTGCAACGGGAAGCATTTCATCAGTGCGCATGCGGGTTGCCGCCTGGGACTGATGTGCGTCGCGCAGAATGGTATCGGTGATCAACACCTTTCCCATTGTGTTGTTCCTCCTTAATTCTCGCTAGTTAACTGAACATGGAAATAAAGACACCGGCTGCCACAGCCGAACCGATAACGCCGGCCACATTGGGGCCCATGGCATGCATCAGCAGGAAGTTGGCCGGATTCTCCTCCTGGCCCACCTTCTGAGAAACACGCGCTGCCATCGGCACTGCGGAAACGCCAGCCGAACCGATCAGCGGGTTGATCTTTCCGCCCGTCAGTCTGCAGAGCAGGTTGCCCAGTAGCACGCCGCCGGCGGTGCCGCCGCCAAAGGCGAAGACGCCGAGGATGATGATCTTGATGGTCTGCGGCTGCAGGAAGGTTTCCGCCTTTGCCGTAGCACCGACGGTAACACCCAGGAAGATCGTCACGATGTTCATCAGCTCATTCTGAGCGGTCTTGCTGAGACGGTCTGCCACCATGGATTCCTTGAACAGGTTGCCGAGCATGAGCATGCCGATCAGCGGTGCAGCGCTCGGAAGCATCAGGGAAACCAGCACGGTAACCACGATCGGGAAGATGATCTTCTCGGTCTTGGAAACCTGACGGAGCTGGCCCATCACGATCTGACGGTCAGCCTTCTTGGTCAGAGCGCGCATGATCGGCGGCTGAATGACCGGAACGAGAGCCATGTACGAATACGCTGCAATGGCAATCGGTCCCAGCAGGCCGGGGGCCAGTTTGGTAGTGACGTAAATTGCGGTCGGTCCGTCCGCGCCGCCGATGATGCCGATAGCACCGGCTTCAGCAGGCGTGAATCCCAGGATCAGTGCCACAATGAATGCCAGGAAGATACCCAGCTGTGCAGCTGCACCAAGCAGCAGAGAAATCGGGTTTGCAATCAGGGGAGCAAAGTCCGTCATTGCGCCGACACCCATGAAGATCAGCGGCGGGAAGATACCCAGCTTGACGCCCTGATAGAGGTAATACAGCAATCCGCCGTTCTGCTTGATGTACTGATAGCCGATCAGCAGGTCTCCGTTGTAAATCGGAATGCCGTTCTTTCCGTGATAGGTCGGATTCGAAAGAATCTCGTACACGGGTTCATCAAAGATGCCTGCCAGCGGCAGATTGGTAAGAAGCATGCCAAAGGCAATCGGCATGAGCAACAGCGGCTCAAACTGCTTGACAATTGCCAGATAGAGAAGCAGGAATGAAATGAGGAGCATAACGCCGTTCTTCCAGTTTCCCTTGAACAGCGCGTATACACCGGAATCCTTGACCAGGCCAATGACCGTATCGCCAATGCTGAAACGCTCAATTGCCGAGTCCAGGGTTTCCGCAGCACCCTCGGCGGCTTCATCTACATAAACAGGAATCAAGCTCTGCGAGTCGTTTACCAGCGTCACCATGCCGTTTCCCGCATCCTCTGCCAGCGCCGCCTCCGCCAGCCCGCAGGCGGCAATCAGGACGCACAGCAGGAGACCGAGCAATAAACATAGTCTCTTTTTCACTGTGAAAACCTCCGTATTTACTCGAGAACCAGCAGAGCATCTCCGGTATTCACGGTTGCACCCTTGTTGACCACAACCTGAGCCACCTTGCCGTCGCGCGGTGCCATGATTTCGTTTTCCATCTTCATGGCCTCCAGGATAGCAAGAACATCGCCCTTCTTTACGCTGTCCCCTGCCTTGACCTTCACATCCAGGATGTTGCCAGGCATCGGGGCATTGATCTTCTCACCGGCAGCTACTGCTTTGGGAGCAGCTGCCGGAGCAGCCTTGGGGGCCGGGGCAGCCTTCGGCATGGGAGCGGCCGCAACGGGAGCGGTTCCGGCAGAAGTTTCTTCTACAGTGACATCATATGCCGTGCCATTCACGGTGATGACAAAATTACGCATTTAGGAGTTCCTCCTTTATTTTCTTTCGATACTCAATAACGGCTGTAGATCTGCTCTTCCCGTCCTGCACGTCCCCATGCCTGGGAACCGCTGCGGCGGCGGATAGAACGGATCGCAAATCCCGGTGCTGCTTTGCCATCATTTTCGGCGGCAAGCACGGCAGCAACTGCTGCGGAGATTACAGCGACCAGCTGCAAATCGTCTTCCGGCTCACTTTCCACGGCGGGAGCGACTTCCACCGGTGCCGGAGCGGGCGTTTTCTGCTGTAC
>CAMVHE010000159.1 GCA_947167215.1 uncultured Clostridia bacterium
GTGTCCCTGCTGGGGATCGATCAGGCGGAAGAAAGCATACTCAAAGTCTGCAGCAGTCAGGGGCGTTCCGTCGCTCCAGACGCTCTCCCGGAGATGGAAGGTGTAGACGTCACCCGCCTCGTTGCTCTCCCAGCTCTCGGCAATTCCCGGAACCACATCGCCGTTCACGACGCGCACCAGGCCTTCCGTAGTATAGGAAACGATGTTGTTGGATTCATCATCTGCCGCTTCGGCAGGGTCCAGGGAAGTGGACTCATAGCCACGTGCCCAGGTCAGGGTTTTGCCTTCTGCCAGTGCTGTTGCAAAAAGCAGCATGGACAGAGCCAGGAGCAGGGAAACGATCCTTTTCATGTTCATGTCCTCCTCAAAAAACTCTCTATAATTTGCGACTTCCGTCGTAAATTAGCGCTGATTCAGATCGAGCCAGAGCTTCTCCCTGGCCTTCTCCACGTTTTTTTCACACAGGGCATCCACGATATCCCGGTGAAAATCCTGCCAGGTTGCCATCTTCTCCGGGCTGACATACTGTTCCACCCGGGAAGCCGCACCCAGCATGTTCCCGATCACGCTGATCAGGTAAGGGTCTTCCGTCAGTCCGGCCATGGCCATATGGAACCTGCGGTTCGCCGCGCTGGGATTCCCCTCTTCCGTCGGGTTTTCCACAATGTAATCATACAGCACGGACAGCTCCTGCGGCTCCCTTTCCTGGCAGAGCACCTCCACCACCAGCGTTTCGAGGGCAATCCTCACCCGCTTGATCTGCCGCATGTCGAGCGGTGTCAGTGCCGTCACCATATAGCCGGTACGGGGATATGCCGTCAGGTGTCCCTCATGGCACAGACGGTGCAGCGCTTCTCCCGCCGTCACCTTGCTCACCCCGTAATGCTCGCTGATTTCCCGCTCCGTAATCATCTCATTCGGCTTGAACTGCGCCTCAAAGATGCGTTCGCGAAGGTCATCATAGACTTCGTCAATTCGATGCATGCCCTTCCCCCCCGGCACGCACCGCCTGCAGACGCTCCCCGAATTCCCGGATATTCTTTTCGGGGGTCGCCAGATTGATGCGGAGGAAATGTTCTCCTCCCGGATTATATTCACTGCCCGGATCCACCAGCACCGCTTCCTCCTCCCGGAGCCGCTCCGCCAGCACATCCCCGGTCATGCCGGTTCCTGTCGTATCCAGCCATGCTATGAAGCCGCCTTCCGGCATGCACATCTGCATCCCGGGGCATTCGGAAATCTGCCTCTCAAGCATTTCCGCGTTGTATTTCACTTTCCCGGCAACCGCCCTTATCCAGCGTTTTCCTTCCTTCGAATACCCCGCAAGCACTGCCTGGTAAAAGAAGGGGTCAATGCTGCCAAAGTGGTCCCGGTTTCTCTGCCGGATATACTTTTCCCGAAGGTCCGGGTCCGTAATGACTGCATTGGCATGATTCACCCCGGTAAAATTGAAGGCTTTCCCCAGGGAAGTGCACACCACCGACTGCTGCGGCAGCACATTGGTCATGGGAACCGCCGGCTCTCCGGAAAGAATCATCTCGGCAAAGATCTCATCGGAAAAGATCACGGTGCCGGTTTCCTTGGCAATTGCCGCCAGACGCTCCAGCTCCGATTTCCGGAACACCCTTCCTGTGGGATTGTGCGGATTGCACAGGATGAGCATCTTCCCTTCCTGCATGGCCTCCTTCAGACGCTCCCACGGAATGGTATACTGCAGATCCGCATAATGCAGCGGAACGGAAATAACCCTGCGTCCGTTGCGGACCACCGCCCTGTCGTGCCGGTAATACGACGGGTGCAGGATGACCACTCCGTCCCCCGGCCGGGTAAATGCCCGGATGGCAGTGCTCAGTCCGAAGATCGTGCCCAGCGTGGGAACAATGTCCCCGTCTGTCACTTTCATGCCCCGCACATCCTGCAGCCATCCGGCCACTGCGGAAAGATAGCGGTCATCCGCCAGGGTGAAGCCGTAGATGCCTTTTGCAGCAAAACGGGTCACTGCCTCCACAATCACCGGAGCAGTTTCAAAATCCATTTCCGCCCCGGCAAGAATGAGCGGCTTTTTTCCACACTTGCTGTTTACCGCAAAGGAGCCTTTCATATTTCCTGTATCCCTGCGGTCCGCTTCCCGGATTCCCTTTTCCAACATGCAAACAACCTGCTTATCTTTTAAATTATCCTTTTGAGTATCTCAGTGATCAGTATAGGGCAGGCCATTCATTCTGTCAAGCCTTCCCCGGGAATTTTCTGATCCTCCCTGCCCTGATTCCTTCCAGACCCTCACCGCATCCGGCTCCTTCAAGTCTGATAGCCCCCGATCCGCCAGATACCGCAAAAACGGGTTTTGGGGAGGTGAAAAGGTTCATAAGGATCCTGCATGCCTGAAGGCTATCCCATTATCCCCTGCGGCAGACACACGGCCCGCTATGGCAAGTGCTGTTGTGGCATGCCGGCATCCGGTGCCGGCACTTTTTTTAATTTGTTGTCGAAGCAATCCTGCCTCGCGGCTGCTACAGCGCTGTCCTGAAAATGGGCAACGCTCCGCTTCCGGCCCTGGCAGGCATTTTCCCGCAGCGTCAGTAGCCGATTTCCGTAAGGATGGAGTCCATCACGGCCGCACAGCGCAGTGAAAATGCCTTGCTGACCCAGGGCGTCTCTCCGCTGCGGATGCACCTGCCCATCTGCTCGATTTCCAGCTGATAATTATTGGGCGCCATGACCGTTTTTTCTTCCGCTTTTCCATCCCGGATGACCGTATAGGAGATCTCACCGGACTGATTGAAGCGCAGCGGAGAATGGATTTCCCCCCTGGTTCCGTAAATGTGCAGCCGGTCCAGCCGCCCCGAAGGCAGCAGCATTCCGCAGTCCAGCTTGGCCACCGCGCCGTTGTCGTACAGCAGCAGAGCGGTGGTGTACAGATCAATCTTCCTGTCGGAAAACTGCGCTGCAGCCCGCACCACTTCCGGATCCCTGCCCATCATCCACAGGGCCATGCTCACGCAATAGCATCCCAGGTCATACAGGGCGCCTCCAAAGGTCTCTTTCCGCAGACGGATATCCGTATCCGCCCGGCGTCCGGTAAGAAAGGCGGATTCCAGATAGCGGATTTCCCCGATGGAACCCAGTTCGTCCCGGATTGCCCGGACAGCGGGGCTGTGGAGGTATGCAAAGGCTTCCATCAGATGAACACCGTTTGCCTCTGCTGCCTGAAACATCTTTTCTTCCTCTGCCTTTGAGATGGAAAGGGGTTTCTCACACAGTACATGCTTTTTCGCATCCAGCGCCCGGATCACCCATGCACGGTGCAGATCATTGGGCAGAGGGATGTAGACTGCTTCCACTTCCGGATCGTCCAGCAGTTCCTCATAGCTGCCATACGCTTTTTCAAATCCAAAGTCCTGCTGGAACTGCCGAGCTTTCTCCAGGCTTCTCCCTGCAATGGCATACAGCACGCAGTTGTCCGCCAGTTTCATTGCGGGAATGGTCTGGCTCCTCGCTATCCCCGCGGTACCAAGTACGCCCCATTTTACTTTTTCCATATAATCCTCCTCACTAAAAGCACTTTTTACGAACCGGATATCGTTGAAAAACCAATAAGCTGACGCAAAAACATTTCTTGTTCTATCTTTTTCAAGCTTCTAAATGTTTCTATAAGCTTCTGTTCGTTTTTTGAAAGCTTTTCATTTTCTAAGATTTCTTCTTTTCCCGACAATAGATACTCTCTTGAAACACCAAGATATTCCGCAATTCGGCTAAGATACTGCAAATATGATTTTCCATTGTTGTACTTCCACCTGGTAAAAGCACCATTACCTAATCCGAGATGTTTCGTAACATCTTGCTGGTTTACACCTTTTTCATCCATGGTAGACAGTATTCTTCCTAATACAGGATCATCAGCAACCGCTTTCATCGTATTTCTCATTTTTTCTCCTTTTCTCATAATAGCTATTGATATTAGCTATATTTGTGATATCATTTTCTTCAGGAGCCCGTTGCTATCCTTAATGCCAGGAGCATTCTACAGGAGACTGGGCCGGCGGTATTTTGCGGGTTGAGTCATGTCGCATCTAGCACCTTGAGGAGTTTCGTCTTCTCTTACCGCCATTTTTCATAGTATCATTTGTCACTTTAATAGTCAAATGGCTAATGAAAATGTTGGAAGTAGAAAGACCGCGCGAAATGCATCGTTTCTCTGCAGAGTGACAGAACGATTTCCGCAAGCATTATGCCAAAACATGAGAAAAGGAAGGATTTGCATGATCAGTAAGCCTGACATGATTTCGGCCGTTTCTTCACCTGGATCTTTTTCTGTTCATGAGTCAAATGAAATCAATATACAGAAAGTCATTTCTTCGTTTACTTCGCCAGATGACGGTGTCGAGGTAACACCTACAAAAGAATATGGCATCGGCATCGATTGTCACAGTAAATTTCTCGAGATCAACGTCTTAGTCAAACGAGGATCCAGATACTTTGAATATTGCCTTGAAGCTGATACTACCTGGGCTGCTATCAAGGAAGCTCACAACTGGGTAATTCGCGTCTTGCAAACATGCGCTGATCCGCCTGTTCAGCTTTCTGAGCCACTCCATTACTGCATTGAATCTACATCTACATATCATCTTCCCGTATTGCTTGCATGGGAAGGAAAACCTTGTGTCGTAAATCCTTCTCTTGCTGGAGCAACGAAAAGAAAAACGGACAAACTTGACGCCCGCCTGTTGGCCATTCATGATTTTACTGGAATATGGCGCCCATTCTACGTTGTATCCACGGAAATTCAAAATCTTCGTGTCCTGATCAATCAACGCGATTATTATTCACAGGCTGCAACCAGACTGGGAAATCGAATCAATTCTACGATTCTGAAATTTGGATTCACCATTGGCCGCGATGGAAGCGTTGTTAAAAATGAACAGGTCCGAGGTTTCATTGAAAACCTGATATCAGATGATCCAAAACCTTGCTCTGCTGATATTCCGCCTGACCGGATTCCTCTCGATACACGTATGGTAATTGCAGAGGACTATCAGCAATACGACGAATTTATGTTACTGGTGGCTGAATACAATAAGAAGATCCATGACTTGGCGTTCTCCATGAACTGGCCTGTCCGTGATGGAAAAACCATTCCCGGAAGCGAACTGATACCAATTTTAATGACCGCACCCGGTGTCGGTGAACGTACTGCTATCACCTGGCTGGTCAACATCATGGATCCCACTCGTTTTCCAAATGCAAAGGCTGTTGCCGCATATTGCAGTCTGGACCCAAGTTTGAAAATCAGTGCTCAGCATGTAACCAGTACCAGAAAACGTAAGGGAAACAAATCGCTCCATAGTTCATTATGTATGTCTGCCAGCGTTATTATAAGTTCCCACAGCGAACATTTTGGCCGCTGGGGTTATCGCATATACCAGCAAACCGGAAAATGGAAAAAAGCCACTAACGCTGTTGCAAGAAGGATTTCCGCTGCTCTTTATCATATGCACTTGAATGCAGTACCTTTTTCATATGATAATTATCAGTTGACCAGAGAAATTCCAGTCCTGAATATTTCTTTGGAAGATCTCGTTTCCATTAATTCAGGATTTCGAAGATATATTCCTATTCTCAAGTCCATTGGCATTGCAGATACCAAAGCTCTTGCTCATTCTTATTTCGCCTGTGAACTTCGTAATTGTAAAGGTCTTGGTCCTAAGTTCTATACTCTCGTCAAAGAGTTTACCGAAAACCAGGATGGTTATCGGACGCTTTATAACAGTTACTTATCGACCAAATCTAACGTGAAAGGAGACATCTGCAATGGTACCGAAAAGAAATTCTGATACTGCCAATCCTCCTATTTCCAACCCTGGTTTATATGTCACAGGAACAATTTCCAATCGAACCAGACGGTTCATCTCTACAAGAAATGATCCAAACACCGAAGTCGTTACATACACTATCATGGATGACCAAAATCATCGATATTTCGTCGATGATTTTGCTCCATCTTCTTACTACGATATTTCGTCACCTGTAACATTGCCTGTCTATGTAAAACCATATTTAAAGAAAAACGGAGATGCTTCTTACACCTTGTGCGTACAGAAAAATTACCTGCCGATTACGAAAGGCGAAGCATTCTGATTTTCTTCCGCCAGTTTTCAATGTTCAGCGATCTGACCACGTCTTTCGATCGGTCATAATTCGGAGCTTTTAGGTTTCTGACTTACTGCCGCCCACTAGGCGGCATACTTTGTCTCCTGTTACTATTTTTCTTTTTCCCCCGCAGGGAATACTCCCGCATGGAAAACGGTTTTCCGCTTTCGCAGCAGACACCTCCTAAGCTGCGGTATTTGATACAAACACATAATTCCCAGAGGAAAATCTGAAACCCTTTGAAACCCCTTAACCGATACGGGTCTCACCATGTGCCTGCACCTCCTTCTGCTATGGATAACCTGAATAATCAATTCGCTACCATATGGAAAAACGTGCCTTCACCGATAGTCGTCATTTGTTTAATCGGCTCTCCAACAATATGGAAACCGGCCTTCTCATAACATCTGACAGCACGCATATTCCATGTCCGCACTTCCAGGTAAATCGGCTTTTCTGGATACAACTGGTGAGCCAATTCGCATGCCTTCTTGCTTATCTGCTGACCATATCCCTGATCGCAGAACTCAGGATTTACGCCTATTCCAAAGAAGACTTCTGTCTCTTCTTCGATCAGATTAATATATCCAATCAGCCTGCCTTCATCCGTGCATGAATAGAAGTTGTTTTTCGGGTTGGCAAATCCCCGATGCATTTTTACTTGCTCTTCATCAATCGTAAGCAAGGAGACCCCGACCTCTATAGGTCGTGGGAGGAATT
>CAMVHE010000160.1 GCA_947167215.1 uncultured Clostridia bacterium
TTCTCCTGCTTTGATGTCCCCTTTCATGAACTGGATGGGAAGACCTGGGGCATTGTGGGCATGGGCCATATCGGCCGGCGCGTGGCCGCGATCGCATCCGCGCTGGGATGCCGGATCATCACGCATTCCCTGACCGGGCGGACAGGAGGGCATGCGTGGGAACAGGTGGACAGGGAACAGCTGCTGCGGGAAAGCGACATTCTGTCGCTGCACTGTCCGCTCAGCGATCTGTCCCGGCATTTCATGAACGCTGACGCATTCAGGCTGATGAAGCCATCGGCGTATCTGATCAATGTGGCCCGGGGACCGGTGGTGGACCAGCGGGCGCTGTATCAGGCGCTGATGGACGGAGAAATAGCCGGGGCCGCCATGGATGTCATGGAGAAGGAACCGATCCCGGCGGATGATCCGCTGCTGCAGGTAAAGGACAGCGGAAAGCTGATCATGACGCCGCATCTGGCCTGGGCCAGTGTGGAGGCCCGGAAGCGGTGCATGCTGGGGGTATATGAGAACATCCGTGCATGGATGCGCGGAGAGGAAAGGAATGTTGTCAACGGCTGATGCCGGACGGCAGGGAATTCAGAGAAGGCGCGAAATTCCCGACACCTGGGGTGCCGTGCCTTCTTTTCATGTTCCGGTATCTGAGGAAGCAGGGAAATCCGGTCCGGGCTGTCCGTGTGCACAGGACAGTTAGTCATTCCTGCCAATTGATAGAGAAATGTAACTCTTCTGTAACCATTCACGTGGTATAGTGCACAACAGGATAGTGTGAACTGGAGGGACAAGGGTGACCGTTAATAACGGAAAGCCGGAAATGACCAACATAACCCCAGAGTATGCTGCAATCGGACAGAGAATGCGCCTGATCCGGAAGCGAAAGAATCTCACGCAGCGCGGCATGGGACAGATCCTGGGCATGTCAGGAGCCACGGTGTGTCAGAATGAGAACGGCGTGTTCTCCGGGATGAAATATCTGGAGCATTTTGCGGAAAAAATGCAGATCAGCCGGAACTGGCTGCTGACAGGAGAAGGCGAGAGCGGGGTGGAAAAGAGTCTTGATCAGAGAACCCCGGCACAGCGCCTGATCGAAATGCGCCAGGATATGGGTCTGAGCCAGACCGCGCTGAGCCGTAAAATCGGTGTGCAGAGCACAAGCATTTCTCTGATTGAGCATGAGCGCATTTCCATGAGCGCAAAGTTTGCCCAGCGGGTGGAAGATGAACTTGGGATAGGGGCCGACTGGCTTCTTTACGGGGATGAAAGCCAGAAGCGCTGGCCGTGCAGCGGGCGGATGATTGATTATCTGCGCCGGCATCCGGAAGAGCGCAGAAAGATCTGGATGGAAATGCGCGGCAACCGGGATCAGGATATGTTCCTGTCCAAGACGGATGACAATCCAGGCAACCGGATTCGCACCGCCAGAATCAAGGGCGGGATGAATCAGCAGATGTTTGCCAGGAAAATCCAGGTTCAGCAGTCCACGGTTTCAAGGATTGAGAACGGGGACATCCATATTACCGATGATATGATGCAGCGAATCTGCGAAGCATTGGGAGCCGATGAAAACTGGATTCGGCATGGTGAAAATGAGTGAATAAAAATTTGTGCATAAGGCAGGAGTATTCCAGTTCGTGTCGAAAGAGATAACACAAAGACTTCTGTTTTCTTTTTTCGACCAGTTTGGAAGGAGGCTAAGGATGCTGACGCCAGTGCGATTAGATGCGCTGCTGGCGGTCTGCGAAGACAGAGCAGCGGTGCGCGACAGTTTAAAGGAAGTGGATACGGAGAATTTGCGAGAATTTGTAACAGTAGCCGCTTCGCTGATGGCCGAACGCAGACCTGATGTTCTGTCCCTTATGATTCGTGCACTTGCTCAGGGATGTGTCACAGGAAATTGTGATGAGGCTCTGCAGAGCGCTGCCGCAATAGCCATAGAAGGGCTGGGGGCAAGACGTCGGGTAGAAACGAACGAACACGTAACACTTCACATGGACTGACCGACGCTTTCATGAATGCAAGCAGCTGTAGAAACCGGAAAGTACGGATTCCGGAATTTACGGCTACTTATTTTTTTGGCGTTTTTTCTCTTCAAGGGCCGGAAACGACAGATACGCAGATAAGTGAATAAAAAAACACAGCGCCTTCAGGCATGGCCTGAAGGCGCTTGCTGTATGCGGCAAAGTCCTTACTGCATGGGAAGAAGATCCGTGTCAATGACCATGCAGGGCCTTACTACATTGCGGTTGTTGTTGACATAGGAGATATCCGGCACACCGTCGGCGCGGATAATGGCAGCCTGATTCTGGCGCTCACCCTTGGTGCGGAGCCACCATGAGGCCTTGCCGTCCTGCTTGCGCACTGTGCTGGAAGTGTAGGGGAAGGAAACTCCGTCCAGCGGATCCAGCAGGGTCTGTGCTTCCTCCATGGAGAGCAGGAAGATCCGGTCCAGGGTATCGGGTTCGGCGTCAAGGCGGTAGCTGGGATGCGCCGGATTGGTTACGGTGGTTTCCAGGATCAGGGCCTGCTCGTCCTGAGTGAAGGTGTGGTTCAGGAAATAGGTGTTCAGCCAGGAGCGCAGCTCGGATTTCTGCCAGGTGACCCAGACGTTCTTGGTGTGATACACATGTCCGGTAATACCCTGACGGCAGAGAACGAAGGCCCGGTTTCCATCCAGACTGAGCACTTCCCATTCCAGAGCAGTGCCTTCCCAGGAACCCAGGGTGATGACGCTGCCCTTCTGCAGGGAATGTGGTGCCTCAGTGGGAGCGGGTGTATCCGTGGGCACAGGAGTGGGCACTTCAGTGGGAACGGGTGTATCCGTGGGCGCCGGAGTAGGCGCTTCCGTGGGAGCGGGTGTATCCGTGGGCGCCGGAGTGGGCACTTCCGTGGGAGCGGGTGTATCCGTGGGTGCCGGAGTGGGCGCTTCCGTGGGAACGGGTGTAGCCGTAGGCGCCGAAGTGGGCGTTTCAGTGGGAACAGGTGTATCTGTAGGCACCGGAGTGGGCACTTCAGTGGGAACAGGCGTATCTGTGGGCACTGCAGTGGGCACGGCGGTGGGAGTGAGTGTTGCCTCAGGGGTGGGTGTCGGCTGGAAAGTGGGTACCGGCGAATCCGTAGGCTTTTCTGTGGGCACGGCGGTAGGTTCTGGCGTGAATGTGGCGGTGGGCACCGGCGTCGGGGTGGCGAACAGGTCCAGAATCTGTTCGGTCAGGGAAGCCTGGCGGGAGAGATCGGAAAGATCGTTCAGCCAGGCCAGGGCGCCTTCCTGATCCCCTGCTTCGGCAGCTTTATTGGCAAGCTGCACCAGGATTTCGTCGCGAAGCGTAAGCGTTTCTTCCGTTTCGTCCACCTGACCCACCGCGTCCAGCGCGGCCTGAAGGTCACCGCTGTCGAAATAGGCGTATGCGGATCTGAGATTCAGGTGGGTTAGCTCGGCCTGGGCTTCTTCCAGAGGCAGTGCCCGGTTGAAGCAGACAGCGGCGAAGTCCGCGTCCTTTTCGGCCGCATGCCGGCCCAGATCGAGCCATGCCTTCCGGACAGCATCGCTGTCGGACGACTGTTCCTGGAGCGTCTGCATGTGGGACTGAGCCAGTTCGACTTTGCCTTCATCGAAAGCTTTCATGGCCAGGTTCAGACGTGCCTGGGTCATGATCCGGCCGGCTTTCTCTGCGTCGCTGACGGACATCAGATAGTTCAGGGAAGCTTCCGGATCGGTTTTCACCACAGACTCGGCAAGTCCGAGGAACGCCTGTTCCCGGAGTCCGGCGGCTTCTTCGGAAGCCGAGCTGCCGAGCAGATCGAGCACCTGCTGCCAGTCACCGGATTCGCCGGCGAGCCGGGCGAGATGCAGCGCAGCTTCCTCGCGGGCACCTGCACCGCTCGTTCCGGCTGCCGTCAGCAGCGGCAGAGCTGCTTCATATTCATGGTTTTCCGCAAGCCGCAGACCCTCACCCAGGGAAGCGGCCTGAAGCAGTTCCTGTACTTCCTCGCTGCTTCCGGCTTTTTCAAGGCATTCCAGGGCTTCACCGTAGCGGCCTTCATCAAGACGGATACGGGCTGCCGGCAGTGCCGCCTTTTCCAGAAGAACGGCTGCTTCGGGACGATCGGAGACCTGGGAGAGGCAGGTATATGCCAGCTCGTAGTCCTCCTGGTCCATCGCTTCACGGCCGAGACGGAAAAGGGCTTCCTGGCGGGCAAACGCCGTCTGTTCGTTGTCGGGAGCGTGGGCAAGCGCATCCAGCGCTTTCTGCCACTCTCCGCCGGCGAGATACATCTGTCCCAGCTGGAGGCTTGCGGATTCCAGCGCGGGATGCGCCTCATCCAGGGATTCAGCGCTGAGAAGATAGGCATAGGCTGTTTCGAGATCGCCTTCCTGCAGGGCGTCAAGTCCCAGACTCAGGGAGGCGTGGATGCGCACATCGTCCACTTCCTCGGAGGTGCCTGCCAGGGAAAGCTCGCTCAGAGCGAGAAGGGGATCGCCGTTGGCCAGGTAGATTCTGGAGAGAATCAGGTGACTTCTGGCGTTTTCCACGGAAGAGGCGGAGATGCTCAGGGCCTGGGTGACGCTGCTCAGAGCGTCGGCAAGCTGGCCGTCCTCAAGCTGTTGGCGGGCTGTCTGATTCCAGAGTTCCTGGGACAGAAGCCGCGCCTGAGGCTGGTTTCCGGCACTCTTCAGAAGGGTCAGCGCTTCCTGGATATTTCCGCTGTCCGCCTGTGCGCGGGCAAGAGAAAGGGCGATCTGGGCGGCCTCGGTGTCCATGCCCGCTTTCTGGAATGCGATGAGCGCGGAAGAGGTGTCACCGGATGAAATATAGGCGTTGGCAAGACGCCCCCAGGCGGCTTTGGCAAGCTCCTGGGCATCCTGATAATCCCCGGCCTGCTCAAGATAGGACACAGCGGCTTCATCGTCGCCTTCCTCCAGGGCGGACTGGGCATGGAGATAGGCAAACTGCTTTCTGAGCTGACGGACTTCCGGCGAATCGCCGGCCTGGCTCAGCGCGTTTTCAGCAGCTGTCTGGTTCCCGGCGGCCATTTCGTCTTTTGCCTGCTGGAGATACGTGCCGTATACGCGCTCCTGCCAGTCATTCACGTTGGACTGGGTGAAGAGGGAAACGGCGGACGCATAGTTGTGCTCGGCAAGCGCGGCCTCTGCCATCTGATAGCGGGTCAGCCGCAGCTGATGATCGGCATCCGGGTATTCGCCGGCACGGCGGAAATCCGCCAGGGCGTCATCCAGACGGCCTTCCTGCATGGCACGGCGGCCGGAAAGATAGAAGGATTCGAGAACCCGGGTAGGCGCATCCTGATAGTTGCCGGCCTTGTTGAACGCCTCGGCGGCTTCCTCGAACAGGCCCTGACTTATATAGGAAATACCTGCGCGGTACCGGATTTCCGGAAGACGTGCGCTGGCATCCTCCCATTCGCCGGCGAGACTGAAGGCTTCGGCGGCGGCAGCATAATTGCCCTCCGCGAGCAGCTTTTCGCCTTCTGCATAGCTGTCGGAGCTGAGCTGATCGGCGGTGCCTTCCCAGACGCTGGCCCGGGCAATATAGGTTCCGGCTTCCTCGAAATTCCCCTGGGAGAGGAGGCGCATGCCCAGACGGTAGAAGATTTCCGCGCTGCGCTGAAGCGCATCCTTATAATAGGAAGCTGCGCTGAAAACCTCGGCGGCTTCCTCCTCACGGCCTTCAGACAGAAGCTGTTCGGCCTGGGTGTACCGGATGCTTCCGGCTGCATCCCGGGCCTTTTCGTGCTTGGGAATTCTGTCAAACAGGGCGAGGGCCGCGTCAGGGTCTCCGGCATTCTGTGCCTCCACGCCCTGGCGGTACACAGCCTCGTCAGCCATGTCGGAAGCGCCGGGCCAGGGAATGATGGAGCGGAAGACGCTCTCGGCTTCCTTGTTCCGGCCCTCTTCCAGGAGCTGTTCACCCTGGGCATAGCGCGCAAGACGCACCTGCTTCGGACTGTCACTCCAGTCGCCGAGGGTTTCGAACATGTCCGCCGCCTGGGCGTACTGGCCTTTTTCCAGCAGGGCCATGGCTTCCTGATAGGAATTGCCGGGCACAAGGGAAGTCTTCCTGTAATAATAGAACCCGCCGCCGGCAAGAAGCAGGAAAACAAGAAGAAAGACAATCCAGCGGCTGCGACGCCGTCTGCGAATGTTCTTCAGTTCCCGGTTCATGACGATGGAACCCGGAATTTCGTATCCGTTCTCGTCCCATCTTGGTGTTTCTTCTTCAGCGGGACGCGCGTTCTTTCTGCTCATCGAGAATCCTCCTGGTCTGATCTTCTTCGGATAAATCGATAGACGTATGAAATCCGCCGGAGTTCCGGGCATGCCGGGCCGGGGACATAAAAACCTGAAGCTATCCCATCCATTATAACACACCGCAGCCGGTTCGGTCCATGGAAATGAAGAAGAGGTAATGGATACTCACGACAACAAGGATAAATCTTTCTCCTGGCATGCATGGTAAAAAGCGGGTTTCAGCCGATGAATAAGTGAGCAAAACAGGAAGAAAACAGCCAATTGGCGGAATCCGGGTGAAAGAATGGACACGCCCGAACGGAAGGAATTGGAAGTGAAGAGCGAAGCCTTATATTCTGCGGATTTCCGGATTTTGTCCGGCAAAAAAATTGCAAAAAAAAGTTCAAAAAAGGGGGAAAAGTATCTTGCGCTACCCGCGGAGATGGTGTACAATCCGACTGTTGTCTGTTTAGGGATGAAGTGGTAAGTTGCCGCCAGGCCAGGCGGGTAATTATCACGGACCAG
>CAMVHE010000161.1 GCA_947167215.1 uncultured Clostridia bacterium
TTTGGGGATGGAGTCCATGGGACCCGGACGGTAAAGGGAAATGGCAGCGATGATATCCTCAAAGTTGCGGGGCTTCATGTTGGAAAGGAAGGAACGCATTCCTCCGGATTCCAGCTGGAAGACACCATCCGTTTCTCCTGCGGAAATCATGTCATAGACACCCGCATCATCCAGCGGAATGTCCTCTGCCAGCATATCCGTACCGGAGTCCCGCATGAGGTCCAGGGAGTCCCGGATAACGGTGAGGGTGCGGAGCCCCAGAAAGTCCATCTTCAGCAGTCCGAGACGCTCGATGGTCCCCATGGGGAACTGGGTCGTAATGACTTCGTCATTGCGCTGGAGGGGAACATAGTCCGTGACCGGACGGTCCGTAATCAGGACGCCGGCAGCGTGGGTGGAAGCGTGGCGGGGGAGTCCTTCTAGGGTGAGTGCGGTATCAATCAGGCGCTTTACGTGGGGATCCTCGGAATAGGCACGGCGGAGGTCTGGATTGATCTCCAGTGCCCGGGTCAGGGTCATGTTCAGTTCAAACGGAATGGCCTTGGATACCTTGTCCACTTCCGCATAGGGATACCCGAGCACCCGTCCGACGTCCCGGACAACCGCCCGGGCGGACATGGTTCCGAAGGTGATAATCTGGCTGACATGGTCAGCACCGTAGCGTCTGGCCACGTCGTCGATGACTTCCTGCCGGCGTTCGTAGCAGAAGTCCACATCAATATCCGGCATGGAAACACGTTCCGGGTTCAGAAAGCGTTCAAAGAGGAGGGCGTACTTCAGGGGATCCAGCTGGGTGATGTACATGCAGTAGGCGACGATGGAACCGGCGCCCGAACCACGTCCCGGGCCGACGACAATGCCCTGGGAACGGGCATAATTGATGAAATCCCAGACAATCAGAAAGTAATCGACATAGCCCATATTCGTGATGACGGAGATCTCGTACTCCATCCGTTCACGGGCTTCCTGGGTAACGGGATGGTAGCGCTCTGCCAGTCCCTGCTCACAGAGCCTGCGGAACATCTCAAGACTGGTTTCTCCGGTCCCGGTTTTAAAGCGGGGCAGCTTTGTTTCCCCAAAGGTGAAGGTGACATTGCAGCGGCGGGCGATTTCTTCGGTACGCTCCACCGCATCCTGGAAAGCGGGGAAGAGCTCCCGCATTTCCTGTTCTGTCTTGACGTACAGCTCCTGCGTTTCCTGCCGCAGGCGGTTTTCATCATCCAGCGTTTTGCCGGTCTGAATGCAGGTGAGAACTTCCTGGGCCGCTGCATCTTCCCGGGTCAGGTAGTGGCAGTCGTTGGTCACGATCATGGGGATGCCGGTTTCCTTGCTGACGCGGATCAGCAGCGGAAGCACCCGCTTTTCGTCCGGAAGGCTGTGGTCCATGAGCTCGATGAAGTAGTTGCCTTTTCCGAATAACGCTTCCATCTCCCGTGCATGGCTGCAGGCACCTTCAAAGTTGCCGTCCAGCAGCAGCTTGTTCAGCTTTCCGGACAGGCAGGCAGAAGAGGCTATGAGCCCCTTGTGATATTTCCGGAGACAGTCCATGTCCACCCGGGGACGGTAATAAAATCCCCGCGTCCAGGATTCGGAAACCATGCGGATGAGGTTCTGGTAGCCTTCCTGGGTTTCACAAAGGACGATCAGATGATTGAGGCCCCGGAAGCCGGAAGCGGAGGTCCGGTCATTCATGTCCTGACAGACATAGATTTCACAGCCGATGACCGGATGAATGCCCCGTTTCAGTGCCTCGGAATAAAAATCCACGACTCCGTAGAGAACGCCATGGTCCGTAATGGCACAGCTGTCCATGCCGAGTTCTTTGATACGGTCAAGAAGGGGGCCGATGCGGTTGGCCCCGTCCAGCAGGCTGTATTCTGTATGCAGATGAAGATGAGCAAAAGCCATAGAGAGACTCCTTTACAGAAGGACTGAGTCGGAAAGGGTCAGGGTGCGAAGGATCGGCAGTGTGCCGGAAGAAAGCATCTGGGTCTCGAAGACAATATGTACAGAGGGGTCCCAGGTTTCATAGGCATGCCAGTATTCGTTCCCGTTCTCCGTTTCCACTGCTGCACGGTAACAGATAAAGCGGCGGTCCGACAGTGTCCGCATGCGGACGTCATCACAGCCGCTGTGCATATAATAGCTGACCAGTTCCTGATCGGAATATGCGTCAATATGATCGCCCTGTTCGTTGAGGTAGACGTAAAGGTAAAGGGTGCGCCCGTTCGGGCCTGTGGCGGAAACTGCATAAAGGATATCGTTGTTGTCCGCCATGGCTTCCGGAGTATTGTCGTTCAGTTCCCAGGCTTCGGGAAACCGCAGGGATATTCCCAGACTGGGAGAAGAGAGCAGCTGCCCGCCGGTGATTGGCGCAGGATCGTCCATGAAATGGTCGTAGGTGTGCAGTATCAGGACGGCTCCGCAGCCGAAGAGGATACAGACAAAAAAAGCGAGAAGAAAATTTCGGATTCTCATGGTACTCCTTTCTCGCATAGGATATACTATGCAGGGGTATTGTATGCCAGAAAAGCGGCCCATGTCAACGCTTGCAACCCCTTTGGGCATGTGCTACAATATTCCGGCTTTTTTGTGAAGGAGTGAGAAAAATTGGCATTTGCAACATGGGGAAAAGGCACGGAGATGTACGATGCCACGCCCATTGACAATCTGTTTATCACCGAGCATATGCTGCATGCACCGGGAAACTATGTCAAGGTTTATATTTATACCCTCATGCTTTGCTATCATCCCAATGAACGGATGGGCATATCGGCAATGGCCCATGATCTGGAAATGGAAGAAAAAGAGGTAACGGATGCCTTCAAGTACTGGACCCGGCAGGGCCTGGCCAGACAGACCGGGGATAATCCCGTCACCTTTGAGATGATCTCACCCAAACAGCTTTTTGTGGAAAAGGCCAGCAATCCCGGGGAACAGCTGTATAACAGCCGTTTTACGGAAGAAGTGAACCGTATTCTGGATCCGCAGATTCCCACGTATACGGATATGGAAAAGGTTTACGAATGGATCGATATTTTTGAATTTTCCGAAGAGGTGGTTATCGGTCTGCTCCAGTCCGAAAAGAAACGCAGCACCAATGGAAGGGTTTCCTTTGCGATTGCAGACAGAAAAGCCAGGGAGTGGGCACAGCGGGGAGTTCACAATGTGGAAGATCTGGAAAAGCTGGTGGATATCGATGCCCAGCGGGAGAAGGAACTCCAGAAGCTGCTGGCCAGGCTTGGTCAGCGGCGGCCTGCCAGTGATGACGAAAAGGCACTTTATAATAAATGGATTGAAGAATGGAATCTGTCTCCTGAGGTGATCTCTGAATCCTGCAGCGAGACGGTAAAAGGCGTGCCAACCATGGCTTATCTGGACGGCATTCTGAAAAGGCGTCATCAGATGGGGATTGAGAGCATGTCCGATCTCAAGGCGAATGAAGCCAGCCAGGGGGGAATACGTCAGCTTACCAAAGAGCTTCTCCGGATTCTCGGCCGCGCGGGGACCATTCCTTCGGAAGAGGACCTGGAAATGGTACAGGGCTGGCTGAAGGACGGAAATGAGGAAGAATACATCCGGATGGCAGCCAGACGGGTTCATGCACTCAGCAACGGCGGCAATCTGGAGATGGTAGGTGACCGCATCCGGAGCTGGCGGGAACAGGGAATGTTTACGCGGGAACAGGTGGATGCAGCGGCAAACGCCATTTCCGCACAGAAAAAGCATATCCGGGAACTGCTCAAAAAAGCCGGCGTTGACAAGCGCGGCTTTGGTGAACTGGAAACGCAGACGATTATGCGCTGGACCGACATGCAGATGGGAGATGCCTTGATTGCCAAGGCGGCGGAATATGCCGCAGGCAGCGGGAAAACCATCGCAAGCATGGACAAGATACTGAAAGAATGGAAAGAAAAAGGCATCGTCAACGTTGCGCAGGCAGAAGAAGAACACCTGCAGAAGTTCAACCGGAGGTCTGATTACTATGACAGAGAGGACCGTAAGATGCACATGCTTCAGCATACAGACGAAGAACGAAGGGAAACCTATACGCCGGGAATTGTTGACCTGACAAAGGAGGATGATGATTGATGCGGGACCGTGCGAATACCGTTCGGGAAGTGCTCTGGGAACTGGAAAGCATCCGTTCCCGTAACATGGATACGCTGGACGCCCGCAAGCGGGAAGTCGGTGCGAAATATCCCAGAATTGCGGAGCTTATGGAATCACGCACCAAAGCTTTTCGGGAAAGCTTTGCCGGTGCCATGCGCAATCCGGAAAAGGCCAGGGAGACGTCCCAAAGACTGGGGAAGCGGATTGAGGAGATCAATCTGGAGCTCCGGAAGGCGCTGACAGAAGCGGGGTATGAGGAGGACTATCTCCAGCCGATCTATACCTGCCAGCTCTGCAAGGATACAGGGTATGTTGGGGAACCCATCCATACCCTGTGCCAGTGTGTTCAGAAGCGGGTCATGGAGAAAATGGTGGGGGATACTGACTACAGGCTGCTTCAGCATGAGAATTTTGAAAGCTATGATGAAACCATCATTCCCGAAACGACATTATCAAATGGGATGACACAGCGGGAAGCGCAGCGCAGAATCCGTAATATATGTAAAAAATATGCCGACAACTTTGACCCAGGTTCGGGAGAAAGCCTAATGATGGTCGGCAGCAGCGGCCTTGGAAAGACTTTTCTGATGAACTGTGTATGTCAGAGAGTGATTGAGAGGGGTTATCAGGTAGTCGTTACCACGGCCTTCAAACTGGCAGAAATCATGCGGGACTATCAGTTTAACGGTACAAGTGCAGAAGCTGTGCGGGAAATGGTGGATGCCGATCTGCTTGCAGTTGATGATCTGGGGGCGGAGCCCAGGTTCCGCAATCTGACCGGGAGCGGAATCCTCTTTATTATCAATGAACGCTACAATGCAGGGAAACCCATGATTTTTACCACCAACTGCCCTCCGCCTGATCTGTATATCAACTACGGGGACCGTGTGGCGGCCAGAATTCTTGATCCTGTCAGAACAAAAATCTTTCTTTTTGAAGGGAATGACCTGCGGCGCTTCCGCAACTCCTGATGCGTAAAAGAGGAGAAACTGTCATGGAAGAAAGAAGAATACGTCTGAAAACGGTTGCAAACTGCAGAGATCTGGGAGGAATGCCTACCAGAGACGGGCGGAAGGTCCGCAAAAACCTCCTCCTGCGATCGGCAGAACTATCCAAAGCTTCCCAGGAGGATCTGACGATCCTCGCAAAGGAACATCGACTGACACTGGTTCTTGATCTAAGGACCTCTGGAGAGAGGAAGGAAAGGCCGGATCAGCCCGGGCAATTTGAAAACCGGCACCTTCCGGTACTTCCGGAGCTGACCGTCGGAATGTCCCACGAAGAAGATGCCGAAAGCAGGGCAAAAAAGGCGGAATTTCCAACGATGGAGCAGCTGTATCGGGACATGGTATCAGACCCGGTATGTCAGAAGAATATCGGAAGGGTTCTGCATGCACTGATGAATCATTCTTTTGAAGAAGGAAGTGTGCTCTGGCATTGTACGGAGGGCAAGGACCGCTGCGGTTTTACAGCGGCACTGGTACTGTCCATTCTCAGGGTAGAACCTGCACTGATCATGGAAGATTACCTGATCACCAATGAGGTAAATGAGAAGAAGGCCGAAATGGTGTACCGGCAGATGCTGGCGGCCGGGGAACGGGAAGAGTTTGCAAGAAGTGTGCGAGCAGCATATATCGCAAAAGAATCCTACCTGAATGCCGCCTTTGATGCGATGGAAGAACTGTGCGGCAGTACGGAAAACTACCTTCGGGATGCACTGGGAATAGACGAATCCTCTCAGGAAAGATTCCGTTCCCGGGTGATTCTATAACATTTCACACAAAAAAAGTAAGCATTGTTCTGCTGTGGAACGAACGCATGACTTCAGAGAAGTGTCACATCTGTTATTCTTACATGCAATGTATGAAAAGGAAGGGAAAGTGATTCTTTTTTTTCACGGTTTTCAATCATTCTTGACAGAATTGAAATAATTGTTTAAAATAAACTTTGATTTCGAGGGCTTTGCTCTGTGTGTAGGACAAGCCTTTGGATTATTCCGAAACCGAAACGGAGTCAAATATGGGTAGAGCGCATCACAGACTGCGTCCTCGTGCATTTGTTCCTTTAGCAGTTGGTATTGTTTTGATTTGCAGCATTTTCTTTGGTGTAAAATGGCTGGAGAATCGTGAGAGACAACCGGAAACACGCGGAGATTATCATGAACGCCAGCTTGTCTCCGAAGAAATAATTGAAGTTCAGGGCGAAAAATACCGAAAGCGCAGCGGAGTCACAACGATTCTGCTCCTAGGGGTGGACCGGGACAGCAACGTAGAGAACGCCGGCTTCCGTAATGGAGGACAGGCGGATTTTATTCGGCTGGTGGTTTTCGACAGCGAGGAAAAAACAGCCTCTCAGCTGGCGATTGATCGCGATACCATGACTCCGATAACGATTCTTGGAGTTTTCGGCAATCGTTCCGGTGTGCGTACGGTACAGATTTGTCTGGCACACTACTTTGGCGCGGACAGAGCGCAAAACGCGGAACTGACCAGAGAAGCAGTGTCGAATCTTCTGCTGAGTACGCCCATTGATTTCTATGCTTCCATGAATCTGGACGGCATCTCTGCCCTCAACGATTTTGTGGGCGGCGTAACCGTGACAC
>CAMVHE010000162.1 GCA_947167215.1 uncultured Clostridia bacterium
TTTTGCTGAAGTTCTCCAGGTTCTGCTTGGCGTTGCTCTCGACGCCCATGAAATATATCGCTTGCTTTCCATCGATAAAATGGTTGATCAGCGCAGTTTTCCCCACGCGGCGGCGGCCGTAAAGAACCGCAAGCTCAAACCTGCCGGAATTGTATAATTTGTTCAGGGAAGCCAGCTCCCGCTCCCTGCCGATAAACATGGACAGCACCTCCAACTAAGGATATCTCTACTATAATGCTCCGGTGAAATTAGTCAAGTACGATTTGGCAAATTGTGAATGACTATTTTCTTTCCGCCAATTATCAGTAGATTTCCAGCACTGCCAAGCCTTTTCGAATGAGCAGTTGGGTAGTTGTGGAGATCTTTTCAGTGAATATCGGGTATTTATTGGAATTTTTCGAAAAAAGGTTTGCAATTATTTCATTTTTCGGCTAAAATAAGATGCAATCGTATTTTGGACGGAGATGATTCTATGGCTTACATTCATCGAACACTCGAGCAAAAGATTATGGAAACCAGCAGGGAGTACAGTTGTCTGCTTCTTATCGGGCCGCGCCAGGTGGGAAAGACCACTATGCTTCACCATTTGATGGAAGGTTCTGAACGGCAGAAAGTGACTTTGGATGACATGGAGAACAGAAGACTTGCGCAATCGGACCCGGCCCTGTTTCTGGAGATGCACCCTGCCCCTGTCCTGATAGATGAGGTACAATATGCTCCGCAGCTGTTTTCTTACATCAAGATCAGGGTGGACAACGGAGCGGCACCCGGTTCCTATTGGTTGACAGGTTCCCAGTCTTTTCATCTGATGGACTTAGCTCAGGAGTCACTGGCAGGAAGAACCGCAATCATTCATATGTCTTCACTGTCCCAATCGGAAATGTACGGAGACGGAACTACTGAGCCATTATCCTTGACGCTTCAAAACCTGAACCGACGCAAGGAGCACCTTGCAAGCTGCAATGCAACGGAAATGTTCGAAAGAATATGGAATGGAGGAATGCCGGGACACAGAAGCGGAAAGTACACAGACAGGGATGTTTTCTACAGCTCCTATATTCAGACGTACATCAACCGCGATGTTTCGGATATGATTCCAGGCGTCGACAAACTGCTTTTTGCGGATTTCATCAGAGCAGCGGCCTGCCGTGTGGGTCAGATGCTGAACACGCACGATATAGCTCAGGATGTGGGGGTGTCGGATGATACAGCAAAGCGATGGCTGCAGGTTTTGGAAAAATCCGAGGTCATCTTTTACCTGAGGCCCTATTCCAACAACCTTCTGAAGAAAACGGTCAAAACGCCAAAAATGTATTTTTTTGATACGGGACTTGCAGCATACCTGACAAAATACTCAAGCCCGCAAATTCTTATGAATGGAGCAATCAATGGAGCCATTCTGGAAAATTACACAGTGGCAGAGATCAGAAAGACCTGGCTGAACAGTGCAAAGGAGTGCCTGCTCCACTACTACAGAGACAAGGAAACAAACGAGATTGATTTGGTAATTGAGTCGGACGGTGAGCTTCATCCACTGGAGATCAAAAAGAGCACGAATCCGGGAACGGAACTGGCTTCCGCTTTCAAGGTCCTTGATAAAGCTTCGGTACCAAGAGGAGCAGGCGCAATTCTTTGCCTGAGAGAGGAGCTTTCCGCCATAGACAGGAACACGTATATTCTCCCCATCTGGATGATCTGAAATCCGTCCAAAATAAGATAACATCGCATAACAGACGAGACACAGGTCAGCGTGGGATTCCGATCCTGCGCTTTTTTCATGTCCTCCGGCAGGAAGAAAGGATTTGCCGATGCAGGAGATGAAAACCCCGAGTGCTTCTGACCAGTCACTTCTGAGCTGAATACATGATATACGGCTGTTGACCACATAACATAGCCCGAAACCTTATAATTCTTAATTCAAGCTGAATCAGCCCCTGCTATCCCGTTGTTTATTCTTTCAGCAGCTTTACCTTTCTGATTCCCCTGTCCTATAACAAAAAGAAGACTGTCCACGCTGACAGTCTTCTTTGATTATCTTCTATCGATTCGTCTTTTCCTTCGCAAAAGTCGGATGGCCTGCATCTCCGGTTTTACCGTGAACGTTTTGCAATCCCGGATCAGTAACTGCTGCGACACCTGCGAGACTTCCTGCTGCCGGAACCAGGGGGATCGCTGCAGCCGCCAGCTCCACCGGGTTTTCCGTCAGGGGCGGCCTGCCGCCATCCCCTGCAGTGTCTCTCCTGTCAGTCTGAAGGTTGTCCAGTCATCCATCGGAACAGCCCCCATCGATAGGTAAAAATCGATGCTTGGTCTGTTCCAGTCAAGACAGGACCACTCCAGCCGGCCGCATCCGCGCTCCACGGCGATCTGCGCCAGCTTCCTCAGCAGCCCTTTCCCGCAGCCCCTGTTTCTGTACTCCGGACGTACAAACAGATCTTCCAGATAGATTCCCGCACGTCCGAGGAAAGTGGAGAAGTTGTGAAAGAACAGAGTAAATCCAACCGGTTCGTCTCCGTCACAGGCAAATAGAACTTTCGCCTTTTTCTTCTCAAAGATCCATTCACGGAGCAATTCCTCTGTCGCTACAACCTGCTCTGACAGTTTCTCATAAGCTGCTAGCTCCTTAATGAAACGGAGAATCAGGGCACAGTCCTCCTCTGATGCATAACGGTAGTTCAACATGTTTCTGCTCACTCCTGTATATTGATCGGTGTAAACGGAATTTCTGCATTGCAGAGCTATCCTGGAAAATCCCTCTGAGAAAGAGATGACCTGCGAGGCAGCAGAAAAAAAGCCCGGCATACTGCTTTCCTGACCGGAAATCGGAGAGGGAACAGGATGCAGCCGGGGTTTTTCCTGTGAATGTATGCTGCCGGCAATCGGAACCGCCTTTCTCCCGATCTTCTCCCGGCTGCAGCGTGCCAGCGGATTTGTGTATATCAGATCCACTTCAGTTTAGGGTTTCTCCGGACGGATCTCAAAGAGTTCTGCCCCGGTCTTCTCTGCCAGCTCCTATGTCACTCTGGCATTCCTGCCGGCTTTGGCTCTGAAATAAGCCGCAGTGCACACGCATGGCTTCTCCTTTTTTACCGAACTTCCCATGATCCCGAAGCTGCTGTCCGGCAGTCTTCTCCGCCGCCGGCTCCCTGCTGTGCGGCATCCGTTTCCCGCACCGGAACCGTCTCCCTCACTCCCAGCCTTTTCAGGCCCCGGATTCCCGCATTTCCATATACCGCTCCGCCCGTTCCAGCAGCTTCTCCAGGCTGAAACAGCCGGATTCCTGTACCATCAGCCGGCCGTCCATGTAGACTGCCACCGTCGGCACGGAAAAGATATTCCTCTGCGCGCAGCATTCGAGATGCTTCCGGATGTCCACATACCGTGCAGTGATGTTCCTGCCTTCCAGCCACCGGTCCAGGCGGAGGCGAATGGCATGACACGGTCCGCAGGCATCGTCTCCGTACTGGAGAAGAAGGAGGGGCGACTCCGCGATCAGCCCGTCAAGGTTTTCCGTCAATTCTCTCATGGGTTTCCTCCCGGACGCAGTCAATCCTTCTGTGCCCTGAACTTCCCCCGGCACTGCCGGCAGTAATTCGGATAATGTTTCACGGTGGAAGGGAAGGTAAAGAATCGGCCGCAGGAACGGCAGCGGTGCCGGATCCGCTTCGGTTCCGGATTCTGGTCCCCCTGCTCCGCTCTGTATTTTGCCTTGCACTCCGGGCAGTAGTTCGGAATATGCCGCCAGGACGGGTCATAGGAAACCGGTTTGCCGCAGGACCTGCAGGGTTTCTCCTGCATCCCCCCGGCTTTTCGGTCCTGCGGCGCCGATGGCTTTGCATCTGCTGCCGTGCTGCTCCGGAAAAAGATTTTTTTCAGCCATTCAAACAATCTGTCATTCCTCCTGTTCCCATCAGTCTGCCTGCATGAAGATGGAAGGGCCGCATCCTCCCGGAAGAGGTTGCTTCGCCGATACGCTTTTCCCCCGCGCTGCAGGCAGAAATCCTGCTGTTCCCGCCGCTGCCGGGACACCGCCTTTTCCCGCAGCCTTCAGTCCTCCAGCAGCCTCCCGTAGTCGTTCCATTCTCCGTACATCCTGCCGGCTTTTGTTTCCCGGATCAGGTGGGCCAGAGACCGGTCATACGCCGCAGGATTCCGTTTCCTGTAAAATGCCGTATTATATGCCCGGATACGCTGATAGAGGGGTGGGAACGCCTGAAACTGCTCCCACGCCTCTGCCGTCTTCAGTGCTTTCACCACTTCCGGATCAAAGGAAAAATGCTCGGATTCCAGCGGCGGCAGTACTGCCCTGCCCCTGTCCGTCATCCATCCCAGTCTCTGAAGCCTTCTCGCCCGTTCCTTATTCAGCTCCGTCCAGGGGCTGTTCTTCTGACGCGGTGAGAAACGCTGGTAACGGATTTCTCCGATCTTCCGTGTCGTACTGTCAATCCACCCGAAGCACAGCGCCTCTTCCACAGCATCCAGATAGTAAAAGGCAGCAGGGTCTGCCGGCCTTCCGCGTTTCACCGTTACCCAGCACTCTTCCGCATCGGGGTGCGCTGCCAGCCATTCCCGGAAGGCGGACCGGTCTTTCACCGTAAGAATATTGTCCATTTCTATGCTTTCCTGAATCCCCGCTCGCCGGGGACTGTTTCCATGTTCCTGCTCTTCAGGTTCCTTATCCGCACATAGCTGCCGGCCTCTATCCATAAGATCACCCGGTCTATGGCTTCCTCTTCCCCCTGGATCTCCATCGTCACCGAGCCATCCCATTCGTTGCGCACCCATCCGGTGCAGCCGCAGCGTTCCGCAGCCTGCCTGGCGCGATATCGGAAACCGACCCCCTGGACATCCCCGAAGAACGTGATGTGCCTGCGGATCATGCGTGATGCCCCGTTTCCCGGCACCAGGCAGCAATTTCTGAAAGGAGTTCCAGGGGAAGCGTTTCGGAATAGGGAATCTGAATGGTTCCTTTGCTGTATCTGTACCCCAGCGCCTCCAGCTTCTCCGCAAACTGCTCCACCGCCTCCGGGCCCGGATAGAATCCGATATGCTTCTTCTGGGCGGCAAAATGAAGAATATTGTGGCCCTGCCAGTAGGTAGGCATCGCCCAAGAAATCCGCTCCTCCGCATCCGGCAGTGACCGGCGGATGGCTTCCCGCACACGCAGGAGCGGCTTCCGGATATCTTCCTCCTGCACCTGAATGTATTCCTCCACGGTTTCCGGTGCTTTTCCGCAGTAATGGCTCTGGCCCTCTTTCCGGAAAGACCGGCCGCACTTCGGACATTTCCATGTACTCAAGCGCTTATTATCTCCTTTCCCGGATTCCCTTCAGCCTGCACCCGCCCACGGAATCCCCTGCCCCTGCTGCAGCGGTTTCGTTCCTTTCTTCGATCCGCACACGAATGCCCTCCGCATCGCCAAAGCCTGCCGGACTTGGAATTGGAGGGCATTTGTTTTCCCTTAAGCTTTTTCGATCAGGCAGGTGTGCATCCCTGTCTTTTCGTCATAGTTGATGCCAACAAGAAGGATATTGCCCGCAAAGGGCTTCAGTTTCGAAGTATATTCCCTGTCTTTTATCTGCAACAGAGCTCCTCCCGCTGTCCTGTTCCATTTCAGTTCCACGACCATCGCGGGAAGTCTGGACCGATTCGTGGGGATGAAAGCAATGTCCGCTATCCCTTTTCCGGATGGCATCTCTTCCACATACAGATACTGTCCGAATGCAGAAATATAGGCATATTTGATGACAGCACGGATGGCCTGCTCGTTATTATAGAACTGCGGTTCATCGTTTTCTCCCCGGATTTCTTCCAATGCTTCCGCCACAGCTTTTCCATTTCCCCGAAGGGTATCCTCCATGAGTTTACGAGATCGGGTAAGCAGTTTTCTCCAGTGCTCTCCAACCTGATCATTGCAGAGGAAATGCCGAAATTCGTCACTTACCTCCTTATTCGGGATATGCACCGTTTTATGTGCAGCATCGTAGGTCAGATATCCCAGATGTATCAGAAGTGTCAGCACATCATCCCTTGTCTGAAACCGCTCAAAGTCATTCTGGAAACGGGACGTGCTGACTTCAATTTCTGCCCCTCCTATGAAGTTGTGCAACCGTCTCCTGCAAGCCTTCGAAGTCCATATTAATGTAGTCCGTCATGGCCTCTGCAGCAGAGGTAGTATTCCAGAAGGAACGACAGGCTTTCTCCCGGCATGCACTCATCACCGAATACGGGTTATAGACCTGCTCACCTTCAAGCTCGTAACCATCATACCAGGCTTTTGCTGTGTTGAAGTCGATCTGATGCTTCCTGCAAAGCCGTTTCACTTGCTTTTCAGAAAAGCCGGTAAACCTGGCAAACTTCCCCGGGTAAAGCATCGAATACTCCTGAAAATCCGAAATCGCTGACTGTGAGCCATCTTTCTTGATAGGAAGGATGCCTGTCATGTAAGCCGCCGCGACAGTTCTGGGCGTAAAATTCACGTTTTTGAACCATCCGCGAAGGAGATTCAGGTATGCTTCCTGCGCCGCAGGATCATCCTTCGCTTCCCGAACCATCGCGTCCCATTCATCGATAATAAAAATGAATGGCCTTCCGCCTTCGGTTTCCACACATCGAAGCAGAAAATCATCAATCGTAAGCAAGGAGACCCCGACCTCTCTAGGTCGTGGGAGGAATTGCGCTCAGCGGACTCCCTTTTCTCCAGGTATCCTTTC
>CAMVHE010000163.1 GCA_947167215.1 uncultured Clostridia bacterium
AAAAGAAAAGACCGGGTCGCTGGTCGCTACCGATTATAAAGACCCGCCGTTCGTGAATGTGGACTATGCGGTACGGAGGCTGACTCCTACCGAGTGCGCTCGGCTCCAGGGATTCCCGGACTGGTGGTGCGCCGACCTGGAAACGCAGGATCCGACAGAAGAAGAAATACAATTCTGGACAGAAGTGTTCGAGACGCACCGCAGGGTGATGGGGAAAACCAAATCCAAGACACGGAAACAGATTATAAAATGGCTGCAAGATCCGCATACCGATTCTGCAGAATATAAAATGTGGGGAAACGGAGTCGCCCTGCCCTGCGTCTATTTTGTTTTGGCTGGAATTGAGTATTTTTTCGATGAATAACCGATGATTGACTTGACTTCTGCCGGATTTTGAGATACGAACCGGGCAAAATTATTTGTAAAAAATCTTTAAAAATATATCAAAAATCTACAAAATACAACTTGACTTTATGTGCGTTCAGAGTGATATATACACTAACCAAAAAAGAAGGAGGTTCACAAAGATGAACGCAAAGACAAACGCACAGGGCAAGGACAGAAAGAACTTAGTAAAGGCCATCGCCGAGATTACCGGACAGACCGCGAAGTACAACGGAGCGCCGGGATTCACCTACACGGTTGGCGCCTACAAGGTGGAACGCGACGGCAGCATCACAACGGAAGACGAAGCCGGGATTCACACCTTGGCGTCGGAACTCAAGAACCGGGGTTTTGAAATCGAGATGCCCGAAACCAAGACGGCGGAACCGGAGCAGGAAGCGACCGAAGAAATGACGATGGATTCCTGGACCCTCACGATGCCGAGAGCAGATTTCACAGACGCCCAAATCGAAAACCTCGAAAAGATTCTGGCCAGCAAAGCAGGCCTGATTAAAAAGGCCCTGGACGCGGCAGACCCCACGGTAATCCTCACGGAAGACCGGGTGGCCTTCCCTTGGTTCAAGCGGATGCTCGGCGCAAACGAAAGCCTGACGGTCATGCGGTTCATCACAGCGATTTGCCGGATGGCCAAAAACGCGAAGCGGATCACCGCGAAAGAAAAGGAAGTTCCCAACGACAAATACGCCTTCCGGTGTTTCCTGCTGAGACTCGGATTCATCGGAACGGAATACAAAGAGACCCGCAAGCAGCTGCTCAAGAGACTGGAAGGATCCAGCGCATTCCGCACAACGGAAAAGAAAGAAGCCGAAGCGGCGGAAAGCGTGGCCTGAGATGATTACGGTAAGCAAGGGAATTGTAGAGGAACTCAAACAGGAATATCCGAAGGGGACGCGGGTCGAGCTGGTCAGCATGGATGACCAGCAGGCCCCGCCTCCGGGCACAAGGGGAACGGTCGTCGGCGTAGATGACATGGGGAGCCTGCTGGTCCATTGGGACAGCGGCTCAAGCCTGAACGTGCTGTACCTGATTGACACGGTGCGGAAGCTGCGCCCGGTCAGGACGATTTGCTACAAAGAGGAGCAACTTTGGGAAGATGCTAAAGACGCCAAGTCCTACTTCTTCCAAGCAATGTGCGGCTCTGACGGGAGCGAACGGGAACGCTACACAAACGTCTATACCAAGTTAATGGCAGGACAGGAGGTGTGCAGCGATGAACGATAAGGTAAGAGAACAGATTCTCAAGGTAAGGGACACGGGCAAGACAAACATGTTTGACACCGCCATGGTACAACGCATCGGCCTCAGCATGCATTTGTACGATATGGTCATCTTCATCGAGGAGAACAAAAGCGAATACGTGAACTTCATCCTTTACGGGGATGAGAAAGCACGGAAGGAAAAAGCAAAGACACGCTTCGAAAAGGACTACGCCAAAGTGATGGAATGGGACGAAGACGCCGAGGACATCATCAAGCGGCGCAAGGAAGAAATCAACCAACTGCAACGAGAAGGACGGCAATGCCGGAACGGATTCAGAATGAAATGCATCCGGCAGGAGCTGGACAGACTGGAACATGAGCTGGGCATCTTGGTAGACCTGCTGTAAAAAGAATACCGAACGGGAGACTTCCGAAAGGAGGTCTCCTTTTCTTATGGCCGGACTGAGTTATCCACAGCCTCCCAAGGTACTGTGACGGCCCCTACCCAGCCCGAGCATGGCTTGCGAGGCCCAGTTTTCGCGTAGTCAGTAATGCGAAAAACAGGGCATTTCCGTTCCGCATGTAAAGCAAAAAAGGAGCAAAAAAAATATGGAAAAAATACTGAAAATTACATCCGAAACAGAGGTTACTCCTACAGAATTGGCCTGTGTTTTGGGTATAACTGCAAGGCGGATCCGCCAGCTTTCTGAAGATGGTCAGCTGATAAAAAGCAGTTCCGGAAAATTCAACCTGGCTGATTCGGTGCAGAGATATCAAACTATTTTTTCCAAAGCCAACAATCAGCCGAATGATGAAGAAAAGGAACAGGACAAAAAAAGAATAAGCGCGGAAGTTTCGCTGAAGCAAAGCAAAGCCATCAAGGCAGGTTTGGAAGTCGAGGAACTTCGTGGAAAGCTACATCGTTCTGAAGATGTGGCAAACATGACAGAAGATTTGATTTTCACGCTGCGTTCTCATCTCATTGCCCTGCCTGGTCGAATCGCTGTTGATGTTGCCGAAGCCGCGAACGCTGCCGAGGCCGCAGAAATCATCCGGAAAGAAACACATCTGATGATGGAAGACATGATGCGTTACCGCTACGATCCGGATAAATATGCCGAACGTGTGAGGGAGCGCCAGCGTTGGGAGAAAAAGGATGACATCACAGAAGACTGATAAAGAACGGAAGGAAGCAGAACGGCGGAAAAAGGCTGAGCAACGTAAAAAGGATATCAAACGCCTAAATGCTGTACTGGCCAAAGTGCTGACTGGCTTGAAACCGCCAGACGATTTGACGGTTTCCGAGTGGGCAGAAAAAAAGCGCAGGCTGTCTTCCGAATCGTCAGCTGAACCTGGGCCGTGGCGAACTTCCCGGACACCATACCTGCGGGAACCGATGGACGCTTTCACGGATCCGAAGGTGCGACGCATTGTCATGGTGGCCGCTTCGCAGGTCGGCAAGTCGGAGTTCATAAACAATACTATCGGGTACATCATTGATGAAGACCCCGGCAGTATTCTTTTTGTACATCCCACGACCATTGATGCCAAAGAATACTCCAAGCTCCGTATCGCACCGATGATACGTGACTGCCCCACACTGGCGGAAAAAGTTGTCTCCCCGAAAAGCCGGGATACAGGCAACACCATCCTGCAGAAGACATACCCCGGTGGCATCCTGACCATGTGCGGTTCTACCGAAGCACATTCTCTGGCATCAAAACCAATCCGGTATGTGTTCGGTGACGAACGTGACCGCTGGGCAACATCAGCCGGCAACGAAGGCGATCCCTGGGGGCTGGCCATGGCACGGCAGCGGACATTTTATAACGCGAAGGCTGTTGAAGTAAGTACACCGACCATCAAGGGGTGGAGCGCAATAGAGGCTTCCTACTCCGAAGGCACCATGGAGCGCTGGAAAAGCCGCTGCCCTCACTGCGGTGAATACTTCGAGATAAAGTTTGCAGATATCCGGTACGAATACGAAATGAACGTTGTGGCCGGCAAGAAAACATACAAGGTCACAAGCGTTTATCACATCTGTCCCGGTTGCGGATACATCGGCAGCGAGATGGAATTGAAGCGCCAGCCTGCCAGGTGGGAAGCAGAAAACCCTTCCGCCATCGAACACGGTGTGCGGTCTTTTTGGTTGAACGCTTTTGTTTCCGCCTGGGCCACATGGCCATCTATCATACTGGAATATCTGAAGGCCATCGGCGACACAAAGAAACTGCAGGTCGTGTATAACACTTCCTTCGGTGAACTTTGGGAAGACCGGGGCGACATTCAGGATGAAGATTCCCTTATGGCAAGACGCGAGGAATACAATGCGGAACTGCCGGAAGGAGTTCTCTGTCTGACCGCCGGCGTTGATACGCAGGACAACCGTATGGAATATGAGGTTGTCGGCCATGGCCATTTTGGCGAAACGTGGGGTATTGAAAAAGGAATCATCATGGGCGTACCAGATGAACGCGAAACATGGAAACGGCTGGACGAACAAGTCTTTGACAGGGTTTTCCACTTTGCGGACGGGCTGGGCCTGCGCGTTTCCCTTTCCTTTGTTGATGAGGGCGGTCACTTCACGCAGGACGTGCGAACGGAATGCAACCGGCGTATAGGGAAAAAAGTATTTGCCATCAAAGGCTTGCCAGGCCCAGACAAACCTTTTACTGCTCCGCCAAAGAAGATGCGTATCGTGATAAACGGCAGGACGGTTGGGAACTGCTGGCAGTATCAGATTGGTGTCGATTCCGGAAAGCAGAGCATCATGGACAACCTGCTGGTGCAGACTCCCGGAAGCAAGTATTGTCATTTCCCGAAGCGTGATGATTACGGGGCAGCTTTTTTCAAAGGGCTGCTGTCAGAACACCTGGTCTACAAGGCCGGACTCAAACAGCCATGGCAATGGGAAATCATACCGGGGCATGAACGCAATGAGGCACTTGACTGCCGAAATTATGCGCTGGCCGCATTCCGGGCGATGAATCCGAATCTTGATGCCATCGAACGCAAAATTAAAATGTCAAGGGGAATCGCAGTGCCGCAGCAGACACCTGTTGCCCAGGCACAGCCGAAAAAGCAGAGCAAACCAAAGCGGAACAACATATCAAAATATTATGAGGATTGGTGAAAGATATGGCGACAAAAAAAACAGAGATCCAAAAGCGATTAATATTCCGTCAGGAAACGCTGGACGAATTGCGGGCTGCTTACACGGCTCTGGTAAAGGGCGGTGCGAAGTCTTACCGCATCCATAACCGGGAGCTGACACGGTTTGACATTTCTGACCTGGCAGATGAAATCAGAAAAATGGAAGAGGAAGTGGACGAACTGGAAGCCCAGTTGGAAGGTGGCAAGGCAAGGAAAGCTTTCGGAATCCTTCCCAGGGACTGGTAATGGGTACATGCTTCTTTAGGAGCTTACCACAGCGGCAGCATCTTTGCTCCTTTCAGGTGCTGTCGCCCTTTAATTTGGAGGCGTAAATATGAACAAAAGAATGCGAAACCGAAACAGAAGCCGTCCGCAGGCATCCGGGTACAGTGATGCCGGGGCCAGCCTTGTAAAACGTGCTATCCGTGGTTTTAGGGCTGTCAGCCTGTCCCCGCTGATGGACATCGATATGAACAACATGACGCTACGTCAGCGGTCGCGAATGTTGTATATGGCTGCGCCTGTTGCCACCTCCGCCATCGACACAAACCGCACGAAGGTTGTCGGTGTAGGACTTACCATGCAGGCCAGCCCGGATATTGATGTTTTGGGAATGACGCCAGATACCGCAACATCCTGGCGGAAAAAAACGGAAATGGAGTTCAGACTCTGGGCAAACAAAAAACAGAACTGTGATGCCCTGGGGCTGTCCAACTTTCCGGAACTGCAGCAGCTGGCACTGGTCAGCTGGCTGATGAGCGGCGATGTGTTCGCCCTGATCAAGCGGTATGATCCTACACCGTTGAATCCCTATTCGCTGCGCATCCATCTGATTGAGGCTGACCGCATCAGTACTCCGGATAGTGTACGGACAGGCAGTTACCTGATCGGGGCAACGGAAGGAAAAGCGGACAACGGGAACCTCATCCATGATGGTGTGGAAGTAGATGAAAATGGGCGCGTGGTAGCTTATTACATCTGCAACACCTATCCCTTTGAAATATTAACTGACAAGGAAGTCAAGTGGACAAGAGTTCCCGCATATGGGGAAAAAACCGGGTTGCCAAACATCCTGCACATCATGAATGCGGAACGGCCGGATCAGTACAGAGGTGTCCCATATCTGGCCAAGGTAATCGAGCCGCTTCTGCAGATTCGACGGTATACGGAATCAGAACTGATGGCGGCGCTGGTACAGTCCTTCTTTACTGCATGGATTGAAACTATCACCAATCCTGCCGATATTCCATTCAACGAAGTCGGCGCGGGAGATGTTGCACCGATTCCCGGCGAGAATCCGGAAACGAATATGTCTGCAAGCGCAAACGAATACGAAATGGGACCCGGAACAGTCAATGTGCTGAGTGAAAACGAAAAGGTCGTGTTTGGGAATCCGAACATTCCGACAGCCGGCTTTGATAACTTCCTGAAAGCGGTCTGCCGCCTGGTCGGTTCCGCTTTGGGAATTCCGTATGAAGTTCTGTTGAAAGAGTTCAACAGCAGCTATTCCGCAAGCCGTGCCGCGTTGCTGGAAGCCTGGGAAAATTTCAAAATGTACCGACAGTGGTTCGTGGACGATTTCTGCCAGCCTATCTATGAGATTTGGTTAGCGGAAGCGGTTGCCAGAGGCCGTATACAGGCTCCTGGCTTTTTTGTTGACCCGCTGGTCCGTGAAGCATGGTGCGGGACACGCTGGATTGGCCCGATTCAGGGACAGATTGACCCGTTGAAGGAAAGTAACGCTGCTGTGATCCAGATCACCCACGGCATCAAGACGCACGAACAAATCACCCGCGAAATGGGTGGCGGTGACTGGAGTGACAACGT
>CAMVHE010000164.1 GCA_947167215.1 uncultured Clostridia bacterium
TCCCCAGGAAAAGGACCGCCAGGACCCCCAGCATTTTCTTATTCATAATGCAATGCCTCAATCGGTCTCAGTTTGGATGCCTTATTGGCGGGATACAGTCCGAACACCACCCCGATGGTCATGGAAAAGACAATGGCCAGTTCCGCCACGGCGGGATTCATGATCAGGGTCATTCCCATGACGCTGGAAAGGAACTGCATCAGCAGGATGCCCAGCAGCAGCCCCAGCAGGCCTCCCAGACCGGAAATGACAACGGATTCCACCAGAAACTGGGTCAGGATGTTCCTGCGCTTTGCGCCGATGGCCTTGCGGATGCCGATCTCCCGGGTCCTCTCCGTCACGCTCACCAGCATGATGTTCATGATTCCGATGCCGCCCACCAGCAGGGAAATGCCCGCAATCCCGCCCAGCATCATGCTGAGGGTGCCGGTGGTTTCATTGATGGTGCTCAGCATCTGGGTCTGGTTCATCACATTATAGTTGCTGGTATTCTGATACTTCATATATAGGAAGTTTTCGACCGCGGTCTGCGCCGCATCCACGCTGGACGCATCCACGGCGGAAACGTAAATCGAGGAAATGGTGGTGGAAGCCAGCATCCGCTGGGCAAGGGTGAAGGGCAGGATCAGGATATTATCCGAGCTGCTGCCCATGGAGGTCCCCTTGCTTTCCAGCACGCCCACCACGCGGAACTGTCTGCCGTCCACATGGAGCGTATTGCCTACCACGCTGCTGGTTCCGAAAAGGTCCTCTGCCAGTTCCGGACCGATCACGCACACCGCGCTGCGGTGGTCCACGTCCGCGTCCACCAGGTACCTTCCCTCCGCCACCTTCTGATTGACAATATAGGCATAGGAAGGCAGGACTCCCATTACGGTGGCACTGGTATTCGTGCTGCCCGCCTTGACCGTCAGGCTGCCGTTTACGGTGGGCGACACGTACAGGATGGATTCCTCTTCTTCCAGCGCGAGGATTTCGTCCATTTTAAGGATCACGGTTCCTTTGGAACTGCTGCTCTGCTGCCCGCCGCGGTTCATGCCGGGGCGGCGTGTCTGGATATTCACCGTCAGCAGGTTGGTACCCATGGCGGAAATCGAGGCCGAAATGGAAGCCGTGGTCCCCTGGCCGATGGCCATGAGCACCGTCACGCTCATGACGCCGATAATGACCCCCAGCATGGTCAGGAAGGACCTTCCCTTATTGTCGATGATTGCCTTGAAAGCCATGCGGATGCTCTGCATCAGACAATCACCTCACTCTCGCTCAGCATCTCCCGGATTTTTCCATCGTGGATGTGGATTGAGCGGGGAGTCTCCGCCGCAATCTTTGCGTCATGGGTAATCAGCACGATGGTATTGCCTGCCTGATGGAGTTCATGAAACAGTTTCATCACGCTGGCTCCCGTTCTGGAATCCAGGTTGCCGGTGGGCTCATCCGCCAGCAGCAGGGAAGGATTTCCTGCCAGCGCTCTTGCAATGGCCACCCGCTGCTGCTGGCCGCCCGAAAGCTCGGTGGGCTTATGGTTCATCCGGTCCGCCAGCCCCACCCTTTCCAGGACTTCCTGGCTCCTGCGGCGCCGTTTACCGGCAGGCATTCCCTGATAGATTAATGGCAGTTCCACATTCTCCCTGGCCGTCAGCCTGGGAAGCAGGTTGAACTGTTGGAAGATAAAGCCGATCTTCCTGTTCCGGATTTCCGCCAGCTCATCCTCGGAATAATCCTCAATCGCCTGGCCGTCCAGCCGGTAAATTCCTTCATCCGCCACATCCAGGCAGCCGATGATATTCATCAGCGTGGATTTTCCTGAACCGGAGGGGCCGATAATGGAGACAAATTCCCTGGGTGCAATATGCAGATTCACCCCATCGAGGGCAGCAAGGGTTTCCTCCCCCATGGAATAGATTCTGCGGACACCTTCCATCTCAATCATGCTTTCCTCCTCAGAACCGCATATTCATCATCATTCCGCCGCTATTCTGCCGGCTGGAATTTCGGCTGTTCGTGCCGGTTTCGGAAAAGGTATAAAGCACCTGCTGTCCTTCCTTCAGCCCTTCGACAATCTCCACGGATTCATCGTTCTGAAGGCCGGTGGTCACCTTCACCAGGCTTCCCGTCACCACACTTTCTTCCTGGGGGATGCCGGCATACACCCAGTCATGGATTTTTGCCGGAATGGATTTCAGCCAGGCAAGGATACCGCTTTCTTCCGTCGATGCCTGCTGATTCCTGCTGCTGCGTTCCGTGCTTTCGGACGAAGAGCGGACTGCACCCTCCGGGCGCGTTCCTCCCGACGGACGGGTGCCCTCCCCGGCACTGCCCGTTCCCTGTCTGCCCGGAGCCTTGCCTTCCGATTCTCCGGATGCATTTTCCCGGGTAGTTTTTCTTTCCTGATTTTCCTGTCCGATCATGCCAGAAGGAACCGCTGCAGCATCTGCATCTGCCACCATGACATACGTTTCGTTGTTCATGATCATCAGCGCCTCCACAGGAATATACAGCGCATCTTCCTTTTCAGCCACAATGATCTCGCTGGTAGCATTCATTCCGGAACGGACTCCCGTTCCGGCAGCGTCAAAGCTCAGGGCAACATCATAGGTAGTGACACCGCCGGAACCGCTTCCTACGGGTGCCACCTTGTCTACCACGCCGGTGAGCACAGCTTCACTGAGCGCATCTACGGTAATCCGCACCATCTGTCCAGGCTCCACGGAAACCACATCCAGCTCATCCACGGCAATGGTGAGCTTCATGTCCTCCCCTTCCAGAATGCTGAGGATCTTATCCCCCTTGGTCAGGTCATTTCCCACAGCAGCATCCAGCGTGGCAATTATGCCGTCACAGGGTGCAAGTACGATGAGGCTTTCCCGCTGGTCCTTGGCTTCCTCCAGCTCCTTCATGGCCGCTTCCCGCTGCAGGCGCAGGTTTTCCACTTTCAGGTTGAGCGGCGAATTGGTCATGGTAAACATCGCAACGCCCCGCTTGACTGTATCCCCCATCTGGTAATGGACCTTGCTGATGGTCCCGCCGTAGGAAGAAACCGACATGGGCTTATTGGGAACCAGAACACCGTTTCCCACCGTGGTGCCTTCCGAGGTGGTCACCGTGACCGCATCATTCATAGCAATCGGAACCGTTTTGGTTCCTGCGACTCCGTCATTCTTATTGTCAAACACGGTCACCGTGATACTGGTTCCCTGCTTGCTGACTTCTGTCACGGTTCCCTGCAGCTGATAGTCCGGTCCGGTTACCAGGAGACGGTCATTTTCCCGAATGCCCAGGTTCACGTCCACTTCATTCAGCGTGACCTTCATGCGCCCGTCCGTGGAAATGACCGCAAGCGCTCCAAACCTCCGGAAGATGGCCAATGCGTCATCTCCCGGCTGCGCGTAGATCGCTTTCAGCACTCCTGCCACCGGTACCTCAATGGTCGTCAGCTTGGAACCGGCTGCGGTGCCCGTAATGGTATCATCCAGATCCCAGAGAGAAAACTCAAGGTCTGTGATTGTATCATCAATCTCATCGTTCATCAGCACGGCCAGAATCTGCCCTTTTGTCACTTCATCCCCGATACTAACACGAAGCTCTGTCAGCTTTCCGTCAACACCGGCAAAAACCTCCGGCTGGCTGGCTGCGGAAGTGGTTCCAGTACCGTACACCGTGGCAGACAAAGGTCCACGCATCACTGTGGCAACCGCCATCGTCTCCGAACTTGCAGAGTCCGATGCATTCGACCGCAGATAAGTGCGATATGCAAAAAGACCGGCCACGCAAATCAGAATCAGCGCCAGGATTCCCTTCAGTAATTTGCAAAGACGTTTATTCCGCTTTTTGTTTTTTTGCTTTTTATCGCTCATCTTGGCAACTCCTTATCTGAAAGATGACGCATATTATACTTTCGAATTGTGGCTAAATTATGTCAAAAAACGGGAATCTTCAAGTTTTTTTCATCGGAACTACAGCCTGTTCAGCTCTGAAAAAATGCTTCCCTCTTTCCTGAATTAGATGGAAATACCAATGGAAGAACGCAGAAACAGGATCGGAACAGTGGGAACCGGAAAACCGGCGTCATCAGAAGCAGCAGTGCAAAAAAATAGGCAGCCGAAGCTGCCTGAGGGATGAAAAACGGCCTGGGGAAGCCCGGCCTGAGATGCCAAACTGAAAACGGCGGTTAGCAGATAACACAGACGCCATTGAATTCCCCTATGCCGCTGCACACTGTATTCCTGATAAGGAAACCGGCAACATCATCATGGCCTGTGTTATGGAATGATGGCGGAAGAGCAGGACATTTCATACTGTGGAAAGCAGAGGACCGCTTTCCCGCCCGGAAAACCTCCGATTATTTGTAAACCACCTCAAATTCTTCACAGACGACCTTGGTATTCTCCTGAAAGGGCAGATTCACCGATGCAAGTTCCCGGATCAGGAAGGCTTTGTGTACCTTTCTCCAGTATTCCAGGGACCTGTCGCCCTCTCCTTCTTTGCAGGCATGTTCTTCTGAAACCCTGTTGAATTCGGTAACATATACTTTCTGAGTTTTTATGATACACACTGCTTCCTCTTCCGAATTCAGAATAATACTGTATTCCCCCGCGTGAGGTAACGATTCATGTTCAATTTCATACAGGTCATATGCGGAACAGGTTGCCGTTTTTACGCCCTGTACCACCAGTTCTGCCAGCCTGTCTGCAGCTTCTCCGAAAGCCCAGGCATCATACGATCCGGAAAGACCGGATTTCTTCCATAATTCTTCTGCAGTCATCTTTCTGTATTCCTCTATTTACTCATTGAAGCCTTCTTCCGGTTTTTCTTTCCTTCTCTGGTTCCGGGCCTCCCCGGCCGGAAAACGAGTCTCCTTTCCGGCACTGGAATGTTTTTCCTGCTCTTTGGGCGCTGCAGGAGAGTAACCTTCCCGGGCAGGCTTCTCGCTTACATGTTTATTCTGCAGTATACCACATTTCTCAGCCCGTCTGTTATCAAAAAAGCGGCTTCTCCTTTTGAGGGAGAAGCCGGGATATTCACTCTGCACTTGTAAAGAACCTGCGTTCCCTGAAGTAAAAGATCAGGCCGAGGACAATCCAGACAACAAGAAGGATATAGCTTTCGTTACCGAAATGCACCCCGGAGAGTCCGGGAATCGGGATCAGCTGGAGAACCATAAATGCCACGCTGAAAATCACGCCGATAATTGCCATGATCTTCAGGAACGGAGTACCATCCCCGTCACGCTTCATCGTCACCAGTGTGGAAGCAGCAGTGAAGAAATAACCGATGGATGCTCCAATGGCGCACATATCCACAAACCAGCCCAGGGCTTCACGGCCGAGAATCGGACCGGACAGGCTCACAAGCACACAGAAGATCATTGCGTTCTGAGGCGTACCATATTTCTGGTTAATTCTCCCGAACCACTTCGGCAGATACCCTTCACGGGCCATGGAGTACATGAGGCGGCTGGATGCAAGGTAGAAGCCCATGATGCCGGACAGAACAGCACAGCTGACTCCGACACCGATCAACACCTTGCCAAAGCCCCCCAACAGCTCCTCTGCTGCAACCAGTACGACCCATTCACCGGCCATGACACGGTCCGGCCAATTGGCAAGTGCAGCCGCTGCAACCGTATTGTTGCTGGTATACACAAAACAGCCAAAGACAATGGCAATGACCATAATGAAGGAGACTTTCCGAAAGCTGAAGTTAAACTCCTCTGCAGCCTGCGGAATCGCATCGAAGCCGACGTATGCCCAGGGTGCAATTGCGAATGTTGCCAAGATGGCACTCACGATCCCTGCTGTTCCGGTATGCGCAAACTCCCCGATATTTTCCGTTGTCGCCCCAGCTGCCATCGCAGCTGCTTTATCAAAGCCCCAAATCGGCTGCATGTTGATTCCGGTCGCCTTGGCACTGATCAGTCCGGTAATGCACAGCGTGACAGCACAGATCACCAGAAGTGTGGAAAGGACGGTCTGAACAAACGCAGCTTTCTGTACGCCGATGATATTGAGCCAGCCAAAGAGGATCAGGATGCCCATTGCCAGCATCATTTCCCCCATGTAGATTTCAAAACCTGCAACGGAGTAATGGAAACCGAATTTCAGTATATCCGCTGTTCCGTCTATACCGTCAACAATCAGACCGATAGCGGTGCTGTTCATCGGGACATTCGTAAGATAGGCCGCAACCAGGAACCATCCGCACAGGAAAGCATTATTCTTTCCAAAACACTTTTTGGTAAAAGTGAATTCTCCGCCAGCCTCCGGATATTTCGGCACCATATAGGCATAGGAAAAAGCGATGATGATCATCACCAGAGCGCCGAGGATCATGGCAATCGCCGTACCGGCCACACCGGAATTCGGCAGAAACTTCTTGCCCGGATTTACAAAGCTGCCCCATCCGATAACACATCCGAAGGCAATTGCCCAGACATTCATGGGGTTCAGTGAACGCTGCAGTGTCGTCTTTTTTGTAGTTTCCTGCATATACTCCACTATTCCTTTCCGTTTTTCATTTCATCAATCGTAAGCAAGGAGACCCCGACCTCTATAGGTCGTGGGAGGAATTGC
>CAMVHE010000165.1 GCA_947167215.1 uncultured Clostridia bacterium
TGCTTCGGATTGCATACAACGCCCCTGCACTGAATGCCCTGTATGACGGCGCCTGCCTGCTGCGCTGTCAGCAGCGGGTCTTCGGGGTAATACTCGAAATTTCGGCCGCAGAGGGGGTTGCGGTGGATGCAGACTCCCGGGGTGAGCCAGGTGGTGATATGGTTTTCCCGGGCTTCCAGGGCACCTGCCTTTCCGATTTCCCGAAGCAGGTCCCGGTCAAAGGTGGATGCCAGGAGCGTTGCACAGGGGAAAGCGGTGGTGGGCGTTTCAAAGCGGGGATCAAAGCGGATTCCCGCGGGACCGTCTGCCGTCATGCAGTTGGGTACGCCGTACTGGGGAAGGTTTCCGAAGCCGAAGGTATTTGCAATGCCGGTATTGGGCTGACCGCCCAGCAGGGAAAGAAGCGCTTCTTCGGGAAGGGCGTGGATAAATGCATCCAGGGAAAGGCTTCCGTCGGCAACCGCTTCGAGCTTCGGAAGCGCCGCGCGCTCCGCGTGGGTGAGGGCCGGATATCCGGGCTCGCCGGGATAGCGGCCTTCCATTTCGGCAATGTTCTGGCGGGGCAGAACACAGGGGTCCGGATCGGGGATCCTGCAGGGCAGCGGTTCGAAGGAACCGTCGCTGCAGAGCCTGCGCCGGAGCCGGGAAGGCACAAGGCGGGGAGCAAGCTCTTCCAGAATGCGGTCTTCCGGCACCGTGTAGGAGGCAAGGGGCTGCGTATCCTGAACGTTCCAGCCGATCAGGAATTCATAGGTTCCCTTTTCCAGCACCCAGCTGGATGCGTGCACTTTCCCGGTATCGTCATAGGATGCGAAATCCCGGAGCGAGAAGGAGATAGAGAAGGCATCGGAAGAATCGTCCGGACAGAGCACCCGGGTTCTGGCATAGCCGACCAGCTGCGCCAGCGGTTTTCCCAGCTTTCCCTGGGGACAGCGCACATACAGCTGGACCACTGCGGGGGCCGGGGAGCCGCCGGTATGGACCACGGTTCCTTCCGCTGCAAAAGTTCCGCCGTTTTCGGCGAGCCGCAGATCGCAGAGGGAGAAGGAAGCATAGGAAAGGCCGTATCCGAAAGGATAGACCACGCGCTCCCGGGCACCGGGAATGGTCTCAAAGTACCGGTAGCCCACGTAGATATCTTCTTCATATTCCACGTAATCGTCGGAATCGAAAAAGCTGCTTACGCCGGGATAGTCGGCCAGGTCCCTGGCAAAGGTATCCGGAAGGTGCCCGGAGGGAGAAACCGTTCCGAGGAGAATGTCTCTGGCGGCTCGGCAGCCGTGTATACCGCCCTGCCAGGTCAGAAGAACGGCGGAAACGGAGGGGTTCTCCTTGAAGCAGGCGGTCTCCATCATGCCTCCGACATTGAGAAGCACAATGACCTTCCCGAAGTTTTTGCATACCGCATTCAGCAGGGCTTTTTCCGGATCGGAGAGGTAAAAGTCACCGCGGGGGAAAAGCTCACCGGCCAGGCGTACGATGTCGCCGGAATCCTGGGCATGCTCTGCAGAGGAGCCCCGGTCCCATCCTTCGCCGGAGAACCTGCTGAAGGAAAGAACGGCGGTCCCGCCGAAGGCTGCAGCCTTTTCCATCATGCCGGCAGGAAGCTCCGGTTCCGGCATCATCCCGGGAAGGTATCCCGAGGCCAACTGCTTTTTCACATAATCATCATAAAAGGAGATGGTGTCCTGGAAAAAGCGGGCATTGCCGCGGGCGCCGAAGGCCCCGATGATGTCATCAATCGCACCGGTAAAGACATCGCCGCTGCCGCCGCCGCCCTTGACATAGTCGACGCTTGCCTTGCCGAAGAAAACCAGCGGTTCCTCCGGGGACAGGGGAAGCGCATGCCGCTCATTCTTCAGCAGAACCATGCCGGCAGCTGCCGCTCTCTGGGAGAGCGCGAGGTGCTTCTCACAGCAGGTTGCTTTTGTATGCCCTTCACCCAGGTATTGCGGTCCCAGATAACGGGCCTGTACCCATTTCTCCATATGTATCCGTCCTTTCAAAAAAAGGAGCGGTAAACCGCTCCTGATAATTAGTCTTCCAGTCGTTCCAGCACGGCTGCGGTGCGGCAGGGGAGATAGAATTTAAATCCATGTTTTCCGTCTTTTGCCGTTTGGGTTTCGTAAACCAGTGTCTTGTCAATGCGGTCCATGCCGCCGAAATCGGCATCATCGCTGGAGAAGATGACGCGGTATCTGCCGTCGCCGGTAAGATGCGTGTCAATAAAGTGATCCTTGCAGCCATCCGTAGGATGGAAATTGAAGGCGAAAATGAGTCCGGCCCGATAGAAGGAGAAAACGTGGGCCTTGTAATCGGCATAGAGGATCTGGGGCTTATGCTCGTAGAGCAGCTGGTATTCCCTTGCAATCCGGATCATTCCGTTGTCGAAATTATTGAGGAATTCATACTTGCAGAAGTGATCCGTCACCAGGGACCACTGCCTTCTGGCATACTTGTGGGACCAGCCGTTTCCTTCCCGGGGGAAGTCGATCCATTCCGGATGCCCGAATTCGTTGCCCATGAAGTTGAGGTACCCGTTGGGCGCCAGGGCAAGGGTGACGAACCGGATCAGCTTGTGCATGTCGATGGCCAGGTCCATGGACAGGGAATGGTATGCCCGGTTCATGCCCTCGTACATTTCAGCATCGGCCAGCCGGAAGATGATGGTCTTGTCGCCCACCAGCGCCTGGTCATGGCTTTCGGCATAGGCGACGCTCTTTTCCATGGGACGGCCCTGGGAGAGCTCATAGATGATATGGCCCACATCCCAGTCTTCGACCTTCTGCTCCTTGATCAGCTTGATCCACATATCCGGCAGTCCCATATCGAGACGGTAGTCAAAGCCGATGCCGCCGCTGGTTACGGGCAGACACATTCCCGGATAGCCGCTCATGTCCTCGGCAATGGTGACCGCATAGGGGTTGGTGCTGTGGATCACCTCGTTGGCCAGCATCAGATAGACCAGTGCGTCCACGTTGGTGTTGAGGCCGAAGTACAGGTCGTAATGGGAGAAGGCTTCTCCCAGGCCGTGGTTCTCATAGCACATGGAGGTGACGCCGTCGAAGCGGAAACCGTCGAAATGGAACTCCTCCTGCCAGTACTTGAGGTTGGAAAGGAGGAAATGGAGCACTTCGGTCTTGCCGTAATCGAAGAGGCGCGTGCCCCAGGCTTGATGCCATCCGCGGTTGCCGGGCAGGAAGTACTGCGCTTCCGTGCCGTCCTGACCGCTGAGGCCCTCGCCTTCATTGGGGCAGGCATGGCTGTGCACCACATCGAGGAGCACCTGGATTCCCATGCCGTGGGCCTTGTTGATCAGATACTTCAGATCATCCGGATTTCCGAACCAGAAAGACGGGGCATAGAAATTGGTGACCTGATAGCCGAAGGAAGCATAGTAGGGATGCTCCTGAATGGCCATGAGCTGAACCGTGTTGTAGCCATCCTTCTGAATGCGGGGCAGCACGATATCGGCAAACTCCCGGTACGTTCCGACGGCTTCCTTTTCCTGGGCCATGCCGACATGGGCTTCATAAATCAGCGGGGCGCCGTAGTTCTTTTTCCCGAAAACATCCTGGTCCGTCCAGGGGAAGGGCTCTTCGGGGTCCCAGATGATGCCGCACAGGTGCTTCAGCTCATAGTCCATCTCCACGTGACGGATGTAGGCGGGGATCCGCTCAAAGGCTGCGCCGAGACGGCCGACGTAGAGGCAGACATGCTGTCCGTGCCGGAGGGCATCCTTTCCTTCCAGGTAGATTTCATAGACACCGCCGTCGATGCGGGTCAGGGGATGGGAGGTGTAGTTCCATCCGTTAAAATCGCCCACCAGCCAGACTTTATCGGCGCCGGGGAGCCATTCACGGAAAACCCAGCCGGTTTCAGTGCGATGGAACCCAAAGTAATGGTGACCGTTGGCGAAGTCAACGATATCCATCTCCGGAGCGACGCGGTTCTGGGTATCGTTGCGGCGCTGAAGCCGCAGCTCGATCTCCTTGGCAAACGGTGTAAGCGTGCGATCTATTTCAAGCATGCGGGTCCGGGCATCCTTGACGTTAAGTAGCATAAGCTCCTCCTCAATAAAAATGGGAAATCTCGCGATTCCGAAATGATAAGCTAACTATACACGAGTGGGGGACTTTTTGCAATCGTTTTTTGCGGGGAATCCGGGGAAAGAAAACCGCATTCTTGCATCCCGGTGCATAAAAAGGTACAATACGGAAGATAGCTCTGCAGGAGAAAACAGCCTGCAAACTTTGGGCAGTCGGGAGTAATATCATGATTATCAGGAAGCTGAACGGCATCTGGGAAATGAAGGACAGCGACGGCATGTCGGTCTCCGGAACGATTCCAGGTTCCGTCTATTCTTTTCTGCTGAATGCCGGGGAGATGGAAGATCCCTATTACCGGACGAATGAACTGTCCGCGCTCCGGAGAATGGACCGCGATTATTCCTTCACCCGGACTTTTGAAGCCGACGGGGAGCTGCTGTCCTGTGCGGCGGTTTACCTGCGCTGTGAGGGACTGGATACCCTCTGCACCGTTTATCTCAATGATATTCCGGTGGGGGAAGCGGACAATTTTCACAGGACGTATGAGTGGGAGGTGGGAAGCCTTCTGCAGGAAGGGGAAAACACCCTCCGCATCTGCTTCCGCTCCCCGACCCGGGCAATCCGGGAAGCGGACCGGGCCTGGCACGTCGGGGGCACCGAAGACGCCATGCGCGGGTTTCCGCACCTCCGCAAGCCCCACTGCATGTTCGGATGGGACTGGGGCCCGAGACTGCCGGATATGGGGATTTTCCGGGATATCTCCCTGCAGGGCGTGCAGCAGGGAAGAATCCGGGACGTGCATATCCGTCAGAAGCACCGGGACGGCAGCGTCTGGCTGTCGGTCCATGCGGAGATGGAAGGGAAGGGCACACCGGTCATCCGCCTGACCGGGCCGCAGGGCTTCAGGATGGAGCTGCAGCCGGATACGGAAACCCGGATCCCGGATCCGCAGCTGTGGTGGCCGAACGGTTATGGAGCACAGAACCTGTATACGGTGGAGGTAGCCCTCCGGACGGAAAATACTCTGGAGGACATGGTGTGCAGAAGGATCGGCCTGCGGACCGTGGAGGTCTGCCGGGAGAAGGATGAAATCGGGGAAAGCTTTGCCTTCCGGGTGAACGGAGTGGCCATTTTCGCCATGGGTGCCGATTATATTCCGGAAGACAATGTGCTCTCCCGCATGAACCCGGCAAGGACCCGGAAGCTGCTCGAAGACTGCCGGCTTGCCAATTTCAACTGCATCCGCGTATGGGGCGGCGGAATGTACCCCGGCGACGATTTCTTTGATGCCTGTGATGAGCTGGGACTGCTGGTCTGGCAGGACATGATGTTCGCCTGCGCCCACTATCCGCTGGACGATGCCTTTGAAGAGAGCATCACCCGGGAAGCGGTGGATAACATCCGGAGAATCCGCCACCATGCCTGCCTCGGGCTGTGGTGCGGAAACAATGAGATGGAAAGCTTTGAGCGCAGGGGAGACTGGGAGGGAGGCCCTGCCGCCAGAGCCGCCTATATCCGGATTTTTGAACATATCCTGCCCCATGTGCTCCGCAGGGAGGATCCAGACACCTTCTACTGGCCTTCCTCGCCTTCCTCCGGCGGTTCCTTTGATGACCCGGATGACCCGTACCGCGGGGATGTCCATTACTGGGATGTCTGGCACGGCGAAAAGCCCTTTGCGGATTACCGCCGTCATGTTTTCCGCTTTGTGTCCGAGTTCGGCTTCCAGTCCTTCCCAGGCATCAAGACGGTATCCGCGTTTACGGAACCGGAGGACCGCAATATTTTCTCCGAAGTGATGGAGATGCACCAGCGCAACCGGAGTGCCAACGGGAAGATCATGCGCTACCTTTCGGATACCTATCTGTATCCGCAGCATTTTGAGGTTCTTCTGTATGCTTCCCAGATGCTCCAGGCAACGGCGATCCGTTACGGTGTGGAACACTGGCGCCGCCACCGCGGGGAATGCATGGGTGCCATCTACTGGCAGCTCAGCGACATCTGGCCCGTGGCCTCCTGGTCCTCCATTGACTATTACGGCCGCTGGAAGGCGCTGCATTATGCGGCCCGGCGCTTCTTTGCGCCGGTGATGATCTCCTGCGAAGAGGTCAGCGATGCCTCGGAGGGAAAGAGCATCGTGCGGGAGCCGGAAGCGAATGTGAGCACGGCCAGGCTCTGCGTGGCCAATGAAACCGGGGAGACAGTCACCGGCACCGTGCACTGGTGGCTGAGCGATGCGGCTTCCCGTACGCTGCAGGAAGGGGAAAGCGTCCTTTCCGTGCCGGCCCGGGGAACGGCCTGGCTGCCGAAGATGGACTTCAGTGATACGGACATCCGCCAGAATCATCTG
>CAMVHE010000166.1 GCA_947167215.1 uncultured Clostridia bacterium
AAAGAGAAAAACACCCTGGGAACCGAAATTAAAAAAGCCAGAAAACTGATGGGGCTCAAACAATCCGACGTAGTCTGCTCCCTTCGCCAGTTCGGCGTCGAGATCGGAATAGCAGCTCTCAGCCGATGGGAGCAGGGATCGAATATGCCTAATCCGTATCAGTTTCTGGCCCTGTGCAAGATTCTGGGAATCGACAACCCTTATTCCCTCATTCATCCAGACAATACCTCTGTCAGCATAGCTCTCCATCTAAATGCCGCAGGCATCCAAAAGGTAAAGACTTACATATCTGATTTGGAATCTACCGGGAAATATGCCCGTCAGCCTGAAAAACTCCTTCAGGAAAGTCCTGCACCGATACACTACATCTCGTTTCCCGTCAGCATGTTAAAGGCATCTGCAGGTACTGGTCAGTATCTCGGCGATGACGCTTTTGAATATATTGACATTCCAGAAAGCGACATTCCCCGTGAAGCAGATTTTGGCGTTTACATTGCAGGAGACAGTATGACTCCCAGATTCCAGGATGGCGAACTTGTTTTTATTAAACAGACGCACGAGCTGCGGGATGGTGAAATCGGCTTGTTTATTCTTGACGGAGAAGGATTTGTCAAGCAGTTCCACACAAGCTCTGATCAATCCGGCCAGAAGTCCGGCTCCCCTTCATCCATCATGCTCCGTTCATTAAATCCCGCATATGCCCCTAAATATATATATGAAGAATCAGATTTTCGAATCATCGGCAAAGTACTTTAACAAAATGAGGTAAATGTTTATGGAATCAGCAATCATGCCTTCAGCTTATTCTGTCGCAGGCCGCATTCTTGCCGCAGCGGAGAAAACACTTCATTTTTGTTTGAAAAGAATAACAGAGCTTATGAACCTTTTTTCTCAGATGCATGATAAAACCAGCTCGTACAGAGCGGAATCATTGGAATTGTCACTCAATGAAATACTGGAACTTGAAAGCAGAATTCAGCAGGGCAAAGTCAGAATCAGCTCTTCTGATATGCGGGCAATAAGTCAGCTGAAAAGCATGATTCTGTTTTTCCATGAAGTTTTCCCGGATTCTGATCCTTATGGTATGCAAAAATACTCTTTACGTCTGTAATTCTGAGAATCTGTCAGCTTCGTCCTGGGTAAGATCGTAAGAACTGTATCTCGCCTTCTCGTACACTTCTGCCAATTCGGATCTCAGGTTCTCCCGTGCGGTGGAATTCATTTCCCATTCCTGATGCTGATCCATCATTCTTCCATAGACTGATCTAACATAAGCATTCGGAGATGAATGGTCCAGTTTTCGCTTCCTTCGTTTCGTGCCAAGCGTATGCCTTACTCTCTTGTATTTGTTGTTTTCACGGGTATTGATTATCTCATCCGTATAGTCTTTCGAAAGTTCATCATTAAATCTCTGCAATAGTTTATTGATTCTTCTGAGCAGTACAGGCAAAAACTGGACTGCTTTTTTAATTCCCCAAATCAGAAGCACCAGTAAGACAAGCAAGCTGAAATACGTAACGATTTTCTCCAGAGCAACTGCAAGCCAGCTTGGTTCACCACTTTCTGCGCCACCCAGGTCCATCATCTGTCCGGGTCCTGCTGATCCTGCAGCAGTGTCTTCAGGCTGTGGGAACAATGACAGAATGACATTCACGATCCATGCGAATCCTTTTTTCATCAAATGCCATATGTCATATAAGCGATCACGAACCCAGCCAATATTGGCGATAAGCAGCACCACAAGTGAAAAAAGTATAATATATACTCTGTTTTGTCTGCTTACCCTTAACGGCAGTTCTGAAGAATCCGCGCTTCCCTCCAATAGTATGTTCTTATTAATCCGGAATAACGTCAGGAAGGAAAAAACAATAAATGCAGTAACAATTGCTGTGCTGCCGGCATCATTCTGCGCAATCCTTTGATAGAGAAAAAGAATAACCGGAAAAAGACAGAACCCCAGCGTGGTCACAGCACTCTCTGCTTCCTTCTTCCGTATCCGAACAGAAAGCAGGACCTGCAGTAAAGAAAGGGCAGCTGATATTCCAAAAAGCAATATGGAATTTGCTTTATGAAGCAACCATTCAATAAGAATAATTCCAGCGGTCAGCATCAGAAAAATGATATTTCTGCGCTTTTGGGGCGAATAAAAGGTCACTATAAATGCGATTCCGGAAATACTTGTTTCCACAAAAGAAAGCAGAACACGATCCTGGTGAAACAAAGCACAGACGAGCAGATGGATTCCGAAAAACACAGACATAGTCCGAAGATTCAGCGAGAATAAATAAAGCCACTGCTGTCCAGAACCTTTCTTAGCATTCATGCACATTCACCATCCGCAATACATAACGATACCTGAATTCCCCGTGTACTCAGTTCTGAGCAGAGCGCCTGCATTTCCGGACTGTTGTACGATGATACAATCAAAACATAGCAATCATTCGGCAGATCAATCTCATTCAGAAAGGTTGGAAATCTTTTGGTTCTTTTCACAACAAGCCGTGAAAATCCATAAAGAATGTTTTCCTCATTTCCCGGTTTAGACAAAGGAAACACTGCATTTTCCCCTTCTGCATCACCAAATGGCATATTCGCAGCAAAGCCTGTTTCCAACCCATGGCGCATGGCAAAAATGCAGCAGGAAGCCGCAAGAGATATTACTCTTTCCACAATTTCCTGCTCATAATCCATGAGTTCACCCCACTGATCCTCCCTTGTCTGCCCATTCAGAACTACAAGGAGGCGCGGAATAAGATTCCATTCATGCACTTTTACTTGTAACGACTGACTTTTGGCAGTAGCGTTCCAATGAATATCGCGAATAGAATCACCGGGCAAATAATCCCGAATACCCCGTATCATGAATGGATCGTATAACATGCTCCTTGCGGAAGACCATTCACCAATCCTCTGCAGTACCGCCTGTGGTATTCTGTCCTCCTGGACCAGCTTAGGATATACCACAAGGCTCATGGCTTCGTTTTCCAGTTCAATGGTTTTGCGGAATAATCCTGTAATATCTCCAAACGTCATTGCCGCATGGCCAACATGATAAATACCGCGGCGGCAGGCTCTCACCCGATGCCGGCGAATGATTTTCTGATACGGCATAAGAGAGAAAAGACTCCTGTGGTACATTTCTGAGCGGATAGAAAGATTTTCCAATTTTCCAAACTGAAGCGCTGACGGCATCCGGGTTTCGACCCGGAGCCACGGAACAATCAGCAGGTGATCATTTTCCACCGTCTCAATCATTTCAAATTCTGTCCCGGCATAAACAGTATGCTTGGCAAATGAGCGGGTCAGATTCAGCTTTTTATATCCGATTCCAGTCAAAAACGATCCATAAATTGTCATTAAGGCAAGGAAAACAATGACAATGATCAAAATCTGCATTTCACAGACCTCACAGTCTCTTTTCCGTCGGTACAGCCGATTTCTCCAGTACTTTTTCAATCCATTGTTCAGCCGAGAGTGTACCCGTAAATGAACGCATCAGGATACGGTGCGCGAGAACAGGTCCTGCCAGTGATTTTACATCATCAGGAATGACATAATCGCGGCCTTGAATAACAGCATAGGCCTGACATGCCCTGGCAAGCGCAATGCCCGCCCGGGGCGATGGGCCCAGTCTGACATATTCAGGATTACGCGCATTCTCCAGTATCTCGGAGATATAAAGAAGAAGATCGTCCGTGACATGGCACAATCTGCAGAATTGCTGAATCTCTGTAATATCATTCAGTGAAACAACGCTTCTGAGTCCGGCCAGCGGTTCATCATGCAAAAAACGCCCAAGCAGCTCTTTTGAATCTGCGACGGACGGATATCCTATGGATAAGCGTATCATAAACCGGTCCATCTGCGCTTCCGGCAGCATGAAAGTTCCCTGGCTCTCCACCGGATTCTGGGTCGCAATCACCAAAAAAGGCACAGGCAGCGGATAAGTGATTCCCCTTTCCGAAATCTGTTTTTCTTCCATGCATTCCAATAATGCAGACTGTGTTCTTGGTGTTGCGCGATTGATCTCATCGGCCAGAAGAATATTGCAGAAGGCAGGACCTTTCACAAATTCGAACTGTTCAGTATGCTGACGATAAATGCTGATACCGGTAATATCTGAAGGAAGCAGATCCGGTGTGAATTGTATCCTTCTGCATTCCCCGTCAATACTCTGTGCCAGGGATTTTGCAAGCGTGGTTTTTCCCGTCCCGGGAACATCTTCAAGCAAAACATGTCCCCCTGCTGCAAGTACTGTAATCACCTTCACAAGAACTTCCTGTCGGCAGACCATAACCCTGCTCATATTATCAATAATGGACTGACAAGCCTTGCTGGCATCATTCAGATTCATAAAATCGCTCCTCGTGAATTATTTTCAGTCACGCCTTTTTGTCGCTTTGACACAAAATGCAGTTCATTATCTTTGGAGACAGGCAGGCAATGCACAAATGTAAAGGCTCTTTAACGATACAATTTGCAACTCTGCTCTGTCCAGTGCTATCTCCCTAATCATGCCAAAAGAAAACCATTATCCTTCAAGCACTATGATCTTCCTAAATCATACAAGAATTCAGCCACTGAGCAGCGCCTGTCACAATTCTCGTACGGCGGGTGCCAACACGAACCAGATTGCATATCCGATCCTTCAGACACATTCTGAAAGGACGGATTTCATCGTTCTCCAATACAAACGCAGGTGTCTGTTCTGACCGGTAATGCATTTCCTCTTTTAAGAAATCTGTCTTTTCGCTGTATCAGTATGGAGCATTTCCAGCCCTATTTATCGCTTCAGGACCATAAAGCAGTTCCATCAAGTTCACCCTCCCGTTTTGTCGAAGTATATATTTCCTGCCAGATTGTGTCAAATCATATACATCTTTTTTCTTCACACCTCTGAATATCCGTGCTATACTTTTTCAGTGTATTTGAATTATCGCTAACTCTCAGGACACTCTATAAATGGAGGTTTTCCCATGTATTCATTCGCCAATGATTACAGCGAGGGTGCTCACCCTGACATTCTTGAAGCACTGTGCAAGACAAATCTTGAACAGCTTCCCGGATATGGGGTGGACCATTACTGCCAGCAGGCTTCCGATCTGATCGCAAACGCGTGCGGCAAATATCATCCCACAGTGTATTTTCTTGCTGGCGGGACACAGACCAATGCCGTTGTTATCTCATCAATGCTCAGGCCGTATCAGGGTGTTATATGCGCTTCTACTGCCCATATTGCAGTCCATGAAGCAGGCGCCATAGAATGGACAGGTCATAAAGTACTGCCCCTGCCTTCAACCGAGGGGAAAATCTCCGCCCCTAGCGTTCAGTCTTATCTGGAAAGTTTCTTTGATGATCCGACACATGAACACATGGTATGGCCGGGAATGGTCTATTTGTCGCAGCCCACAGAATATGGAACTCTGTATTCCTATTCCGAAATGAAATCCATTTATGATGTTTGCCGCGCTTTCCATATTCCACTGTATATTGATGGCGCAAGGCTCATTTATGCGCTGGAAAGTCCTGCAAACGATATTTCTCTGGAAGATATGTGCGAGCTTACTGATGCTTTTTACATCGGCGGCACAAAAGCAGGCCTCTTATGCGGAGAAGCAGTTGTCTTCCCCAAAAAGAATACTCCTGCCGGTTTTATTACCATGGTCAAGCAAAAAGGTGCAATGATGGCAAAAGGCCGCGTATTGGGAATTCAGTTCTACAGCCTGTTTTCCGGCCAGCTTATGCATGATATTGGAAAGCATGGAATCGACGCTGCTGAGAAGCTGAAATCCGTTTTCCATAAACACTGCATTCCCTTTTTTCTTGAAACCCCGACCAATCAGCAGTTTGTGGTTTTGAGCAGAAAACAGGCCGCAAGGCTTTCAGAACAATTTGTTTTTGAACGCTGGGAAGTCCTCGAGAACGACATGTGTGCATACCGTTTTGTCACAAGTTGGGCAACGGATGACGAAGCCATCATCGCATTGGATCGTTTTCTGAACACTTTGTGATCTCGGAAAGGTGAGGTGATTTGATTCATGATACAGTTGCGTGCTGTCGTGGAACGAATCACCTATTTTAATGAAGAAAAC
>CAMVHE010000167.1 GCA_947167215.1 uncultured Clostridia bacterium
GCCGTAGGCCTTCCGGAGCGTCCACTGGCTCAGCCCGTCCTCCGCCAGCTCCTTTTCAAGGCTCATTCCGCCCCTGGCCCCGCTGGTCAGGTAGAGGCCGTCGGCATTGACCAGTGCCATGCTCCCGTCATCCTGAAAGCGGACCGTGAAGCGCTGGGCCTCCGGATCCAGGGGTGCGGTGAGCACTTCGCCCTGGGCAGGGCAGTGCAACCGGCAGACGTTGATCAATAACGCCTGCCGGTTTTTTTATGCTCCAATGTCACCGGACGGAGGAAATGGCAGCCGATGCCTAATCCTGCGCCGGATCAGAAGCGCTTCTTCATCCGGAGAATGTTGCGTCCGTCCACACGCTCGTAGGTCATCTCATCCACCAGCTTCCTCGCCAGGAAGATGCCCAGTCCGCCGTCCTTCCGCATGTCCGCGCTGAGGCTGATATCCGGTTCCGGTGCCTCCAGCGGGTTGAAGGCCACGCCTGTATCAATGAACGTGATCATGACGCCGCCCTCGTCCTGCATCGCCTCGATCCGCACCGTCACAGACCCGATCCCCATGCCATAGGCATAATGAACGATATTGCTCAGGATCTCATCGAACACGACCGACAGCAGGCTCTGCGTTTTCACAGGGCATTCCAGTGCCTGCAGTTCCTGCTCGGCAAACGCGATCGCCTTCGGGATGCTCTCCAGAGCAGCGGGCAGCTCGCATTCCCTTACAGGCTTATCCGGGCCCCTGAATTCCAGGCAGAGCATGGTGATATCATCGAACTGCGGCGCTTCGCCCACAAACGCGTCAATGGACCGGCGCACATGCTCAAGAATGCGCTGCGGCGCTTCATCCTGTGCCTCCATCAGGGCATGGTGAAGCCGGTCCATGCCGAACATCTGGCCGTTCAGGTCCGTGGCCTCCGGCACGCCGTCTGTATAGACAAAGAGCTTGGAGCCCCTTTCCATCTGAAGCTCATAATCCCTGTAATGAATACCGCTTTTGACTCCGACGAACATACCATGACGGTCCCGGAGGATCTCAAAATCTCTGCCGGGATGCTTCAGCGCCGGGTATTCGTGTCCGGCGTTGGTGGCAGTCAGCCGTCCGGTCTTAAGGTCCAGGATGCCGAGCCAGATGGTTACGAACATCCGCTCACGGTTGTTTTTGCTGATCTGGTTATTCACCATCTCCAGCACTTCCCGGGGGCTTCCGCCGACGAGCGCATAGTTCTGGACCAGCATCTTGGAGACCATCATGAACAGGGCCGCCGGAACGCCCTTGCCGGAGACGTCCGCGATGACCAGGCCCAGATGATCCGCATCCAGCAGGAAAAAGTCATAGAAGTCTCCTCCCACTTCCTTGGCCGGATGCATGCTGGCATAGATATCAAACTCCGTTCTTTCCGGGAACGGCGGAAAAATGTTCGGCAGGGATTCTGCCTGAATCCGGCGGGCCATGTCCAGCTCGGTGCTGATCCGCTCGCTTTCAGCCGTCGCGGAGGTAAGCGCCTTTTCGATATCCAGAATCTCCCGCTCCATGTCCGCCATGGTCTGACTGAGATTCTCCACTTCGTCGCCGGTCTGGATATTCAGTCCGCTGAAATGGTTGTTCTCCTCCAAACCGCTCCGTTTGTCGGATACGTAGGTCTGGGCTGCACCGGCGATGGCGTTGACGGGCTCCACCACCGCTTTTCGCATCATCCGCACAAGGATCCAGGTGATCAGTGTCGTGACCAGCAGAATGGCAAGCGTAATCGGTGCCGCGAATTTGTTCATATCGGCGAGCAGCGCCTGCATGGCCACATCCACAAACATGTATGCAACCATCCTGCCCTCCTCATTCGCCACGGGAATCACCACCGTACAGACCAGGCCCGTTTTATGGATCAGCCTGTACTGAAGCAGTTCATCCTCCTTGTTCCAGTTATGAAAGGCCCTGAGGAATCTTGCCGAAACGTCCTTCCGGTCGCCGGGCTTCTGCGGAGCATTGCCGCCCGCGTCCACAATGACGATGAGATCGCCGGTTTCCGGATCCGGTATGGCAAGACTGACATCATGGACATCCGTGGATTTGCAGTAGGACGCCAGCATTCCCTCCAGATAATAATAGGGGCGGTTTTTCTCTATCTCCGCGTACAGTGACCGATAATTCTTCGGATCCATGTCTTCCCTTTCCGCCTGTGTGTAAGCGGAATAGACGGAGAGAATGTCATCTGTCAGGCTATCAAATTCGGAGCCGTGACGGACAGCGATCGATACCTGCTTGGCAGCATTGCTCGCCAGGTGCTCATATTCCCTCACCAGGATCAGACCGTACAGCGTAATGCCGATGACCTGGATCAGCATTCCGAGCAGCACGCAGCTGATGGCGACGGCACGGCGCACCTTCCTGGACAGGGACCTGCGTTTCCTGCTTTTCCCCCTGGTCTGCTTCGGATTCCGCAAGCTGTCCTGCATGGACGCCCTCCTTTCCTTCCTGTCAGATCCTGATTGTCAGCACATGCAGGCCCGTCATGCTCTGATATGCCGCATTCCCGGCCGCAGTGTGCACTTTTCTGATTCCGGTATTCCGAAACGGGTTCCGATTTCCGCCTGTCCGTTACACTCCACCGGACTGAAGGGAACACCGTCATTCCTGATATAAAAATCATAGCACAGTTAGGAGTACAGCCGCAAGAGTGGATTTGCCCATGTGATCGCATTGCCGCGGCATCCATACGATTCCGGAAGCGGTATCGCCATTTACACAGGAAATGATCCATGAGGCACCCGTACAGAAAGAGAACGATTTTCGTTTGACATTATGGGGAGGAAACAGGTATGAAGAATATGAAAAAGGAAATGAACCTTGCAAGCGCCGACCTCCTCTACTATCCCCCGCCGATCCCTCCACAGAATGCGGAAATCCGCGAAAATCGTCGCCGTGAAGAGTGGGAGAAATGGGTGAGCAAGGAAAAGCGGAGGATGGAGGGTATTGCGGATATCCGGATGCGTGCCGCTGAGAACGCTCTGAAGGCTGCCGTACGGCTGGATTGCGCGGATGCGGACATCAAAGAAGCCCAGCTCGCTGCGATGGAACTGATCTGACAGACCCGCATGTCACAAGGAGCCTGACCAGAAAATGACCGAGAGGAATGTGATCCGCCCGGCCTTTTTTTATGCCTTTCAACCCGGTACAGGTCCCCGCTCAGGTGTCAGTCTCCGGATAACGGAAGCAAATTGAGCGGTCAGGAACTACATGGCAGTGAGGAGCAGCGCAGTTCCTGTCTCCGGGAATATACGGCCTTTCAGGAATTCCTGAAAGAAAAACTGTGAACAGTTCGGATCATCCGAATGGTTCACAGTTGAATCTTCACTGCAGTATGCTCTGCTCAGTTGGTAAAGTCTGCAGAAATCAGATGCAGCGTATTCACGCCATTTTCATGGGTATTCGCAGATCAGAGGGTATTCACTTCATGGCCGCAGACGGCAGCGCTTTCCTGCTGCTTTCTTTTTTCCCTTTCTGAAGAATCGAAGAGTTATTTACGCCTGATCGGATGCCGTATCACCGTCTTCAGTTTTTCCGGCGCGGTTTTCCTCGCATCGCTCAGATAAATCTCATGATGCATACGCCGATCGTTGATGTCAAGCGTGTATCCCTGTTCATCCATGAAATGATGCATCATCTGAACTGTTGCGGGTTCATCATCATAGGCGCCCAGATGCATGCATTGTACGCAAAGCCCTTCGTCAAATGTCCGGAACTCGACCTTTGAAAAATCCATCTTTTTCTTCAGAGTCGCTGTTTCCACAGCCCAGCCAACGTCCGCTTTCCTCACAAAATCCGGGAGACGAATGACGGAGATCCAGTTGAACTGTTCCTTGCGGGCATAATCGATGCCCATGACCCCGTCCTGCCACCAGAAGCCCTCCAGGGGCGGGACAACGTAATCGAAATAGCCATCAATCCGATGATCGCCCATCTTGCTCATTTTGATGGTAAAAGCGATGCTGTAGAGCAGTTCTATGGCATGCCTGTAATCACCATCTTCCTGGTTGGGATCGCCTTTTCCTCTGACAGCTATGAATTGCATTGGCGGTACCGTCACGATGGAAGGTCGATTCTTCGGCATATAGAACTCTTTGTATTCTTTCTTGTAATCGAATGCCATGATCTCACCCCCTGAGCCGTTTCACCCGTTCATCTATGGTCTTCATAAACTCTTCTTCGGAGAAGCTGGGGTCTCTTGTCCCCATAATCAGATCGCAGGGCAGTTTTTCGCATTCACCGCAGGAATGAAAACCATTCTGAATCCTGCAGCAATCATAAACAGGGCACACTTTCCCTGCCGGTGCGTGGAATACCTTTCCGCATAAGGCGCTGCAGCCTTTACACATTTTACTGTAACAATAACATGCACCGCAGTCAGCCCCGCAGCAGCTGATCGATTCATTCTGGCCTGTCATGCCGAGTATCTCCCTTTGCTTTTTCCTGCTCAGACTGTTCAGCACGATCTTATAGGCCTTATCCAGCATTTCCCTGAGAATCTCATCCGGAACCGATCCATCGGCTTTTACAGAATTCCAGTGAGTTTTGTTCATATAGTATCCCGGAATAATATCATCATACTGCTTTCGCCAGAATTCTCCTTCCAATGGTTCCAGCTTTAGCGTGATGTAATAAGGCTGGTCATGATCGTCCCTGCAGATTGCAGCAAACATTTTCCCCCCGATCTGATATCGTATCCAGTTCCATTCCGGCTGAAGATCCTTTGTCACACCACGTTTTTGCATCAAACATGCATCAATCCAGGGATATTTCATGCAGTCAGTTCCTCCTGTAGGTTTTTTCCATGGCTTCAGCGATATGCCGGATCCTGTCCCGCACTTCTGCGGGCTCCAGTACTTCTGCCTTTGCTCCGAACGTCAGAATCCAGGAGACCAGATTGTCCATGTCCGTATAATCAGCTGTGAAGAACAGCCGTCCATCATCAGCTTCCGAAAAACAATGCGGGCCAAATTCCTCGACCAGCCGCCACTTCATATCCGGTGCAAAAAGAGCCTTCACTCTGATCCCGCCCGGAAAGATCTTTTCATTGGATAAATCCGGCAATGGAACGCTTCTGCGATCAAAACGGCGATTGGTTTCTGCAACATCATCCATACGGTTCAGCTTGAACAGTCTGAAGTCTTCCCTTGCGGTGCACCATCCCCATACATACCAGCTTGACCATTTGAAGACAAGATAATATGGCTCAATCGCCCGTGTGCTTTCCCCGGACGGGGCATAATACCTGAACTCCAGTTGATTTCTTTTCTCTATCGCGCTCTGAATCACTTCAATTCTCGGAGCAATAGAAGATTTGTACCAGGAAGACAGGTCAATCAGCATGGAATCTCTGCCGCTGATGAAGGTGGATGATCCGGATTGAAGCTTTTCCATCAGCTGACTGTAGTACCGGCTTCCGCTGATGCTGTCAAGGCTTCTGAGTCCGGCGAGAATCATCTGCATATCCCTGCTTGTCAGGATTGTCCGATCCATACGGTACCCATCCATGATGCTGATGCCTCCACCGGTACCCTGAGAAGTCCTGATCGGGATTCCTGCTTTGCAGAGGCTCTCAATATCCCGGTTAATCGTTCTCCTCGACACCTCAAACTTTTCTGCCAGTTCAGGAGCGGTTGTCTTTTCTTCCTGCAGTAAGATAGACAATATCCCAATCAGCCTGTCTGCCTTCATATGCTCACGCTCCATCCGTATTATATAAAAACAAACATGACAACTGTATGTCATGTTTATTGTAGCTGATGTTTATTTTTCCAGCAAGCTGTTCACAGCGGTCAGACAGGCCGCCAGCATCGAAAACGTGCGGCAAAGCCTTTTTCAGGGAACAGCCATCGCAACAAAAGGAGC
>CAMVHE010000168.1 GCA_947167215.1 uncultured Clostridia bacterium
CAACCCGAATCTTTTTCGAGTCGACCTCGCCCTTGGAAAGCAAGACAACCGTCTCCACGATGGTGCTCCTGTCGTTTATGGGCAGCTGGAACAGCTATCTCTGGCCGCTGATCGTACTGACTTCCACCAGCAAGCAGACGCTGCAGGTGGTTCTGGGAAATATGAACGGCATGTACAAGAATAACGAGCATGTGCTGATGGCCGGTGCCGTGCTGACCATCCTGCCGATTCTTGTGGTGTACCTGATCTCGCAGCGGTATGTGGATCAGGGAATCAGCCTGGGCGGCCTGAAGTAAGCCGCTGCAGGAAAAAAGGGACTGTAAACGCAGAATGCGTTTGCAAATATAAAAGGAGGCTTGACCTATGAAAAAAACTATTGCGCTGTTTCTCATGCTGGCCCTGGTGCTGACGCTGACTGTCTCCGCCATGGCAGAGCCTGTCACCATCACGTATGCCCATTTTTCGGGAGCGGGTGCACAGGAAGAGACCCTCAAGAAGATGATCGCCGTCTTTGAAGAGAAGAACCCGGATATCAAGGTAGATCTGCAGGTTACCGGCTACGATGATTATTTCACAAAACTGGCCACCACCGTCGGCGGCGGAAATGCGCCGGATGTTTTTGAAATGAACATGGAAAACTATCTGGCCTACATGCTGCGCGGAGCCTGTGCCGACCTGACGGGTCTGGTGAATACGGAGAACTATTCTGCCGGCACGCTGGAAGCGGTTTCCTCTGATGGAAAGCTGTACGCCGTCCCGATGAGCTTCTCCACCTGCGTGCTCATCTACAACAAGGCACTGTTTGATCAGGCAGGGATTTCCTATCCTTCCGCGGAATGGACCTGGGCCGACATCCAGACTGCTGCGGAAGCCATCCGGGCGCTGGGAGATGACATCTGGGGATTCTATCAGCCCATCTCCTACAACGAGTTCTATAAGTCCGTCAAAGGCAACGGCGGCAGCCTGCTGAAGGAAGACTATTCAGCATTCACGGCGAACAGTCCGGAAAATGTGGAAGTACTGGATGCCATGATCAAACGGGTCCGCGGGGAAAACCATGTACAGCCGACGGCAGAGGAAATGGCGGGACGTGGGGACTGGGACCTGTTTACCGAAGGAAAACTGGGCATGATCATCACGGGAATCTGGGCATTTCCCACTTTTACGGAAAAATGTGCCTTTGATTGGGACATTGTGGTGGAACCGGGCTATCAGACCAAATCCACTTTCTTCTTTGCCAACGTGAACTGCGTATCCCCGTCCAGCACCAAGAAGGAAGCTGCTGCGAAATTCGCGGACGCCATGGGCTCCGATCCGGACATTGTGCAGCTGCGTCTGGATGCCAGCTGGGAACTGCCGACCATTGCGGACCAGGGAAAGCTGACCCAGTATCTGGAGATAACGCCGCCGTCCAACCGCGCTGCCGTATTTGACAGCATGGACTACGCTGCTGCACCGCCGGCACTGAAGGAATCCGGTGCTGCCAGTGAAATCATCGGGAATGTGCTGAGCACCCTTGAGATGAATGACATCACTGCACAGGAAGCCCTCGACGATATTCAGTCCCAGCTGGAAGACGCCGCTCTCCTGTGATATAATTCCAACCAGTAATAACAGAGGGGAAGGGCCGGTGTCCTTCCCCTTTTTGGAGGAAATACGTCATGGAACAATATCAGGTGACCGGCAACGAATATGTTTCTCTTCCCACGATCCGGGAGAAGGACGGGGCTGTCGAAGGAATCTCCTTCCTGTATATGGGCCTCAAGGGCATGATTGAGATGAAGGGAAAGGATGCTTTTCTCCGTCCCTTTTTTCAGGCAGATGGAGAGGAGGCAGAGCTGCTGCCGGTCTGGCACCGGGAGCATTTCTGGATTCCCGTTTTCACGTCGGAGAAGGATGGAATCTGCTTCCGCTGCACCTATCTGCCCCCCATCGGAGAGCGGGGCTTCGGCATGCGGCTGGAAGCGGACAATAAAACGTCCTGTGCACGGGAAATCCGGATTGGCGTGAAGGGTTCCTGGGACGAAACCCTGCATACCGTCAATGAAAGCATTCCGCTGACAGAAGGAAAGCATGTGAAACGGTCCGGCTGGAACCACATGTTTGTATTCCAGCAGGTGCCCGGCATTCCGATGATGGCCTTTGCGCCGATTGTGGGGGATGACCAGCCATTCAGCCGGGTTGATCAGGGAGCGGAATGGGAGCAGGACGGTTTTGACTACCGCATCTTTAAAAGCCTGCGTCTTAACCAGGGAGAATCCATGAAACTGGATATCTTCTTTGGCATCGGATATGAAGAAGTGGCGGCAGCCACCAGTGCCAAGGAAATGCTGCGGCAGGGATTTGACACGCTTTGGGGACGGACGGCTTCCTGGCTGGAGGAGCGGGAAAAGCGGGTATCGGATGGGAGAATAGAAATCCTGCTGAATACCAACCTGTTTTTTGCCTTCTTCTATGCCTCGGGACGCACCGTGGATACGGAAGAGCTCTGCATGATGACGTCCCGCAGCCCGCGTTATTATGTTTCCGCGGCCTATTGGGACCGGGACAGCCTGCTGTGGGCATTCCCGGCAATCCTGGAAACGGATCCGGCGTATGCCCGGGAATTGCTCCTTTCCGTATTTCATCTGCAGGGACGCCGCTTCGGTGTCCACAGCCGCTATATCGACGGCACGGTACTGGAACCCGGATTTGAGCTGGATGAGCTGTGCGCCCCGGTGATCGCACTGGAGCGCTATCTGGAGAAGACGAAAGATACGGGGCTCCTGATGCATCCGGAAATCCAAGCGGCCCTCGAAAGCATTCTGCAGAAGATGGAAGCCAGAAAGCATCCTTCTGAGGCGCTGTACAGCACCTTCCTGCAGCCGACCGACGATATGCATCGATATCCCTATCTGACGTACGATAACGTGCTGGTATGGAGGACGCTGCATGCACTTTCCCGCTGGATGAAGCGTCCGGAACTGGCAGTGCAGGCAGAGGAGGTAAGGAAAGCGGTCCGGAAACACTGCATTTTTGAGAATGAAGGCAGGAGAATCTTTGCCTGGTCGGTGGACCTGAACGGACACTGGGATATTTATGACGAACCGCCGGGAAGCCTGCACCTGCTGCCGTTCTACGGATTCTGTCCTTTGGAGGATCCGGTGCTTCAGGCAACGCTTTCCCTCATCCGGGATGAAAGGTATGAACTGTCCTTTGCCGGTCATGCCATAGCGGAAATCGGCTGTAAACATGCTCCGCATCCCTGGATCCTTTCCATCTGCAACAGCCTGCTTTCCGGCCATGGGGAAACAGCAGTCCGCCACCTGCGCGCGGCGAAGATGGATAATGGCATTGCCTGCGAAAGCGTGGACGAAGATACCGGAATCTGCACAACCGGCTCGGCTTTTGCGACCTGTGCGGGATTCCTGGCTTTTGCAATGCTGCATTCCGGAATACAGGCGTCTTAGCCATTGCTGCAGCATGCGCCGCGGGGCAACTGCTTTCCGGAAAAGGTCCTGCAAAAGGCATTTCAGGAGAAAAACATGAGATATAAAGGCATCATCTTTGATCTGGACGGGGTGCTCTGCTCCACCGATGAATATCATTATCTGGCCTGGAAAGCGCTGGCGGAGCGGCTGGGAATTCCCTTTGACCGGGAGAAAAACCGGCGGCTCCGCGGCATCAGCCGTCAGGAAAGCCTGAATATTCTTCTGGAAGGAAGCGGAATTTCCTGTACCGAAGAAAGAAAAAAAGCGCTCGCAGAGGAAAAGAATGCCATGTACCGGCAAATGTTGGCCAGGATGTCTCCCGCGGATCTTTCCCGCCGAGTAAAAACGACGCTGGAAGAGCTGCGAAAGAGGGGACTGAAACTGGCGGTCGGCTCCTCCAGTAAAAATACGGCTTTCATTCTGGAGCGTGTCGGACTGGGCAGCTTTTTTGACGCAGTGGCTGACGGCAGCTGCATCCGGCATGCGAAGCCGGACCCCGAGGTTTTTTTAATGGCAGCAGACAGACTCGGCCTTGCTCCCCGGGAGTGCCTGGTGGTGGAAGATGCACCGGCAGGGGTGCAGGCTGCTGCTGCCGGCGGATTTGACTGTGCTGCCATCGGTGACGCCGGGGAACTGCCCGGCGCTGCAGGTTATCTGAAGGAACTTCCGGACCTGCTTCAATATCTGGAATGAAAAAGCGGAACATGCTGTCTCCAACAGGCTGCCGATTCTTTTTTTCGGGGAAAGCGCGTACAGACGTCTGCAATACAGGAGAAACAGCAACAGGACAGAATCCAGACGCAGTACGGAAAAATTGCAAAGAAACGGAAATCCAGCTGGTAGCATTGCCGGCTGGATTTTTTGATCTCAGAATTATTTTTTTCATGGAAAAAGGCCCAGCGATGAGCGGCAGGGCACAGGAGCGTAAGCGGGGAAGGCGTCTCCTCTGCTGCGGGCAGAAGCGGACATGTCACAGCAGGAAGAGAGAATAAAAAAACACCAAAAGTCGGATTTGCTAACAAAATGTCGGATTATTTTATTGATATTATACACGTGAGTGAGTATAATGAATTAAATTCCTCCTATATTCTCGTGAGAATTTGAGCAAAATGAATAATTATAGCTAAACCCAAGAACCCTTTTGTCTGCTGCATCCATTTCCAGAGAGTTTTCTTTCCACGGACTGCTTTTGAAACAACTTCTGCGTTTGTCAGACAGCAAAGAACGGAAGAATTCGGATCATGACGGAATCAATGGCATGATGCCATGGAATTAAAAGAAAGGGAGGTATTTTCATGAAAAGGTTATTGGCACTGCTTCTTGCCATGACCATGCTGCTTGCGGCAGGGGCTTTGGCGGAGGGCGAATTCAACTGGCAGGGGACCGGAACGGTCTCGGTATATTCCGGCAATCCGGCGGATTATACCGAGGAGATGGTAGCCACCTTCATGGAACTGACTGGCGTTAAGGTCGATGTGGTCTATGGCGGAGGCGGAGAACTGGTGGCCCGTATCGGAGCCGAAGCAGAAAACCCGATGGCAGACATCGTGATTGGTGTTTCGGGTGACGTGACGGCACGGCAGGCAGACAATTTCGAGAGCTACAAGCTGCAGTCCGTAACCCCCGACGTGTTCGGACTGGAAGAGCTGCCGGAAACGAAGTTTTTTGCCGGCGCAGGCAAAAACGCCATGGTCATCATGATCAACACGGACCTGCTCTCGGAAGAGGATTATCCTAAGACCTGGGCAGACCTGGTGGACGAAAAGTACCGCGGCAAGATCGCATTCGTCGATCCTTCTGCCTCTTCCTCCGGCTACATCCAGCTCAGCGGCATGGTGCAGCTGTATGGATGGGAGTTTGTTGAGAAGTTCTATCAGAACCTGGATGGCAAGCTGCAGAGCTCTTCCGGTGCAGTTCCGAAACTGTGCGCAGACGGCGAGTATGCAATTGCGCTGACGTACGAAGCCGGCACGAAGGATTATGTGGCAGCCGGTGCAAACGTAAAGGTGATCTATCCGGAAGACGGAACGATGCCGATCGCCAGCCCGCCCGTCCTGGTAAAGGGCGGCCCGAATCCGGAGAATGCCCGCCTGTTCTATGAATTCCTGTTCTCCAAGGCCTGCGACGAGATCACGACAAAATACGGTTTCGTCGGCAACCGGGTCGATGTGCCTACTCCCGAGGGAGTTCCGCCGCGGGAGTCCGTGAAATTCATGGATTATGACTACGCCATTTCCGGTGACAATGTCACCATGATGGAACACTGGAACGAAATTGTCATCAATAACTGACCGCTGAAAGCAGAACATGCCCAGACCGCACCGGGAAAAGTATAGCGGTGCCGGCGCTCCGTGAGATAAAGGGGATAAGGACGTGAGAGAGTGTCGCGTTGCGCAAGGGGA
>CAMVHE010000169.1 GCA_947167215.1 uncultured Clostridia bacterium
TTCATATATTGCAAGGCGCAGAGGCCACTCCTTCCTCGGCTTTCTGTCTCCGGATACTACCTGATGCGTCCGGACATCCATAACCGCAAAATCCTCTGCCGTAAGTCTTCCAAAACTACATCCACTGGCTGTAATATAGACTCTGTTACCGGTCCGAAAACTCATATTTGCTGTGCTTCCGCTCACTTTTCCCCTTTCAAAAAGACTGTGAGCGATCCACACCGCTTCCTCCAGTTTCTGCGTTAATTCAGTCTGCAATTCCGCTTCCCCCTGTCATTTTTACCGCCTTCAGAAAAAAGGTGTCATCTCCAAAATTTCCTGATTTGAGTACAATGCGCAGGTTTCTTCTTGCCATGGGGATCATGATGGGAACTCCCGGTGCGATGCTGCTCCCGACCTCATAGCAGTCAAATCCCAACCTTCTGGTCAGAGCACCACTGGTTTCACCACCTGCAACAATTACTCTCGAAATGCCAGCTTCCACACAGTGTAACGCAATCTCTGCCATTATTTCTTCGAGCATCCCGCTTATCTTCTCTTTACCCTTCTGCTGCACTTTCCGTACGGTTTCCGGGTCTGCACTTGAATAGATAAGCGGTGCCATATCTGAATGTGACAACGTCCATTCTACCAGATCATCACTCTTTTCTTTGCCATCCAGCAGTCGGAACGGATCCAGATAATAGCACGGCCCCCCTCTTTCCTGATAAACCGCAATCTGCCTTCTCGTTTGTTCACTGCAGCTGCCTGCCAGGATAATTGCCGGTCCCTTTGTTGCATCCTGTAAAATGCATCCTGCCGGGTCCATTGCATACCGGCGCGCCAATGGTTCTGCCAGACCGCTGCCTCCCGTCCGTAACAGGCTGCCGTACTTTTCTGCTATTTTTTCAAGGTCCTCGTCCGTCTCGCAATCCGGCACCAGATAAAAGGGCCCCGGTACATTCTTCGGCTGTTTTCCTTCCAGATAAACCGGGTAACGGCTCTGAGGAGTCATGAGCTGGACCAGACGACTGTCCCACATCGGCGTCAGCGGATGATCCCGCATGGGGCTTTCCTCCAGCGGCACCCCTTTTACAAATAATCTGCCATTTCGTACGGTTCTTCCATTCACCGGGAGTGCAGGACACAAAATGGTAAATGGTACCTGTAATTCTTCCATGACTGCGTCGCAGATTGGTCCGATATTTCCTCTCGGAGTGGAGTCAAAAGTCGAGCAATACTTGATATAGAATTGAGCGCATTCCTGTTTTTTCAGCCATTGCAGTGCTGCCAGGGAATCTGATACTGCGGAAGAAGTTTCCTGCGTGCGGGTCTTGAGAGAAATCACCAGCGCTTCTGCGTTTTTTTCTGCTACATGTTGTGGAATTCCATTGAATAGCAATGTTCGCATGCCACCCTTTGCAAAAAAGGATGCAATATCACTCGCACCCGTAAAATCATCTGCAATACATCCAATTCGTTTCATTCCTATCCATCCTCTCCTCTCACCTATTCCCTGCATAGTTCTGCATCAGCGGTGTTGTCCTTCTGTCTCCGGATTTCCTAAGACAAAGGCGATGGAAATGCATGCAAGATTATTCTGTTTGAAAAATTAACACCCCCGGCATCCACAATTCTCACTCCAGTAACAGGAAATGAATTAGCTGGTCGCCAATTATTCTTGTTTCACTCACAGAAGTCATCTCCTGTTTTCAGGGATTGCTATTCTTCTGTTTTTAAAAAAGACTGCTGCAAAAAAAGCAACAGTCCATATTATCAGTTCGCTCCGAAGACCTTTGTCGTCAGTTTATACGCTGCCTTTACGATTACTCTTCCGGCTTTTCCCTTCAAATGTGCAGCTATTCCAAAGGGACGACGGCGGAGACGTTCGTACAGCGGCAAATTCTTTTCACGTATATAATTCCAGAGTTCTTCCTTCTTCTTCAGGTTCTCTTCTGTTCCCGAAATGATGCACATAACAGAAGAAATACAGGTAATCACTTCCAGATATTTGAACATATACTCTCTGCGATGAACCGGTGTGACACTCATGACATCGGTAGCATCCACCATCATGCGATTCACCTTCAGCTGCTGGTCAATCCGGCGGATCATCACTTCTTCATGCACGGACTGGTCATCCCTGCCGATAAAATAATGATAGAACGGAAGATCCAGATAAAGCATCTTCTGTACATAGGGAAGCGGTGTATAGATATAGAGATTATCCACATAAAATGTATGCTTCGGCAATGTCAGACCACATTCTCTCAGCATCTGCGTCCGGTAAATTGCAGAATGCATGAGAATATACTGTCCCACTTTGAGGTCCTTCATATGCTCCCAGTCAAACTCTTTCCCCTCCGGAAGAGCATTGCCATAGCGTACAACATGCTTCCTGGTTTTTCCCACCTTATCGTAAACATAATCACAGATAAGCAGATCAATCTCCGTTTCGGCAGTTGTCCGTTCTCTGAGTGCTGCAAGGACTTTGGGATAGGATTCTTCATCAACCCAGTCGTCCGAATCCACCACTTTGAAATATCGTCCCGTTGCGTTAGCCAGCCCCATCATGACAGCATCTCCATGGCCGCCGTTTTCCTTATGGATCGCCCGCACAATTCCCGGGTACTTTTTCTCATATTCGTCTGCAATCTCTGCCGTACGGTCTTTGGATCCGTCATTGACTACCAGAATTTCCACTTCATCCCCGCCCGGAAGTAAGCTTTCAATGGCATGGCTCATGTATTCCTGTGAATTATAGCTGGGAATGGCAATTGATAAAAGTTTCATTTTTACTCCTGTCTATCCGGGTACAATCTCGCAGGGCATCCGGCTGAAAAGAGCCGCATCCAAGTGATGTGACCCAATTACACAATGTATTCGAACGCCACGTCATGACGTTCACTGTCCGGAATGAATGATTTGATTTCCCGGAAACCATATCGTCTGAAAATGTCTATTGCCGCAGTAAAGCGGGAGTTCATGACAATCAGCACACGCTTTGCACCATGGCTGGTCGCCCACTCCATGCAGGCTTCAAATGTCTTCCTTCCTGCTCCAGGGTGCGGGATTTCATTGCTTGAACCCAGTTTACAGATTTCCCAGTTTCCTCCGCCGAGCGGATTCACCATGCATGTTGCTACGGGAACGCCATCATCAAGGGCAAAAAACACCATTGCACCATCTCGGATGCGTTCCTCCACATGACTGAAAACATCCCTGTCTTCCGCATCCAGAGATCCAAAGGCCGACAGTATCCACTGCGTGTTGAAATCAACGAAGGCATCCCGGTACTGTTCATCATATAAAACGACGCGAATCACTGCACTCACCTTCCCCTTCCTGACGGAAAGTTGCCGCAGGAGAATGTTGATTTTAAAATTATAACGCTTTTACAAAAAAATGCAAGGAAATATTCCTCGATCGCAAATCTTATAGGATCGATGATTGCAGAAATCGCCCTTCCTGCCCACATCTGTCATCCATAGAAAAGAGTATTCGTCACCCGGAAGTCCATAAATGGGCATCGTAAGATCCTGTTCTTATTGTGGAGGCACTCTATCTTTCCGGAGAAGGTTATTATAAACGTAAACTTTCATGATTCCGGTACTAAAGTAGGCACATAAAACTGAATTTGGTACTATTCAAATTGCCGATAAGCATTAAAATACTTAGATTTTTTCGAATTATCCTCTTGAAATAATTAGTTAAATGTGATATACTTAATTATGTGCATTTGGTACTTAGTCAAAATGATCGGGGGATTTAACTAATTATGGCAGTTTATCGCAATCGAAAGGTTTTGATTCCGAAGCGCTCTGGTATTACGATCAACCGCGGCGACAGCAACCGGGTGCTCTTTGTAAACGCTGCACCCTACAATGCCAGGAAAGGCTATACGGAATCTAAGCGAACCACAATCGGATATGTCTGTCCTGATGATACAAAGTACATGTACCCTACCGATAAGTATGCGACATTATTTCCCGCTGCCTGGGAAGAAGCGTTCCATGAGAAACCGAAAGCAACCGTAAAAAAGATGGGCTTATATTCCCTGGTGCAGGCTGTCAATGGGAAAACCGGAATCATAGATGTGCTTGAAAACACATTTGGCAGACCCCTGACAAACAGCGTTCTTGACTTTGCAATGTATTCCATTCTTTGTCATTCGAATGCTGCATCATCCTTTGAAAACAGGATGAGTAACCAGATTCTGTTCTGCGGTGCCCCATATAGTGACAGTTATTATTCCGAAGTGTTTGAAAAACAATTGAAGCAAACTGCGATATATGACTTTCGGAAGGCCTGGGTGGAACAATGCCGGCAGGATGGCATAGATGATGTCTGGCTTTGCATAGATGGATCCAACGATAATTGTGAATCCAAAGGAGTAGAACTGGCTGAGAAGGGACATCCAAAGTCTGGGAAAAATGTCAATATTGTCAGTTTTACCTATGCTGTATCGACAAATGGACGCCCTGTTACCTTCGATGTGTATCGCGGTGGGCTTGTAGACTCCCGGGAACTGAAGAAGATGATTGAGTTCCTGAAGACATGTGGGATGAGAATCAAAGGGGTTATTCTGGACCGCGGCTACTGCAATGCAAAAGCTATTGAATACCTGGATCAGGAGAAGATTGCCTACATCATTATGGTAAAAGGCCAGCCACAGGGCTTTATCGATGTCGCAGCAGATTATGCACAGAAGATCAAGATGAACGTGGACTGGCTCATTGAAGGAACGTACCTCTTCGGGGTTCAGAAGAAAGGCAGACTGTTTGACAACTATGAAAAAGAGGATTTTATCACGCTTTTCTATGATTTCCGAAGCGCAAATGAGCGCATCGAAAAACTGTTGAAGAATATCTACACAGAACGCGATCGACTGATAAGTAAGATTGCCAGAGATGAGGATGTGTCTGTAGCAGATAAGTACAATCCATATCTTGAAATCATTACCGGTAAGGATGGCAGAAGTGTTATTCTGAAAAAAGGCGCTCTGCAGACAGCAATCGATAGCAAAGGACTCTACAGTATCGTTTCCAGTATTGAAATGACGCCGGCAGAAGTCTATGAATCATACGCTTCACGAAATTCGTCAGAAACACAGTATATGTTTGTGAAGAGTCAGCTCGGATACGGGAAAGTCCGTGTACGATTCACAGATGGAGTTTATGCCCGCTTTATGGTTGGCTTTATTGCATCGGTTATTCGATTTGAGATCGAGCAGGCAGCCAGAAAGGTCGACAGGTCAACCAACGAGGTCGTAAATGAAATGAATCTGCTGGAAATGACTAATATAAACGGAGTCTATTCTTATGTCCATATAGAAAATGCCCGGCAGTTAGAAGTTCTGAAGCAGATGAATGCAGATGAAACGGTACTGGACAAAACGGTAAAAGATGAAAATGACAGGATTACCGGTCATGTGCCAACTCCCCGGCACCGTAAGCCTGGCCCAAAGAAGAAAGCTGAGCGGTCAGAGAAGACTGCTGATACCTCAAAGATTAAAGGGAAACCGGGGCCGAAAAAGGGATACAAACGGGGCAAACTGAACGTAGACGGGACAGAAAGGAAGAAGCCGGGACCTCAGCCCGGGTTTAAAAGAGGCAAATTCAACAAGGATGGCAGCCTGAGGAAAAAGCCGGGGCCTAAATCCAAAGAAAACGGTGTTAGCATCCCGTCAGCATAAACCTATTATACTCGTTAACGAAATTGAATTCCTAACCTATGCTGCATCTTGATTCTCTGG
>CAMVHE010000170.1 GCA_947167215.1 uncultured Clostridia bacterium
TTAAAATAAGGCTTTACAGGCTTAAGTTGACGACATTGGGGTCAGGCCCCATTACGGAGATGTTACGGGTGTAACATTTCTGTAATGGGGCCTGACCCCTTTCGCCGAAACTTGACAAAGGCGGACGAATAGATTGCGCTGTCATCAATCTGAACGAAAGTTCAGAGAAAAAATATTCAGAAAAACAAAAGGAGAGCACCTATGTTTATTTGGACGGGAAAAAAGAGCTAAAAGTCCTTTCAGCTGAACTTTCCACATGGAAGAAAAAAAACGCCGTTCTAATGTAACTGATTCGTAATGGGGTCTGACCCCATAAGTGAAAAAATGCGGATGCCGCAGAAATTTCTAATATAATCCTTGCTATGTTTACGGCGGGCATGGTATACTGCTTCATGAAAAAAATGCGGATGCCGCAGAAATTTCATGGAGGTGATGACGATGCAGTTCCCGCGTAAGCATTATTTAGAACAGCTGATCCGTAAAAAGGATAATGGGCGCGTCAAAATAATAACCGGGCTTCGACGGAGCGGAAAGTCCTTTCTTCTGTTCACTCTCTATCGTCAGTATCTTCTGGATTCTGGTGTTAAAGAAGATCAGATCGTCGGACTGGCTCTGGATGAAATTGACAATGCCAGGTATCGGAATCCATTTGAATTGAACAAGGCAGTGAAGGAAAGAATCAGCGATAAGGATAAGCGATACTATGTATTTATTGATGAGATTCAGTTTGTGACGGAAGTTCAGAATCCATATGTCGATGATCCCAGGCAAAAACTAACGTTCATCGATGTTGTTCTAGGACTGATGAAGATACCTAATGTGGATATCTACGTTACCGGAAGCAACTCGAAAATGCTCTCATCAGATATTCTCACTCAGTTCCGTGATCGCGGAGACGAGATTCGTGTAAATCCACTTTCCTTTGCGGAAGTATATGAATATTACGAGGGAGACAAACGCGGTGCCTGGCGAGATTACTACACCTATGGCGGAATGCCCCTGGTGTGGACGATGGAAACGCACGAGGAAAAGAGCCGTTATTTGCGGGATCTGTTCAGCCGTACATACATAAGGGATGTACTTGAGCGGCATCAGGTGAAACACGATGCTGAAATTCTTGAGATTCTTCTGAATGTACTGGCTTCCGGGATTGGATCGCTTACGAATCCAAGCAGACTGTCAAATACCTTTGCAAGTGAAAGACAGATCAAGCTTTCTCCAGATACCATAGACAAATACATCGGATATTTTCTGGAAGCATTCCTGATCCAGAAGGCAGAACGATACGATGTCAAAGGTCGAAAATACATTAAGACCCCTGTCAAGTATTACTACTCTGACCCTGGGTTACGGAATGCCCGGCTCGGATTCAGACAGCTGGAGGAAACACACTTGATGGAAAACGTTCTCTTCTGCGATTTGGTTCGGAGAGGCTTTGATGTGGATGTTGGAGTTGTCGAACAAAATGTAAGAGACGATACCGGGAAGAAGATTCGAAAACAACTGGAGGTGGACTTCGTTGTAAATCGGGGAGATGAACGCTGCTATATCCAATCGGCGTTGAGCATTGCCGATCCTGATAAGAGAGAACAGGAAATTGCTTCACTTGTCAGAATTCCAGATTCTTTCAGGAAGATTGTAGTTGTAAGGGACTACATCAAACCGTGGCAGGATGATAATGGGATTCAGTATGTCGGAATTGAGGATTTCCTGCTGGACGAGAACTTCATATCCCGGTAAAATCTGCTCGTGGAAAAAGTGCAGGTTGCCGCAAAAATATTAGATAGACCCTGCTGGTGAAGGCTGGCAGGGTATTTTTATACCGAAAACAGCGAGGAATTAATTTTAGAGGTATTCTGACACATAGGGGAATCCAGAACAGCATCACTGTGTTACATAATGAAAAACCGTACAAATATGATTAGGAGTCCAGGCTTATGCATACCAGGATTTCAATGAAATTCCGCAACTGAACGTATCTGCAGAAAACAATTAAAGCAAAATGGTAGATACAAAAGAAAAACGTTAGGTTGACATTGCATCCCCCATCTGATAATCTTTATTATATGAATAAGCAGAACATATAAGTAACATGTTTTGCTGTTTGCATCATACCGAGAAAGGACATGTATGCGGAATGACGGAAGATCACAGGGGCATACCGGACGCCACACTATACCGGGCGGTCGTGGAGACATATCTGGATACAAATAAAGTGACGGTGACGGCCAAAAAGCTGGGGATCTCCGAGGTGAGAGTTCGTAAAGTGCTCCTGACGGAGGGACTTTGGTCGAGCAAAACAAGCGTGTCAGTGCAGCAATATCTTGCGAAAGGAAGAACGACGGAGGAGATTGCGAACCTGCTGCAGACCAGTGTGAAAGCAGTCCAGCAGTATGTGCCTTACAGCAGGGGACTGTACGGGCAGGAAAACAGATCTGCCTCGGCACAGCATGCCTCGGCTTACAGAGAACGGATCAGACTCGTGCAGGAGAAGGTGCTGAAGAAAAACAAGGCATATGTGGAGAAAGAAGGGTGGAGTATGCAACCTTTGGAAGGAACTGTCTGCCTGCGGGAATTGCCGGAGGAGATGCAGCCGGAGAGATCCAGGCTGCAGGGAGTCGATATTATCAGACTGCATCTTGAGTTGATGCGTGATGAGCTCAAAATTGCGGATGAGGAGGATGACGGTCACAAAGCTTCTGGCTTGCGGTATGCCGGATATGAGGAAGAGACCAGGGTACTTCGGAGCTATGGCGGGGTGAAATACGGGGAAACCATTTCCAGAGACATCCTGATTCCTTCGGATATGCCGCTTTATGCCCTGCATTATATGATCCAGCAGGCATTTGGCTGGCAGAACAGCCATCTGCATTGCTTTGAACTGCCGTTTAAACGGTTTCTGGAGTTGACGGACAACAGTGCTGAACACTGGATGCAGCTTTGCGGCGTTTTGTTCCGGTCACCCTGGATGGAAGAGGGAGATGAATTCTGGGCGGATGATTACGAGAAAGGCAGCTTTAAGGCCTGGATGCGGAAGAAGTATACCGGACGCTATCTGTCTCTCTGTCATGGCGAAGGGATTATCCAGTGCAGGGAGGATATCAAGGAAATAAAGAAGCGCCTTCCGATGGTGGAGGTTACATACACCCTTTCTGCGGGAAAACTCTGGCCTGCAGATGTGCGTGCAGTACGCAAAGGAACTAAAACCGGGGAGATTCTTCTTTCGGATGAAGTGAAGAAGGACAGACCCGGCAGGGAAATTGTAAAGGCGGAGGTAAAGCGGCTGCAGGACTGCACCGCGCTTGATCTCTGGAAACTGCTTCTGGAAGGCAGAACGGACAAACTGCTGGAACGGCTTCCACTGGAGGAGGTGCTGGCGCTGCATGCCGGAGGTCCGGAAGAGCCGCTTGCGGAAGGGGAGGAAATCTGCACCTCCTTTGAGGAATTCATGGATGCTGACATGAAAAAGGAGATAAGGGAGATCATCCGAAGCGGGGAAGATTATCCGGATCTGCAGCCCATGGTGTATCCTGTCACGGACGTTCTCTATTACAATTATGATTATGGTGACAACTGGTACATTAAAATTACTGGGAGCATGGATGCCAATGATCTCGTGGCGCAGGGCCGCATCACGCAGCGGGAAATTGATCAGGCCATCCGGAAGATACACGAAACCTACCGGCCTGTATGCATTGCAGCAGATGGCCTGCCCCTGGTGGATGATGCGGGCGGCATCTCTGGTTACATTCGCTTCCTTCGCTCTCTGCATCCGGCAGAGGAAAAAGAGTACTGGGGAAAAGAAAATACACCGGATAACTGGGCTTATGAAACAAAAACCGGCAGCCTGAAATGGGCTAAGAGCCTGGGGTGGAAGGAGAAAATCACACCTGCGACACTGCTATAATGATTTGGGGTCACACCCCATTATGGAATTGTTACAGGTGTAACTAATTCGTAATGGGGTCTGACCCCTTGCTGGAGAAATATAAATGCTGAAAGAATGGGACACTATTTTAGAAACTGTAAGAAAGGAGAAGCAGGTCAGCAATCTTCTTTATCATATTGATCTCTTGTGATGTGTTTTCTACACAACAGGATGGGAAACCGATCGGGACACAGGAATTTCTTGTTATAAACACGGCAGATTGGTCTTTTGAAAGAGGGCGGTAGTGAGAAAGATCAAAAATACCGGGTTCCAGGAAACACCAATTACGTTTATTTAAATGGTTATAGAGAGGAGGCTTCAATTTTATGGCTGACAACAGGCCTGTGGTAGCATGGGATTTAATGAATTCGTTTCTGATCGACGCGTTTGTAGGTTACGGCGTACCAAGAGAAGATGCGGTAATCTGTGCGGACGTCCTTCTGGAATCGGACAGGCGAGGCATTGAGAGCCACGGCTGCAACCGCTTCAAACCGATCTACATCGACCGTATTGTAAAAGGCACGCTTCTGCCAAAGACAGAGGTCGAGATTGTTAAGGAGACACCGACCACAGTCGTCATGGATGCGCATGACGGGATGGGGATGGTAGCCAGCTACAAAATGATGCAGATGCTGATTGAAAAGGCAAAGGCAAATGGCATGGCAGGAGGGGCTATCAGAAATTCTACGCATTACGGCATTGCGGGATACTGGGCCACAATGGCAAGTAAGGAAGGGCTGATCGGCCTCACAGGAACAAATGCCCGGCCATCCATTGCGCCGACATTTGGCGTTGAGAACATGATGGGCACCAACCCGCTGACCTTTGCACTGCCGACAGATGAAGAATTCCCATTCTGTATTGACTGCGCAACGTCCATTGTACAGCGCGGAAAGATAGAGTATTATGCCAGAGAGGGAAAGGACACGCCGGCCGGTATGGTTGTCTCTGAAAACGGAATGCCGATGACCGACAGCCAGGAGATTCTGAAGGCTCTGGTCGCCGGGACTGCTGCACTTGCTCCGCTGGGCGGCATCGGGGAAGAGATGGCCGGATACAAAGGTTATGGCTATGCGGCAGTAGTGGAAATCCTTTCAGCGGCCCTTGCAGGCGGACAGTTTATGAAGGCCCTGACCGGCGTTTCTGAGGATGGGGAGCCACAGATGTATCATCTTGGGCACTTCTTCTTTGTGGTCGATCCGGATGCGTTTGCCGGACGGGAGACCTTCAGGAAGACTGCAGGTGACATATGCAGGGCATTGAGAAAATCCAGGAAAGCGCCCGGGCAGAGCCGGATCTACACGGCCGGAGAGAAGGAGTATCTTACCTGGCTGGAAAGGAAAGACAGAGGTGTCCCGGTTGGAGAGGCAGTTCAGAAGGAAATCCTTCAGGTCAGAGATGCACTGGGGCTGCCTTACCGGTTTGAGTTCCGAAAACGGCAACCATTTTGGAAGTGTATTCATGCAATGAGACGGTGCTTCGGTTATCGTGGATAAAGCGCCGGTCGAAATCATTGAAGTTGTCACTACCATCATCGGTGACATGCACTTCTGAAAATGCCGGCAGGTAATAGTTGCCTTTATCTTCCGGAAGGCGCACAATGCCTAACGGATCAACCTTATACCATGAGCCACGGAAAGCAATACCGTTTCCGAAAGCAAAGAAGCCTTTATGGTTCCAGCCTAACTGCCTTATCAGTTCGGCTGTTTCGGTAGCCTTGTAGAGGAATTGCTTCAGCTTTGTTAGTTGGCTTTCACCCACCAGCCACACAAAGTTGCCTTGGCTCTCCACTTTTGCCC
>CAMVHE010000171.1 GCA_947167215.1 uncultured Clostridia bacterium
TGATGAATACTGTCTCTGGCAGCAGGGTATCCTGAAATCCCCGGAACTGTTTGAGCTGTAAGCATTTCATGCTATTCATGCCCTGCATTCCACGTGTATGTCTGCAGACATGCAGCAAGACAAATGAGGGAAACAATGAAATCAAGTGTTATGATCACAGCGCATTCCGGCTGTGAAGAAACCCCAGACAATTCGATCGCTTCCATTGAGACAGCCGTCCGGCTTGGGGCGGACTGTGTGGAAATCGACCTGCGTGCTGACAGGGATGGGGGCCTCTTTCTGACACACGATATGCCGGATTCTTTTTCCGGTCTGGTCTCTCTGGAAACGGCCTTTGAGGCGATCCGGCGCGGTGGCATTGCCGTCAACTGTGATCTGAAGGAGGAGTGTGCCCTCCTCCCCACCCTGGAAACCGCGAAGTTCTGCGGCATCGGACGGGAGCAACTGATCTTCTCCGGTTCCGTGAGTCCATGCCTGCTGGAGCAGAACCCTGATATAACTGACCACTGCCGCATTTTTCTGAACTCTGAGGTTCTGGTCCGGGATCTGTTTCCCGACACACAGGCAGATCGACTGAAGCAGACGGAACTTCTTCTCAACAATATTCAGCGTGCCGCAGAACGTCTTCATGCACTTCGTGCGGCTGCCATCAATTTCCCTTATGCCCATATGAGTCCTGCGTTGTTCACCGAACTCAGAAAACGCTGCATCGGGATTTCCCTGTGGACACTCAATGATGAGGATGTACTCCGGAAATACATGAAGATGGACGTCCTGAATATTACGACAAGAAAACCCTCCACTGCCCTGAGCATACGCCGGCTCTCCGAATAAGCCAACATTCTTCGGAATCATCCCGCCGTGTCCCGTGCATTCAGCTTCCTGCATGCTGACTGCACGGTTTTTTCTGTCTATGTATTTCCCGCCCATCTGATGGATGATCCTTTTTTGCAGTTTCGTCTATCTTCTCTTTTATGTTGCCCATTTTTTGTCATAATCGGCCCATTCGTGTACATTTTGTACATTTCTTCTGCCAAAGTTATTGCACTTTCAAAAAATCCAAACTATACTTTTTTCAGCAGTTGGATTTCCGACAAAAACTTGATATGCAGAAAGGAGTTTCCCGTATGAAAAAATTGCTTGCCCTGGTACTGGCCCTTGCGATGGCCATGACCCTGACCTCCGTATTTGCCGAAGAGCACGCGGAAGTCACCCTGAAGGTTGCATCCATCTGGTCCGCAGAGACCGAAGCCAACCGTGCCCCGTTCCTGAAAACACTCGAAGAGTTCCAGGAAGCCTATCCCTGGATCAAGCTGGATGTGGAATGGTATGAAGCCAATGCATGGAAAGACACCGGCGAAACCCTTGCCCTGTCTGACAGCCTCCCCGATGTATTCTACTGGAACGCCGGCGGCGTACTGTGGAATCTGGTCGGGTCCGGCGATATCATGGCGCTGAACGATTACCTGACTCCTGAAATCATGGACCGGATTGAAGGCGGCACGCTGACCGATATGACCTTTGAGGGAAAAATCTATCAGCTGCCCTACACCAAGGCCTGTTCCCTGCTGTATTGCAACACCGAGCTGTTCGAGAAGTACGGTGTCAAAATTCCCGAGACCTGGGATGAGCTGATCGCTGCTGTCAAGGCATTTAAGGATGCCGGCGTAACCCCCATGACCGTGGGCGGCGGAGATCAGTGGCCGACGAATATGTACACGGACATCATTGCACTCCGGTTCGCCGGTGATGCTGCCTGCCGTGCATGCTACTACAAGACCGAAGGTGCAACCTTTATGACCCAGGACTGGGTTGACGGTGTGAAAGCCTTCAAAGAACTGATTGACCTGGGTGCTTTCCCGGCCGATGCAGCTTCCCTGACCCGTGACGAATCTGAAGTTCCTTACTTCAACGGTGAAATCCCGATGTATGTTCACGGCCAGTGGTTTGCGGGCTCCCTGTCTCCCGAGATGCAGCAGAAAGTCAAGGCTGTCAAATTCCCTGCTGTAGGCAAGGGCTATGACAACCAGTGGATGGGCGGCGCGGCAGAAGGTTTCTGCGTTTCCTCCTACACCGAGCATCCGGATGAGGCCTTCATCGCCTGCGAATTCTTCGCTGAGAACCAGTCCAAGAACGGTTTCATTTCCGGTGCAGGCCTGCCCGCATGGAAGTATGACTTCTCTGCCTATACCGATATCAATCCGGTTCTGATGCAGATCGTTGCGGAAACCTCCAGCGCGGAATCCTTCCTGCTCTGGGGCAACACTGCCCTGACCGGCGAAGATGCCACCCTCATCGGACAGACCGTCTATGACGTACTTGCCGGTGAAATCACACCGGAAGAATGGTGTGAAGACATGGAAACCATCTTCAAGTAATCCATTCTGCAAAAACAGGGGGCGGCGGTATACCCGTCCCCCCTTTTTGACATTTCAGCCAGTCTGGTGCGATGTTCAGGTGTATCTGCCTGAGCCCCTGTTTTCCCCGGAACATGGAGAACTGCATGAACCAATCCGCCATCCGTATGTCCCTGCCGATGGCGGTTTCTCCGTTATTTCAAAGCTTCCAAGGAAAGACGGCTTTCGCCCGCCATGGCCATGATGGGAGGACTGCTCTTGAAACGTGTTCTTTCAAGCAAATGGAGCATCGCGGTCTTTGTTCTGCCGACCGTACTCTTTTTTACCTATATCGTTGTCATCCCGATCTTCAAGACGCTGGTCTACAGCCTGCTCAATGAAATACCCGCCAAAGTCGGAAGTGAATCCCACTTTGCCGGGCTTGAGCATTATATTTCCATGCTGACGCCAGCCAGGCGGAACAGTTTTCCCGGTGCCGTCGGCAACTCGCTGCTGTATGCCGCCGTTTCTGTTTTTCTTCAGCTGCCTTTTTCCCTGTTCATTGCACTGCTTCTGGCCAATGGCATACGGGGCGAGAGTGCGTACCGCAACATCTATTTTGTTCCGGTCGTCATCTCCTCTGTGGTGGTCAGCCTGCTCTGGCAGCGCATTTACAAGGGACTTCTGCCCCAGGTCTTTGAACAATTCGGATGGGCCATGCCGCAGAATGGTTTTCTGGGAAACAAGACAACGAAAATCTGGTTTTCTTTCCTTCCCAGCCTATGGCAGTACGTGGGCTACCATATGCTGCTGATGTACGGAGCGCTGAAATCCATCTCACCGGATGTCCTGGAAGCCGCCACCGTGGACGGAGCATCCGGGGCAAGACTGGCCTTCCACATTCAGATTCCGATGATTAAACCCATGCTCAAGGTCTGCCTCTCCTTTTCGCTCATCGGTTCCTTCAAGCTGTTCGACACCCCTTGGATTCTTCTGGAAAGGTCCAACAAGGACCTCCCTGCACTTTCCATGTATGTGGAAATGTTTTCCAACCACAAATACAGCTATGCCAGTGCTCAGGCCATATTCATTGTACTGGAATGCCTGGTGTTCACGGTTCTTCTGAACATCCTGTTCCGGGAGCAGAAAGACAGAGCACAGGGAAAGGAGCTGAATGAGCCGTGAAAAAGAAGAAATGGACAGTAGGAAAGATCCTGGAGCATGTCTTTCTCATTCTGTGGCTTCTGCTCTGCCTCTTCCCGCTCTACTGGATGTTTACGATGTCCCTGAAAGACACCAACGAAATCTTCGGAGGCAATGTGGTTGGTCTGCCGACCCAGTGGCTGTGGGAAAACTATGCCAATGCCTGGGGCAGCGGAGGACGGGTGAGCAGCTATCTGCTCAACAGCGTCATTGATACCTTCGCCACCCTGATTCTGACGAGTTTCTTCGGGTTTATGGCCTCTTACGGTCTCCTGCGCATGCGCTGGAAAGGGCAGAAGGCTGTGTTTACCTATCTGCTTATGGGCATGATGATTCCCATGCATGCCGCCCTGTACCCGCTGACTGAAACGCTGCTGAGCCTTACCAAAACCAACTGGGCCCTGATCATCCCCTATACGGCGTTCAATATTCCCATCACCGTTCTAATCCTCAGCGGTTTCATCACCAACATACCCTATGAAATGGAAGAGGCAGCATGCATCGACGGGAGCGGGATTTACCGCACCGCCTTCACGATCATTCTTCCCATGATGGTGCCTGCCCTGATTACTGCTGCCATCTTTGTCTTCCTCCAGGTCTGGAATGAACTGCTGCTGGCAACCCTGTTTACCACCGATAAAGTGCGTACCCTGACTGTGGGCATTCAGCAGATGAGCGGTCAGTACCAGACGGATTACGGCTCCATGGGTGCAGGTCTTGTGATTGCCACCCTTCCTACGCTGATCCTGTACATGTGCATGAGCGGTCAGGTACAGAAAAGCCTGATTGCCGGTGCCGTTAAGGGCTGACCGGCTTCAGGAAAATGCAAGGACCGTATACAGGCCTGTATTGTACAGTGTAATCTCAGCGGAATTGCCGGCTGCCTTCATTTCCAGCACCGGGAGAGGCTCTTCTGCCGGCACCAGTACCTCAAGCTTCCGGTTTCCGGTTCCCCGGACAAAAAGCTGAAGACGGTCGATCGGGAGAATGCGGTCTGCCCCCGCATCATAGCGGTAGTTCAGGAGATGGACCCAGGTTTTTTCGCCGCTGTCAAAGCGCTGGATTCCAACATCCCCGGCCGTACACGCAACCGGAGCCAGCGGGTCATAGAGCTGTCTGAAAGTGTCCATAAACCGGGCCATATTTTCTTCCCGGGTTCCTTCCAGCCCGACAAAGGCTGCACCGCCGCTTGCCTCCAGCTGTTCCTTCAGGTGTGTTCCCTCCGCAATTCTTCCCTGCACCAGGATTTTTCCGCCCTTCCGGGCATAGCCCAGGATTGCACGGCACTGACGCTCTGTGAGGAAAAAGCAGTCCGGAATAATCACCAGCGGATATCCATCCAGTCTGTCCTCTGGAAAATCATCTTCACGCAGTTCACCGTCCGGGAGCATCAGCACATCATACTGTGCATTCTCTGCGCTCAAGGCCCGGATCACCTCCCAGAACGGTACCGGTTTCTGGTCAGGATCCAGCCATTCCGCTGCCGTCGCATCCAGCAGGGAGCCATAGGAATCCTGCATCCTGTTTGCGCCGCTCCCCTTGCTGGAATCCCGCCAGTAGTAGCTCCCATAGGCATACAGGACCGCTGCCCCGCAGGAAGGCGTTTTCGGAAAGCATGCCTCATGCGCGGCCAGAAATGCCTGCACCGAAGCCGTTACATCCCGGGGAGGCCAGAAAGCATCCTGGATGGTGTTGCCCATCCATCCCCCGTAGGGGACGGACATATTGCACCCATATACGGAAGCTTCCAGAAGGAAAATTCTGTACAGGTCATATCCTTTTCCTCTGTCCAGCAGTTTCAGAAGCTGCGGAATGATACCTCCATATGGATTTTCTGCAATCATCACCGGTTTTCCCGGAGCAAACCCTGCACAGTATCGGTAGTAATGCGGCTGACGGAAAAGGGTGTGATCCATTTCCGTGATCACAATATCCACCTTATTCTCAATGGGATAATACACAGGCTGCATATTGTAGAAATTCCCGGAGACCAGCAGTTCCCGGCCATACTTTTCCCTGGCATATTTTCTGGCATGGTCCGCCAGCTCTCCGAAATACCGGCGGACCTGCCGCACCTGGAATTCCCAGTACTCACGGTAAAACGGAGCCTGTTCCGGGAACGTGCATCCTCTTTGAGGATGCCTGGGATCTTGTCCTTTCGCCGTTCAATCTCACGCTG
>CAMVHE010000172.1 GCA_947167215.1 uncultured Clostridia bacterium
GGGGGGTGGGGGATTGGGGTTGGGGGATTGGGGCTTGGGGGACCACGGTAATGATCTGCGGCGGCATTGACATCTCCGTCGGCGGCGTCCCTTCCCTGGTGGCCATGAGCTGCGTGGCGCACATGCACAACGGCGGCTCGGTATTCACCGGCGCCCTGCTGGCCCTGGGCATCGGCCTGGCTTTCGGCATGGTCATGGGCTACCTGGTAGCCTATCTGGAAATCCAGCCCTTCATCGTGTCCCTGGCAGGCATGTTCTTTGCCCGGGGCATGACCACCATCATCAGCGTGGACCCCATCAAAAATGCCAATGAAAGCTTTACCGCCCTGATGAAAACAAAGATTGAAATCCCCTGGCTGGGCTACACCGCCAAGAACGGCAACCTGATCCCCGCCCGTATGGAAATCGGCGTCGTCGTGGCGCTGTTCATCATCCTCGTTGTCCTGATCATGCTGCGCAGGACAAAACTCGGCCGCAGCTTCTATGCCCTGGGCGGCAACCAGCAGAGCGCCCTGATGCTCGGCATCAACGTGAAGCGCACCCGCTTCCTGTCACACCTTCTGAGCGGCCTGCTGGCAGGCATCGCCGGCTTTGTGTTCCTGATGCACACCGGCGCAGGCAATGCCTCCAATGCCGCCGGCGCAGAGATGAACGCCATCGCTTCCTCCATCATCGGCGGTACGCTGCTCTCGGGCGGCGTGGGCAATGTGCTGGGCACCTTCTTCGGCGTCATGACCCTGTCCACCATCAAGTCCATTGTGGTCACCTCCGGTCTTCGGGATCCCTGGTGGCAGAGCATCACCACCGGCGCCATGCTGTGCTTCTTCATCCTGCTGCAGAGCGTGGTGCTCTCCCGCCGCGGCAGGCACAAAGCCCACCTGCCGGCATGGCTGCATGCCGGGACCGGTAAAAAGGGATAACGGCAGCCAGTGGCCCGTTCCCCAGAGGCAAACCTCCTTCCTTCGAAGTACATCATCTGCCCCCGAACAGGAAGAATCCGGAAATATCCCTTCTTCCCGTTCGGGTTTTTCTGTGTTACGCCGGCTTTCTTCCGGTCCGGGAAAAACGGGCCGGAAAAAGCCGGATGCATAGGAAAAGGCCGTCTCCGGAGAGAGACGGTCTGTTTCTGTATGTTTTCTGTGCCTCATGGATTCGGGCATTGGCAGCCGGGGCGTATGCCGGACACTGCTCCATCGCCGGATTTTCCGTTCCTCCGGAGTCAGGAATTCCCGGACTGCCTCATTTCAGCCAGGCAGCATTGCCGGCATTCTCCCACTGAACCACATTATCCGTCAGCGTAAAATCGGAAAGATCATATTCCGTCAGGTCTTCCGGGGCCTGACAGTAGGTTCTGCATTTCACCCGGCACCGCCGCAGGGTGATATGGTGTGCCACGGAGGGCGGCAGGTCCGTACGGTCTTTCCGGTCAAAGAACTGGGTCCACCGGTGGATATGCAGGAAATTGTCAACCGTACCCGAAGCATCCTCCACCAGGACATACTCAAAGTGCTGCGGGGTATCCGGGCGGAATTTCAGCCACAGCAGGTTTTCGGCAAAATCCACGGTCAGCCGCCGCAGGATCACGTTGCGGGAATGCACGGCCTCGGAGCCCAGGGTAAGGCATCCATGGCTGAACCGGTAATGGCAGTCCTCTATCAGGATACGCTCGTTCGTGCCGTTTTCCGGCTGGCGGTCTGCCCAGGGGCCCTTTCCGCCCTTGAGCACCACCGCGTCATCATTGACGTGCATATCACAGCCTTTCACCAGTACGTCGGTGCACACATCCAGGTCAATGGCATCGGTGCTGGGTGCCCGGACCGGCTCATAGGGCGAATCGATCGTGCACTGCAGGAATTTCACATACATACAGCGATACAGATGGTTCGTCCAGAAGGCGGAATTCTGCAGATGCAGTCCAGCAACCGTCACGTGGCTGCTGTTGGAAATATACACCAGCCGGGGCCGCTGTTCGTCCTTGTTGGTGCACCCGGGATTCCAGGACCGACGGTGCCAGAAGGCCTTCCAGGACCGCAGGCCGTTGCCGTCAATGGTTCCCGGGCCGAACAGGGTGAAGCCGTCACAGCTGTCGGCGTTGATCAGCGCCGACAGGTACCTGCAGCTTTCCCCCTCGATCCGCGTTTCCAGCACCGGATAATCCGTCACATCGTCGCTGCCCAGCAGCATACCGCCTTCTGCCACATAAAGATGCACTCCGGGGCGGAAAAAGAGCGCGCCGGTCCGGTACGTTCCCCGGGGTACCACCAGCACCCCGCCGCCCTCCTGATGGATCCTTTCAATCAGCTGCTGGATTTCCGCCGTATGGAGCTGTGCATCCGCGGCAATGCCTGCATCCGTCAGGGAAAAGCTACTTCCCAGTGCAGACAGTTCCGGCATCGCATCTTCCAGAAACCATTCCTCCATGGGAGTACCGTCCGGGAAAAACTCATTTTTACCGGTCATCTTCCTTCCTCCTTATCTGTCCATCCCTCAGACCGTCTGACCGCTTCCGGGCAGCGGTTTCCGGCCCGCGGACGTGTTATCGGCTGCGTTCCGCTGCTTTTTTCTGCATCCGGCCTTCGGGATCCTCCCGTGCATCCCGATGCAGCGTTTATTTTTCGTCCATCTTCTTACGGAAAGCAGACGGTGAAATGCCGTACACCTTCTGAAATACACGAACATCCGATTCGGAGTTTTCATAGCCGAAAATATTGCTGATTTCAGAGATGGCCCTCTTTGTACTCAGCAGCATTGCCACCGCATGATTCTTTTGAATCCGGCGGACAAAGGCTACGAAGCCTGCGCCCATTTCTTTCCGGATCAGTTGGGAGCAGAGCGGCACTGAATAATGGAAGTGCTCGGACAGGTCCTTCAGGGGGACCGTCTTGTAATGGTTGTTGATATAGCTCGGGATGCGCAGTTTCACATGATCGCCTTTCTGCACGGAAGCACCGGTGAATACGGCGTGGTCCGAATGACAGCGGAGCAGATTTGCAAACAGCTCCGGCACCATGGTATTCAGTAGCCGCCTGCTGTATGCTCTGCTCAGCTTTGCTTCATGATACGGTCCGTATGGAGCAGGATTCCCTGAATGGGCTCCTGGCTGCAGAGCCTGCACATAAGAAATCCGAAAGGATATGATTGTAGCGCAGGATGTTGAAGAAAATATCGTCAAAGGCTTCTGTCAGGGAAAGCGGATTTTCAATCCTTCCCGTCCAGTTCAAAATGGCTCAGCGGCTCGTACCCCATTGGCGCAATCAGGGCATCCCAGGCTTCCGGAAGGCGGATTTCAATGGTAATGGTTCCGCCGCCAGGCAGGACCATGAATTTGTTGCGGGCACTGTCCCCGGCAATCAGGAATGCGGTCTCCCCCTTGTTCATGGTCGCGATTGTCCAGATCTTCTGCTGGCGGGCCACACCCTTCAGCCAGGCCGGAACTTCGGTTTCCTCAGCCTGTTCCGCTTCCGAGCGGAGCAGGCGCCTGTAATACTCTTCGAGAGTATATCTGTCGCTCTGGACGCTTCCCGTGTTGGCCCAGTAATTGGCGTATGCCCGCATATACAGCGGACGCCGGGCCGCTGCGACGAGCGCGTCCTCCAGTTCACCCTTATCCGCATAAGTCCTGACCAGATCGCCCGCCACGGGCTCTGTGATCAGGATCGTCCTGTATACCTGCGGATTGGTGTTGCCCAGACCATTCTGCTGTTTCTCCGTAATATCAAAGGCCATCAGCTGCATGATCTGCTCCGGATCCTCCGCAGCAGGCGTCACGTTGTTGCCCCAGGCCAGGGCAGAAGCCACCGTGACCGTGTTATCGTTCAGCCCATATCCCTGCAGTACATGATACGGAGTCCAGCCGATCCGAAGGCATGCCTCCTCATCCTCCGCGAAAACGAAGGGCGTAAGATAGCCATAGGTACCCATGCGGTTTTCCTTCACATAATAGCCGCCGAGGTTCAGCATTATCAGGTCCACGAAACGCCCCAGCTGTTTGTTTTTCTGCTCGCTGATCATGCCCTGTCCGCAGTCAATGCCCAGCTGCCGGGATACCGGCCCGTTGAGCCAGGCATAAGGTGACCAGCCATGGGTGCTTGAAAGGGGCCTGCGCCATTCTCCATTGTCCAGTGCCTGTGTCAGAGCGATGCAGACGGGCATCATCTCTTTGGGCACACCGGCCATGACTGCGTTGACTGCTACGGCATAGACCGTGCATTCCCGGTATGCCACAGGAAAAATCCCGAGCGTATCGGAGGGATCATACAGGGTAAAGCGAAGGTATTCCCGGACGGCCGCGTCCGTGGGAGGCACCACAGGCAGCCCGTCTGTCCATTCGTTGATCTGGCAGAACTCCTGCACTTCTTCAAAGGTTCCGGTATAAACCGCCTCATCGTAAGGCCGTCTGCCAGCCGCCGCATATTGGTCCGCCTCTGCCTGCGTGAGCGGTGCGGTCAGTGCTTCCTCCACCTGCGGCCACAGGATCTCACGGGTGTTCCGGCGCAGCTCCTCTTCCGAATGCGAAGCAAAGGCACCGGGATACTCTGCCGTCCGCAGAACCGGAACGCCCCGGTTCACCCCTGTGGAATGAATCTGGGCAATGAAGGTCGGCGCGCCGATGGTGACCGCAGGAATGCCGATATATTCGGCTGCGATAGCCGTGCCCGACTCCTTCGTGGTGCAGAGTCCGCAGCCGCAGTTGCCGCTGATGACGGCATCAATTCCAAGTGCCTGCAGCCTGCTCTGGAAGGCTCTGGTCTGCTGACTCTGCCCGAAAACGGAATAAGGCCCGCTGCTGCCTACCTCCTGAAACATGTAAATCTCTGCAGTCGGATATTTTGCCAGAATGCACTGCTTCAGTTCGTCATGGGTAACGGAAGCCATGAAGCTGCCGCCAACCAGGGCAATCCTTTTCCCCTCCAGCGTATCCAGTCGGGGAGGCTGCTCAATTCGGTCCACAGCATGATATCCAACCGGTGAAACAATGGCATAGACCGGCTGGTTATTTTCGTCCACCGTGGGAATCGGGCAAGACTGATCATCACAGGCTGGTCCCGAAAGCAGAAGTTCTGCAGATGCGGCCGAAGCCATGACCAGTACGGCCAGAAGGCCGGCAGCCTATACCATAAAATGCTTCACAGTAAGCACCTCCCATCGAATAATACGCCGGCTGTCCGGTTTCCGTCAGAGTCCGCCGTTCCTGAGCCCGTCCCAGAAATGTGCTTCCATTTCCTGAAAGACGCCCGGGTCCTCCGGCAGGGGCTCATAGGTCTTCTCCCACAGAACCTCGGACGATCCAGCCAGGCCGTCCGTTTCCCGTACAATCACATGCAGCCGGTCCAGGTTCATGGTCTGGGTCATGATTCTGCCTTCCCATTCCGTCACTGTTTCTTCTTCAGACTCCATGGTGCGGATGGTCTTCAGAATATTCCCGTCCCAGACGCAGATCTGTGCATGAAACAGTGCCCCTGCGTTGCCGTCGTTGCTTCTGGATACCAGATATTTCCCATCCGCCAGCGAATAGTTGACAATATCACTGGTCCAGCGCTCAGCATATTCATCAATCGTAAGCAAGGAGACCCCGACCTCTATAGGTCGTGGGAGGAATTGCGCTCAGCGGACTCC
>CAMVHE010000173.1 GCA_947167215.1 uncultured Clostridia bacterium
ATACCCAGCACTTCTACAAGGTCTGTAAAGCTGACAAATCCGCCTCCGGGCAGGCTGAACTGGTACATTTTGCCGTTCACGGAGTACTCGAAATCCACCGTGTAAACCACGCCAAAGGCGCTGAATCCGTCTGTTACAAACGTGACATCGGTTCCTTTTACCGTGGCATCCAGAATATCCACGCCGCCGTCTGCCTTCACATGAACAACTTTTGCGGAAACAGACTCTGCTCCGGAAAGCGTTTTTCCTTCCGGTACCGCGTCCTGCAGCGTCACTTCTGCTTCAATCTCATGAACATCCCCCAGGCTGATTTCATACCAGGTGATCCGGTCCGTATTCATCTCCTGCAGAAGCCGGTCCACCATGCCCTGCTGCTCTTCCGTCAGTTCCGGCGCTATGTCTTTTTCCACCGACAGCTCCGTCCCTTCCGGCAGCACAATGTCCCCTGCCACCCGGATACTGGCGCCCTCGGCAGTGATCTTCTGAGCCTCGGGTGCCGGATAGTGGAAATGGATTTCATACTCTGTTTCTTCCGGATCAAAGGCATGGATAACCGCATCTTCAAAATGCTTCCGGGGCATCACCAGATAATCCCCGATGTAATCGAGAAGTTCTACCGCTTCCTCATCCTCCGCCCATGCCTCCATGATGCGGTCCACAGGTATACCTTTTTCCTGCAGGAAAGGAACCAGCATCACATAATCCTCATCCCCGGTGAAAGAGTAGGACAGCAGCTCTTCCTCAGCTTCAGCTGCTGTTGCTTCGGATTCCGTCGCTTCAGACGCAGTTGCTTCGGATTCCGTCGCTTCAGACGCAGTTGCTTCGGATTCCGTTGCTTCAGACGCTGTTGCCTCGGATTCCGTCGCTTCAGACGCTGTTGCCTCGGATTCCGTTGCTTCAGACGCTGTTGCCTCGGATTCCGTTGCCTCGGATGCTGTCGCTTCGGATTCCGTCGCTTCGGACGCTGTTGCCTCGGATTCTGTTGCTTCGGATTTCGTCGCTTCGGATGCTGTCGCTTCGGATGCTGTCGCTTCGGATGCTGTCGCTTCGGAAGCTGTTGCCTCGGATTCCGTTGCTTCGGACGTTGTGGCTTCAGCTTCCGGTACTTCGGACGCTGTTGTTTCAGCCCCTGTCGCTTCCGAGTCAGTATTTTCCGGGAACATGCTTTCGAGTGCTTCAGCCGTGGTGCCTGCACCGGTTCCGGAAGGCTGTCCTTCCTCCGGAGTTGCTTCTCTCAGGGTGCCTTCCCCCATCGTTGCAGAAAGTGTCTGCGGTGCCTTCGGCCTTTCCTGATAGCATGCATCGGTATGGACGTGCCGGCTGCAGGTCAGCACAAAGCATTCTGATGTATGCTGGTGTTCCCGCTGTTCGGTTTTTCCGCAGATCAGATTTCCATCTGCATAACATTCATCCGTATGTTCGTGATAACCACAGATCTGACGATGCTCCACGCAGTGCACTGAATGCACATGGACTGCCGGATCTGCCTCTTCCGGATAGCCGCAGATCAGCACATCCTGAAAACACTCTTCGGTGTGCTCATGTACTTTCGTTTCCGGAAGGGAACAGATCAGTACACCGTCCGCATAGCAATGCTCATCATGATGATGTACTGCCTCAACCCCCTCTTCCGGATTGCATGTCATCTCATAGCATGCCGCTTCATGCACATGATCCGGATATCCGCAGGTGGCAATCCTCTCCAGAGTAACCGCATCCATTTTTAATGAGTACAGCGTCATGAGCACGACAATGCATGCCAGGACAGCGGCTGCGGTATTCCTGTACATGCGTTTCTTTCTCCGGGCATTATATGCTTCTGCCCTTCCGGAGGCTGCCGCACTGTCCCCTGTCTGAAGATGAATTTCAGACTGATTCTGTGTTTTCCATGTTTTACGAATCACATGTTCCAATAATTGTATTTTCATAACAATCACCAAGAAAAGTCCGTATTTTCTGTATTTTCATACATGGATGCAATAATAGTTGAAAACAGTATAACACATTCTTTAAATTCCTTTCTTCTTAAACAATATATACACATCGTTATTTATTCAAATTTTTCTTTGTTTCTTTTTCCAGATAATCCATCCAAGAACTCATTTCTTTTCAGTTTTTTATTTAATAGTAGATTTTCTTGTTCCGTCTCGTCCCGATACCTGGAAGCAGATTGTAAAAGAATCTTATAATTCTTATTTTATTGTTTTTTTAGTCTCCTTCATTTTCACACATGTTATGTATGTCATAATGATATTCTTTATATTTTCCGTTGCCCTGCCTTCATGTTCCCCTTCAAAAGTTGTCTATTTTTCCTTTTTTATCCTTTCTTCCTTGCGGATTGTTTTCCGAATAAAGAAAAAGGACCGGTTCTCCCGGTCCCGTTGTCTGTTTTCTTCCTGGTATGCCTCATTCCTGCTTCCTGTCGGGAATGCAGGTCACCCGGTTAAATCCCGCAGAAGCAGCCAGCGTTCTGTGGGAAGCTGATTTCTGCCTGTTCAGAGGTCTTTGCTGACTTCTCTCCACACCTTCTCCCAGATGGGGCCGGTGGCACAGGCCACCCGCAGCCCCCAGGGCTCATACCAGTCAAAGGATACCTGCTGTCCGCAAAGCAGCCAGTCCTGGGGCAGTGCCGTATCCTGCCAGTCCAAAGGCTCAGGAATCTCCCGACGGCTGGCGTTGTCCCGCAGCATCCCGGCAAACTCTGCCTCTTCCTCCGGGCACATCGTATGGGGCCGGACCGAATAGAACAGCGGGGTGCCGCTGAGGCTCAGCAGCCGGCACCACTGCCGGTTGTATTTCCAGGGAATCTTATCGGAGATGCCGATGCAGTCGGCGTCCACCGCATAGAAGGTACCATGCTGGGGCAGGCGGAATGCCAGGGTGTTGACGCCGAAGCGCAGGGTCCGTTCCCACATAAGGCCGCTGGTATCATCCCCCGTTCGCTGGAGGTGCATGAGCCCTGCTCCCAGATGGCCCACCGTATTGCAGCCCAGCACCAGCATATCGTATTTCCGGGCCGCCTCCAGGATCGCCTGGTACAGGGACCGTATGATCTCCGCAGACGTGCGGCCCCGGTCGGCAAAATGCCAGCCGTCCCCGGCCATCTCATAGGGCATTTCGCAGCCCCAGCGGTTCATGATGTCAAAGGTGGAAAAGTCATGCTTCAGGAGCCGGTAGCCCCATCGGCCGATGCGCTCCACGGTTTCCCGCACCAGGTCCAGCACCTCCGGCACCGAGGGATCCAGTCCGCCGCTGTGGGGCAGCCGCCAGCCCTCCGGGATTTCCGGGCTCCGGTCGTCCTGCAGGAGCCGCACCCAGATGCCCGGAAGCACGCCTTTTTCCCGGATTCCGGCAGCCAGGGAGGCCATATCCCCAAAGCGCCCGTTCGGCACCCAGGGACCGCCGTTGTAGACTTCCTCATAGGACCCGTCTTCGCAGTACCGTTCCCGCTGCCATCCGTCGTCGATGACGAAATAGGGGCGGTTTTTAATTCCTTCCGTCAGCTGTGCCAGGTAGGCCGCATCCTGAAGCACATCCTCCCGGGAACTGTGCCCGTAGGCGTAATACCAGTTGTTGGCCCCGTAGACCGGCTTTTCCGGCAGCAGCGGGTCCCCGCACATCACGCGGCAGAATTCCCGGGCCGCCGCAAAGGAACGGATGCCGCGGTATTCCCGGCATACCACCTGGGCCGCCGCAAGCCTGCGCCCGTTCAGGCACACGCCTTCCCCGCCACAGCGGACATCCAGCCAGAGGGTAATTCCCACGGGATCGATCTGCCAGGAGCAGATGGCGCCGGGGCGCACCTTCACCCCGCAGCCCAGGGTCTCCTCCCCCTGACTGACCAGCGCATACCAGGGCAGGGTCTGCCAGGGCATCAGGTGCTGCCAGCCCAGATCCCCATAGGAGCGCTCCCAGGCATCGCCCAGCACCTGGCCCCGGAGGCGGCTTTTAAAAATCCAGCGCAGGCGCACCTTCCGGACCGGCGTCTTCTCCGCGGTCACGAATACCGAAAGCGCTTCCGCCCCGGGAACCGTTTCCACCAGCACGTCACCCGCTGCAAAGGCATTCTCCCTGCCCTCTGCAGGAAATGCCTGCTTTTCCTCGATCATGACCACGTCGGGGCATCTCTGAATGTTTTCAAACATGTTACCTGGCCTCATATTCTTGTAAAGTACAGCTGATGGGCGGGATAATCGCCCCAGGAAAGGGGGAAGCTGAAGCCGCCGTACATGAGCGCCGCCCCGGTGTACTGCCGGTCCGTGCCTTCCAGACGGTACCGGGCTTCCGGAACCAGTCCCTGCAGCCGGACAAACGGGAAGGGGCCGTTGGCGCGCACGCGGGTCACCACCAGGTTCACCAGCGCCCGGCTGCCGTCCTTTTCTGCAAACATCCAGGCAATGTACTCCCTGCTGTCCGAAAGCTCCGTCAGCCGGTAGTAGTCCCCGCCGGCGATCAGCCCGGCGTACTTTTTGTATGTCCGGATCTGTTCCGCGATTTCCTTCTTTTCCGCATCCGACAGCAGCTCCGGGTTCAGCTCATAGCCGAAGGTGCCGGACTGCGCCACGATCCCGCGGGTGTACAGGGGAACACAGCGGCCCGTCTGATGGTTGGGAGCTGCGGAAACGTGCGCGCCCATGGTGCTGACCGGATAACCGTAGGAAGTGCCCCGCTGGATTTCCAGCCGCTCCAGGGCGTCCGTATCATCCGAGCACCAGATCTGCGGGCAGTAATACAGCATTCCGGCATCATAGCGTCCGCCGCCGCCGGAACAGCCCTCGATCATCAGGTCCGGATACCGCAGCAGGAGCCGTTCCAACAGCTGGTAGGTGCCCAGCATGAACCGGTGGGCCGCCTCCCCCTGCCGGTCTGCCGGCAGCGCATGGGAATAGCAGTTGGCGATGGAGCGGTTGAAATCCCACTTCACGTATTCAATCTGCGCATGATCAAGGACCGCGCACATGGCCTCATACAGGTAATCCACCACGTCCTGCCGGGACAGGTCCAGCACCAGCTGGTTGCGGGCCAGCATCGGCTTCCGGTCCGGATCCGTCAGCGCCCAGTCCGGGTGCATCCGGTACAGGTCCGTATCCTCGTTGACCATCTCCGGCTCGAACCACAGGCCGAACTGCATGCCCATGGCGTGAATCCGGTCCGACAGCTCCTTCATGCTGCAGCCCAGCTTCCCTTCGTTGACCACCCAGTCACCCAGGCCGGCGTGATCATCATTCCGTCTGCCGAACCATCCGTCATCCAGCACCAGCATCTCCATGCCCATATCCCGGGCCGC
>CAMVHE010000174.1 GCA_947167215.1 uncultured Clostridia bacterium
GTCCGCTGAGCGCAATTCCTCCCACGACCTATAGAGGTCGGGGTCTCCTTGCCTATGATTGATGAACAGGCCGCTGCAGACGCAGGCATGCAGGGACACATCGACAAGCCCATCGACATCGGAGACCTGACCGAAAAGCTGTCCGCCGTGCTCCATTCCTGACCTGCAGGCCCGGAAAAAACAAAATCCATTCCCGTTCCGGCTTTTTCAAGCCGATCCGGGAATGGATTTCTTTTTTATCCGCTGCAGGGGAAAGGCTGTTTCAGGGTGCAGGCACCCCAGCACTGCGTGCTTTCCCTCCTGCAAACCTGTCCTTTTCCCTGGAGGCATTCTCTTTTATTCCAGGGACTTCACCGACAATTTCTCTTCCCGGTCCCTGTCTTCCTGTTCCGGCATGCTGTCCCAGCAGCGCCACTGAATCCCATAGGCGCGTTTTCGCTTTGCATAATCGCCATGGTTGAAGACCAGGATATCTCCCGCAATCTCCGTTACTTTTACCGGAACGATTTCAAAGCCGTGGGAGGTAATCCATTCCGCCACCAGGGAATCTCCTTCCCGGATGGTTTCCAGCTCCATGATCTGTGCCATCTTTTTTCTCCTTCCATTCTCCGGCAATTCTGCAGCAGACCCCTGGCAGGCAGCTGCATCCGCCGCAGAAAGATCCCTTATTTCCCTTTTTAAATACCGTAAAAAGGGAAAGCACCCGGCAGTGCTCCTGCCGGAGGCTTCCGGTCTGTTCCCGAGGATACCGCAGAAAAACCTTCGCTTCAAGGGCATCCTCCCATTTTTAACAGATTGTTAACATGTATTTCCCGGCTTTTTCCCGCATCTGCAGCTGACGAAGAACGTATCTCCCGCTCCTTCCTGCATGCCGGAAACGCCGCCTCCGGCTTCCTCTCTTCAGGAGGAATGCCTTCGCATATATTCCACCGTCCTGTGCAGAACTTCCATACGGTCAATATCCTCCAGGTGTCCTGCAAAATCAAGATGGTACTTTTCCTGCAGGGAATCCAGCAGCTCCTTCAGGGCCTTCTCTTTCCCTGCCGCTTCGCCTTCCGGGTCATCGAACAGCGACATCTGCCGATATGCTTCCCGGGAGATGTTGTAGATGCCGACTCCGATCAGCCGGACCGGCCGCTGATCCACCGTGCCGAAAAGCTCCTCCGCAATCCTGTGGATCGCCGCCGCATCGCGGGTGGCCTCTCCCGCCCGGGAACGGGAAACGCTCTGCATGTTGGCATAGGTCACCTTCAGCGATACCCCGCTGCCGTACAGGCCATGCTTTTCCGCCCTCCGCTCCACGCAGATGGCCAGCAGCGCAAGTACATCCCGGAGGAACGCATCATCGCTGACATCCTTCTGGAACGTGACCTCCCGGCTGATGGACTTCGCCTTCTCCGGAACATAGGGAGTGACCTTCCTGTCGTCTTTTCCGAAAGCGACTGCCGCTATCCATTCCCCCTGCTTCCCGAGAAGCCTTTTCACGGTCTCCTGCTGTTCCCGGATGTCCCGGACGGTTCGAATCCCATAGGAATACAGCTTTTCCGCGGTTTTCTTCCCCACGGTATAGAGCACCTTCACATCGCGGTCGATGACAAGATCCACAAAGCTTTCGGGGGTGAGTATCTCAAAATATCCGTTGGGCTTTTTTTCTTCGCTGGCCATCTTTGCCGCCGTTTTGGAGTAGGCAACCCCTACGGAACAGCTGAGGCCAAGTTCTTCCCTCGTCCTTCTCCGGATTTCCCGGGCGATCTTCCTGGCTCCGTCGAAGTCTCCTGCCCGTTCCTTCACGTCAAGATAGGCTTCATCATAGGCAACGCTTTCCAGTTTCGAAGCAAAGCTGCTCCAGATGGCATGCAGCTGCTCCGACACGGCCTTGTACTTTTCCATGTTCGGGTGCATGTAGACCCCGCCGGGACACAGGCGGTAAGCATCCTTGATGTTCATGGCAGAATGGACCCCGTATCTGCGGGCCTCATAGCTGCAGGTGGCAACCACTCCCCGCTCTCCCGGCAGGGACCCGATGATGAGCGGTTTTCCCCGCAGCGAAGGATTGTCCCGTATTTCTACGGAAGCATAGAAAGCATCCATATCCACATGAATGATGATCTGGTCTTCCTTTTCCATCGCCCGGTCCCTCTTTCCCCGAAAGCAGAAAGGCTTTCCTCCCGGGAGCAGTTCCTGCTCCCGGAGCCCTTCTTTCTCTGAAAAGATTAACTGCATTCCGCTCTTCTGTCAATGATCCGGAACCGCTCTCTGCCGCTTTCTGTTCCTTCGCAATTCCCGGGGCTTCCCGCCGCGTTTCACCTCATCCGGCAGGCTTCCTCCGGTCCTTCCGGAAAGACTTCTGCCCTTTCCGGTCCGGCCATGACCGAATTTTCCTTTTCCTGCCGATTGAACCGGAAAGCCGGATATGATATATTACCCCATAGCTGACTTGTCAGGGGCACCGGTTCAGGCACTGCAGAGCCCGCCCCATTCACAGAAAGGAAGTCCCTCCTCATGAATATGGAAAATACAAACTATCCCGCATCTTACAGGGTCATGGCGAACGGCATTGTGCTGCGTTATGCCGTCGTCGGGGAAGGTGCCCCTGTTGTGCTGGTCCATGGCAACGGGGAAGACCATAATATCTTCTCCACGGAAATCGAACAGCTCTCTGCCGCCGGATATCAGGTCTTTGCACCGGACTCCCGGGGCCATGGGCAGAGCAGCCCCGTTGAGGAGTACCATTATGCAGATATGGCAGAGGATATGTACGCCTTTATCCGGGAGCTGCACCTGGAAAAGCCTGCACTTTACGGACACAGCGACGGGGGGATCATCGGCCTCCTGCTGGAAATCCTCCATCCCGGGACGCTGGGCGTACTCGCTGTCAGCGGTACTAATCTGTCTCCCTCCGGTCTGCTTCCCTCCTTTCTCGAGGAATGCACCGCCCTCCAGCATCCGCATCCGAATCCCCTCATTACCCTGATGCTGACCGAGCCGGATATTGATCCCCAGTCCCTCACCCGCATCCGGATCCCCGTGCTCGTCACCGCCGGGGAGCACGATCTGGTGCTGCCCTCCGAGACCGAAAAGATTGCCTCCTCCCTGCCGCAGGCCAAATGCAGGATTCTTCCTCAGCAGGATCACGGCAGCTATATTGTCGGAAGCAGCATCATGGGCGACCTGCTGATCCCCTTTTTCCGGGAGCACTGGCACTCCTGAAGCCGGAGCTTCCCCCCGCAGATTCAAAAAAAACCGGAAATATGCCCCGTCATGATCGGGCAGCATATTCCCGGTTTTTTCTTTCCTCCGTTTCCTTCATCGGAAGGCAGGCCCTGTCCCTTCTCCGGAACCCGCCTCACCGGTTTGCCCATGCATAGCAGTATGCCTGGGTTCTGGCGGCAAAAGCCTCCGTTCGGAGAAGCTCCTTCATTTCCTCTTTCGTATACCAGCCGGGTGCAATCTCTTCCACATCCGACGTGCTCCTGTGAAATTCCCCTTCCGCGACGCCAAAAACGCAGACATTGCGTTCATTGGAAAAACCGATGGCGCTGTAGCTGTTATCCAGCACATCCTCAATGCGCACCAGGCGGAGCCCCGTTTCTTCCCGGAGCTCCCTTTCCGCCGCTTCCTCGGGGGTTTCCCCCGGATCAATCAGCCCCGCGGGAAAATTGTAAATCCACTGGGCCATTGCCATCCGGTATTCCCTGGTCACCAGGATACGCTCCCCGGATGCATCGGTCAGGATCATGATCACCGAGTCCGCCTTCCGGTTCTGAAGCTCCTCCAGTGTCCGGATATTCCGGTTTCTGCTGATCATCTCATAGGTTTTTTTGTGGCCCTCCGCGGTAAGGTAATCCACATCGTAGCGGGTAATGTACCTGCCTTCATGAATCTTCTGAATCTTCTTAAATTCCATCTTTTCCTCCTGCTGTTTCTGCTTCTGTGTCCGGAAAAACTCTCCAGGGTTTTCCCCGGCCGGCTATCCTGCCTTCCTTATGCTTCCATCCATTCCTGCACCATCCGGATTTCCCGGATATACCCTTCTTCCTCATTGGGGGTTTCCAGGATGAACGGCAGCCCCTGCAGGGCCGGATGCCGTACGATGCGCTTCAGCGCTTCTTCCCCCAGATACCCCTGTCCAAGCTTTTCATGCCGGTCCTTATGGGAGCCCCGGTCATTCCGGCTGTCATTGAGATGGATGGCCCGGAGGCGGGACAGCCCGATAATCCGGTCAAACTCCGTCAGCACATGATCCGGATTCTCCCGGAGATCATACCCTGCATCCCAGACGTGGCAGGTATCCAGGCAGATTCCCAGATGCCCGGCAGACTCCGTGCGGTCCAGAATGGCCCGCAGTTCCTCAAAGGTTCCGCCGATCTCCGAGCCCTTGCCCGCCATGGTTTCGAGAAGCACCACGGTCTGCCGGCCGGCACGGAGCGCCTGCCGGAGCCCCTCCGCAATCTCCTCGATTCCCGCCTCCGTTCCCTGGCCGGTGTGTGCACCGGGGTGAAAATTGTACAGGTTCCCCGGCAGCATTTCCATGCGGTCAAGGTCCGCGGCCAGCATTTCCCGGGCATTGGCACGGGTCTGCGGGTTTGCGGAACACAGGTTCATGGTATAGCTTCCGTGGGCCACCAGGGGGCCGAACTGCTCCCGGCGGCAGCAGGAAGCAAGGGCCTGCAGGTCCCCGGGCTCTGCCGCCCGGGTTTTCCCGCCCCGGGGATTCCGGGTAAACCATGCAAACGTGTTTCCGCCATACCGGCGCATGGTCTCCCCCATGGCCGCATAGCCGTCCGCCACCGACAGGTGGCAGCCTATGTAAATCATCCTGTTTTCCTCCTGCGCTTCAAGACGCCCTGTCTTCTCTGCCTGCATGCCGCAGCGCCCGCCCCTTTCCCGGCGCCGGGCCCGCGGATGCCGCGCACTTTATGGTATGCCGGAACCGTCCGGCGGCAATGCCTGCTATTCCTTTTTCGCCTCCGGCTTTCCGGCTCCGGAAAAGGACACCCTGTTCTCTTTCCCGAGAATGCCCTTGCCATAGCACTGGCACCAGGTGTAGGCTGCCCACCTTGCGAGGGGCTTCTGAATGCCCAGGTCTTCGTTC
>CAMVHE010000175.1 GCA_947167215.1 uncultured Clostridia bacterium
GGGTCTGGGACATCTGAGCCCAGGTGAAGCAGGAAGCGCAGATGTTGGCAGACATGGTGTTGTACATATCGGCCTGCTTGCGGGTTGCGAATTCCGGATCGATGATGCCGTCGGCATACAGCTTCTGGGCAGCTTCGAGGAACTTGCGATAGTTGGGATGTTCGTAAACCATGGTGTAGGTGCCGTCATCGAGAACGACAAACTGTGCATCGTTGGAGGCCTTGATGCCGAAAGCATTCAGCAGGGCATGGAGGGCACGCTCGCCGGATTCGCCCATTTCAAGGACCAGCGGGATCTCGTCGTTGGGATCGCCGTTGCCGTTCACGTCATTGGCCTTGACGCCGTACCAGAAAGCATTCCACTGCTCCCAGGTCTCGGGGGTTTCAAAGTCGATAACGCCCATTTCCTTCAGCTTGAGGGCCCAGTCTTTGCGGTAGGTCATGGACTGGGAACCGGGGACGTTCACGATGGTGGGGATGGCATAGATATGGCCGTCCGCAGATGCCCAGGAGGAGATGCGGTCTTCGCCGACTGCAGCTACCACGTTGGGGATCAGGTCGAGGTAATCATCCAGCGGGATGATGGCGCCTTCGGAAGCCAGAGCGGAGATGCCGAAAGCACCGGGCTGGATGATATCAGGCAGGTTTGCGGTGCCGCCGGCCAGGATGGTGGAGACCACGGTGGCATAGCCGTCGCTGGTACGCCAGTCGATGTCAAAATGGACACCGGTCTTGGCTTCGACGGAAGGCAGATAGTAGCCGCCGTCAAAGGTGGTGGGGTACTGATTGTAGTGGATGCCGACCATGCTCACGTTGAGGCCGCCATCGACATGGAAGGTCTCGCTGGGAGCCAGGTCTGCGCCTACCCACCAGTTTGCCGGCATGCCGCCGACCTCTTCGGTGGAGGTCGCCAGTGCAGCAGTGCAGCTCAGGAGCATGCAGAGCGCGATGACCAGAGACAGGATCTTCTTCATAGAGAGTTCCTCCTTTTAAAATGTTTTATTCTCTCGGTATCTTCGTACCGGAAAATACGACGGAAAAGGCCGGGCATGGGGTTCCGGGGGGATCAGCCCTTGACGGAGCCCAGCATGACGCCGGAGACGAAGAAGCGCTGGATGAAGGGATAGATCACCAGCATGGGGACCATGGAAACCACCAGCACGGCGTTCTTGACCTGGGTGCTGAGGGCGGCGACGCCCTTGTGGTCCGTGGTCTGGCTGAGGGTAGACAGGTTGCTGGTGGAGCTCTCGGCGGCCAGCACCAGGGACTTCAGCTTCAGCTGCAGCGTGAACTTGCTGGTGCTGGAGACCAGGATCAGGGGGTTCATGTAGTCATTCCAGTGGCCGACGATGACCCAAAGGGAAACCGTGGCAAGCACCGGCTTGCTGAGCGGGATGATGAGCCGGAACAGGATGGAGAAATCATTGGCGCCGTCAATTCTTGCACTTTCCACGATGGAGAAGGGGATGGAATTGAAATAGCTGCGGATGATGACCACGTTGTAGGCGGAGATGAGCCCGTTCAGGATCAGCGCCCAGAGGGTATCGTAGAGGTTGAGCCGCTGGATCGTGAGGAACAGCGGGACGATGCCGCCCTGGAACCACATGGTGAACATGATGATGATGGAATAGAGCCGCTTGCCGTAGAAGTCGGCAAAGGCCAGCGGGTAGGCGGCGATGCACAGGGCGATGATGCTCAGCGCGCAGCCGCCGAAGGCGACGACGAAGCTGTTGTAGACGGAGTGCCAGAGCTCACCGTCGGCAAAGATCGTGCGGTAGGCCTGGGGGTTGAAGCCGATGGGGTAGAAGGTGACGTTGGCTGCCATGACCTGCGTTTCATTGGAAAGGGAGATGGACAGCACGTTGAGTACCGGGTAGATCAGAAAGATCAGCAGGATCGCCATGAAGATCAGGTTGCAGACATTGAAGATTTTTTCACCGGTGGATTTCCGGATGAAGTCCTGATCATAGCGTGCCTTCCGGTAATGGAGCGTTTTTGGGGTTGTCTGATTCATCCTTTTCACTCCTTTCCGGTCAGAACAGCGAGGTCTCGGAGACCTTGCGGCTGATGGTGTTGGCAATAATGACCAGTATGACGGACATCACGGAGTTCAGCAGGCCGCCTGCCGTTGCCAGTCCGTACTTGTGGCTTTCCATGCCCATTTTGTACACGTAGGTGGGAAGCATCTCGGAAACCTGCAGGTTCAGCGTATTCTGCAGCAGGTAGATCTTGTCGAACACGCAGTTGAGCATCTGGCCGATCTGCATGATCAGCAGCAGGATGAAGGTGGGCAGGATGCCGGGGATGGTCACATGCAGGGTCTGCTTCCAGCGGTTGGCGCCGTCGATGCGGGCTGCCTCATACAGGTTGTGGTCAATGCCCGAAATGGCGGAGATGTAGATGATGGCATTCCAGCCGATGGTCTGCCAGACACCGGAAACGATGTTGATGCCGTAGAAATAATCCGGGATGGACAGGAAGTTGACCGGTGTCATTCCCAGCATCTTCGAGATCTTCGCCAGTGTTCCCAGGGACGGGGACAGGATGTTGTTGATCATGCTGACCAGGACCACGGTCGAAACAAAGTGGGGCATGTAGGAGATGGTCTGCACCACGCGTTTGTAGCCCGTGCTGTGGACCTCATTGAGGAGCAGGGCAAAGACCAGGGGTGCCGGGAAGCAGATGGCCAGGCTGAGCGTGTTGAGGGTCAGCGTATTGCGGATGTACTGCCACAGTTCCGGACTGGACAGCAGGCGCTCGAACCACTTGACCCCCACATACTTGGATCCTTCAAAACCCTTGAGCAGCTTATAGTCGTAGAAAGATGCCCGCAGGTAGTACATGGGCATGTACTTGAAGAGGGCCATGTACAGAAGGACCGGGATGACCATCATGTAAATGTACCGGTTCTGCCAGATGTTATTCCTTACCCGGGAACGAATTCGTGCGGAATTGAAAAGGTTTTCCCTTCGCTTGAGACTTTTATCCAAAGACAGGCCCTCCTTTGAAAGTAAGAATAGGGAAAATGGATCCGGAAGGGCAAAAATATTTGCACTTGTGATATAGAATCCGGCTGCATTTTGGAATAAATGCATTATATCACAGAAAGATTATGAACACAATAGCTCAAAGAAAGGGGCAATAATCTTGAAAAGTCCCGAATTATATGCAGGGATAAGGAACGTTTTGCCATTCGGGGAACCTTTCAAGTTTTTCGGATTTTTTCGGTGATTTCTCACCGGAAACGGAAAAAAGGCTTCCCGGCGGCTGCTTTCTGCAGTACCGGGAAGCCATAGAACAAAGGTTTTTGCAGGGAAGGGGAGCAGAACGGAGCAGTATTCTCCGGCGGCGGGGGACGGGGTTTTCCCGCAGAAAGGTTCCCCGGGAATTCAGAGAATGCCCTTGCTGCGGCAGAACCGCAGGAAATCCAGGAAATCCGAGGTATGGGCGCATTCGGCGGTATTCATCAGGCGGCGCTTGCGGTACTGCAGGGCGGAGGTGGTCAGGAAAAGCTTCTTTTCCATGGCTTCCATGGAGAGGCCGGCCAGCAGACCGCCAAGGAACTGCAGATCTGTTTTGTCGCAGGCACTCAGCAGCGTTTCCGCCCGCAGAAGGCGCTCGGCTTCAGGATCCGAATAGAAATCGATGTTTCCGGTAAAGGCATCATCTTCGCTGACCGGCGGAAGGGTACCCGTACGGTCCGGCATCCGTGCCGTGGATTCCCGGATGATCAGGTGGCTCCGGACGCGCACGGAAATGGAGGCGGTGGGGGGCTGCCGGTTCAGGCTGGCAAACTGGATGACGGCCTGCCTTCCCATCTCATGATGGTCCAGCGTGGCAATGGTCAGCGGCGGATCCACCCGCTCTGCAATGATGGAATCCCCGAAGGCGGTGAGGAACAGCTGTTCCGGAACGGAAACCTGGTCCTGCTTGAGAAAGCTGAGAAGCGATACGGCGGCGATGTCATTGGCGCAGATGACGGCGTCAAAGCGGGGAATCTCTTTCCGGAACACGGCATAGCAGTCCGGAAGGGAGCCGTTGTTATAGAAGATCCGGGTTTCCGGATCCACCCCGTCCCGCCGGCACTGGTTGCGGAAAAAGCGCATTTTGATATTGTCGGCGGAGGAGTTCTTGTTATATCCGTACAGGGCGATCTGCTTCCGGCCGCAGGCTTTGAGGTAGCAGATGAGGTGGTGGATGGCATAGACATAGTCCATGCGTACCATGCCGGCCGGCAGCGTGGTCTCGGAGGGATCAAAGCTGATGAAGACCGAGTCGATGTTCCTTCGGGAGAAAAAGTCGAGGGCTTTGGGCATCCAGGTGACGGAGGTGCCGATGACAATCACCATTCTCCGCTCTGCACCGAACAGGGCGTCGTAGTCAAAGGTCTCATAGGACTCCGCATCCAGGCTGAAAAGCTTGTATTTGCGCCTGGCGGCTTCCTGGGAGATGCCGGCCAGGGTCTGCTTGGCCCACAGATAGCTTCGGAAATTGGGTTCCGTCAGAACAGGTATCAGCATAGGTTACCTCCGGGTAAATGGTTATCATGGTTCAGAGAGGAAGCAAAGGCAGGATCGGCCGCGCGGATGCGGTCCCCGAAGTGTCCGGCAAGGCGGGCAAAAGCGGCCTCCACCGCTTCCGGGACAGCTACATGGGCGATATAGCCGGCCCCCTTCGGGCCGTAGCCGCCAGCGTCGTCCCGCAGCCGGGGAATTTCGCCCATCAGCAGCGAAAGGTACCGGGAAAGGGGCCACATGCCGTCCGGAAGAGGATCAAAGGTACCGTCATCCCGGAGCCGGACCTGATAGGTGGCATAGTTCAGGATCTCCGTTTCCGGCGCACAGCGGCGGAGGGTGGCATCCATGCGGCGCTGCATGGACGCATCCTGACAGAGAATTACGGAGCGGCAGGGGAAGGAAAGACGCCGGGCCAGGGCCAGCATATTGGAAATGTTGTTTCCGCAGTTGGTGGACCGGGTTTCGATGGCATCGGCGGAAAGACCGTACTTTGCTTTCAGATAGGCCTGCAGCAGGACGGCCTCCGGCCGGTTTTCCACAGGAAGGGAAGGA
>CAMVHE010000176.1 GCA_947167215.1 uncultured Clostridia bacterium
CGGCCATAGACTGCCTCGATCATCTCGTCACGGTCAATGGCATAGCACAGGGCCGTGCGGATATTGGCATTTGCAACCAGCCCCGCGGGGCCGCCGGTTACGAAGTTGAAAGCCAGAATGTTAGTGGACGGATAGTCCGTGGTCCAGACGGCGATTTCACCGTCCTGTGCCTTCTTCTGGTACTTGATCAGGTAATCTCCGGAGGTCTGCAGGACATCCAGCTCGCCATTGTCAAACATGATGGTGGCCGTTGCGTCTTCCGGCACCAGATACCAGTTCACGGCATCCAGACCGACATTGGCAGCATCCCAGTAATACTCGTTGCGGGTCCAGGTCATGCGGTTGTCTTCCACCATTTCGCTCATGCAGAAAGGACCGTTGTACACACAAAGCTTCCAGTCCTTGCCCCAGTTCTCGCCGGCAGCCTCTGCCACATCTTCCCGGGTCGGGTACAGCGGAGTGGCAACCAGCTTGGACAGGAAGGTGGAATCCGGAATCTTCAGCGTCACCTGGAAGGTGTAATCATCGAGTGCAACCGCCATGACGCCGTCTGCATCACCGGTTCCGCTGCTGTACTCTTCCGCACCCACCACATTGAAGATGAAGGAAGCATAATCATAGGCATAAGTCGGGTTGACCAGACGCTTCCAGCCATACTCGTAATCCTTTGCAGTGACCGGAACGCCGTCGGACCATTTTGCATCCTTGCGCAGATGGAAGGTGTAAACGGTCCCGTCTTCGCTCACATCGTAGGATTCGGCACCGGCCAGAATGAACTGCTCGCCCTCTTCCTTCGTAGCAACATTGCGGAACAGGCCCTCATAGCAGTCTGCCATCATCCAGCGCCAGCCCATGTCCTGTACATCATAATTGTTGCCGAAAGCAGTCGCGCGCAGGTTCAGCACCTGGGTATCCCCTTCAGCAGCAAGCGCACTTACGCTCAGCAGAAGCATGGCCAGCAGTATCAGGAAAGAAACCTTTTTCATGGAAATCCTCCTTTTTTGCTTGCAAAACAAGCTTTGATGGAGCGTATTCTACCCCTTTTCACAGGAGCTGTCAATCACATCTTTATCCCTTTATTCCTTTAAACCGTTTTTCCCTGAGAATTCCCTCCCGGGGCTCCGGAAGAGGTACCGGCGGCGGATCCCTTTCTTCCCTGCGGACCGCCGACGGCATTCCGTCTTCAGCCCAGTGCCACGTCCAGCGCCATCATCAAGCTGAATCCCACTGCAAAACTGATCACTCCGATATTGGAATGCTCTCCCGCAGACATCTCCGGAATCAGTTCCTCCACCACCACATACAGCATGGCACCTGCGGCAAAGGAAAGCAGGTACGGCATGGCCGGAACAACCAGCGCCGCAATCAGGATCGTCAGTACACCGAACAGCGGCTCCACCGCTCCGGAGAGGACCCCCAGTCCGAAGGACCTGCCCCTGCTTTTCCCTTCTGCATACAGCGGCATGGAAATAATGGCCCCTTCCGGGAAGTTCTGGATAGCGATGCCCAGCGCAAGAGCAAGCGCAGCTCCCGCCGTAATGCTTCCGGATCCGCTGGGCAGTCCCGCGTATACCACCCCGACCGCCATCCCTTCCGGAATATTGTGAAGCGTTACTGCAAGGACCATCATGGCAGTCCTCGAAAGCCTGCTTTTCGGACCCTCCACCTGGTTGATGCTCCGGTGCAGATGCGGAATGACATGGTCCAGCAGCAGCAGGAAAGCAATTCCCAGCCAGAACCCGGCAAAGGCCGGCAGGAACGCAAGCCGTCCAAGATGCCCGCTCTGTTCCATGGCGGGAACCAGCAGGCTCCAGATGGATGCCGCTACCATCACCCCCGCCGCAAATCCGGTCATCGCCCGCTGGACATTCCTTCTGAGGTCTCTAACCAGAAAGAAGACGCAGGCCGCTCCTGCCGATGTACCAAGGAACGGGAGCATCAGTCCCATCAAAATACTGTTCATCGTTTTCCTCCTTATTAAACCATGCACGGAAATGCTGCACCGGGCCAGGGGCACGTTCCTCCCGGCAGGGGATCCTCCTTTTAAAACTTCGTTCCTGTTTTCATTATATATGTTAGCAATATCTAACATATTACTTTAAGGAAAGCCGACAAGATGTCGGCCTGAATCGTTTTCTTCCCTGCATCCCTGCCCAAAGGCATACGGATGTCCCGTCTGCAGCGGGATTACAGGAAGATTCTATAACCGTTCTGCAGTTCCTGTCAAGCATTTCCGTTTTTCTCGACAACTTGGGCCTCGAAGTTCCCACCACGGTGGAGGAATTCGAACAGATGCTGGTGGCTTTCCGGGATCAGGATGCGAACGGTGACGGCGACCCCTCCAATGAAATCCCCATGGGCGACACCCTGCGCAATCTGGTGGACGGCATTGCCCATCTGTTCAACTTCTGGGGCGTAGCCTACAACGACATCGATGTTGCCCTGGATGATGAGGGCAAGGTCTATTCTCCCCTGGCTGCCGACGGTCTGCGGGAAGCCCTTGAAACCGTAAGCCGCTGGTACAATGAAAAGCTGATTGACATCGAAGCCGTATCCCAGAATACCAACGCTGCCGAAGCCAAGATCAACGCCGGCAATGTGGGGGTAACCTGGCGCTGGCGCATGACCGCCATGGGTACCGATGAAGCCGTCTATTCCCAGTATCAGTGCATTATTCCTCCCTCTGCGGAAGGCTATCAGGCCAGACTGCAGCACTATCTGGAAATCCCCTCCTTCGGTGCTGCCATCACAGCTGGCTGCAAGGATGTGGAAGCTGCCGCCAAGTGGCTGGACACACAGTTTGCATGGGAAAACATGATCACCGGCTACAACGGCGCCAAGGAAGAATTCTGGTTCTACAATGACGACAACATGGTGGAGCTTAAGCCCATGAGCGACGGCACCCGTACCGTTCCCGGACAGTCTTCCATGATGTTCTGCTCCGGCGACGAATACTTCTCCAAGGTTGTCATGGCCTCCCACCGCATTGAGAAAACCGAATACTGCAAAGCCTATGAAGAGGCCGGCGTTATCGAAAAGAACAGCTAGAATATCCTTTCCCGCCTGGTCACCCTGACCGTGGACGAAGCCACCGAAAAGGACCTGCTGTTCGCCGAGATCCACAAGTATGCCAATGAATCCCTCTCCAACTTCATCGTCAAAGGCGTGACCGACGAAAGCTGGAACACCTATCAGACCACGCTGCAGAATCTCCGCCTGAACGACTATATCGTGCTCTATCAGACTGCATATGACCGTTATGTCGCTGCCAACCAGTAAAAAAAGTTGGACGAAAAAGCACGGAGATAGTAAAATAGCAATGATGGCACCCTGCTCCTTTGGGGCAGGGTGCGTCCTGCATCCGGGGAAAACTCCCCCGCTGTTGCGCCTTCTCCACCGTGAAGGCCGCTCCCGCCTCCACAGCAGATGCGGGGGATGCAGCTGCCTTCCTGCGTTCTTCGTCCGGAACCATTTTCAAAAAAGCATATCCCGGATGGAACCTCTGAAAAAAGGTTCCATCAAGGCACTGGTCCTGGTATCCGCCTTTGTCGCTTCCATTGCCGCGCTGATCAGTACCCGTTTTGTCCAGTCCAGGATGAAGGGCATCAAGCTGGTGCAATCCATGCTGTCCCTCCAGAGTCCCACCGGGGATGAGCTGACCACGGGCAAGATCGACCGGCTGTTTGATGAAACCGTCAGCGGCGCATCGCTGAAGCTGGTCTCCTCCGCGGATCACCTGGTCCTCATCGCCTTTGCCAATGAACAGGAGCAGCTCCGTACCTTCCTCACCTCCAAGTTCAGCGGCCTCCGGGCCTGCACCTCGTCCATCACCATGGGCGTCAGCGGGTTCCATAAAGCCTGGCAGGAAGGACAGCGGGCCTATCTGGAGGCGGAAAACGCCTTTGAAACCCGCTTTGTCCGCGGCAATGCCGCCCCCATCTTCTTTGCAGACCTGGATGAAAAGCAGACGGCAGAAACGGAATACAACCATCAGGCAGTGAACCACCTCCGCCTTGCACTGCGGAAGGGCGAGCCTGAACGCGTCGAAAAGGCCCTGCAGGAAGTATCCCAGACCATGCATGATACGCATTCCACGCTGTTCGGCTTCCGCTGCATCTATAACGAGATCATCATGGCCGTTACCGCCGAGGCACAGGCCCGAGGGGTAAACGAAGAGGAGATCAATGACCTGTTCCGGCTCAGCCGCTGCCTGTCCCTGGATGAACTGGACGGGATCCTTCAGCAGGTGTGCCGGCGGATCGCCCAGCTGCAGTCCGCCCCGGAACAGAAGGACATCCCGGAAGCCGTAAAAAGGGCGCGGGATATCATTCAGCACCGTTTCTCCGAGCCCGGGCTTGCGGTTTCCTCCATTGCCGAGGAAGTCGGCATCAGCGACTCCAAGCTCTCCCTGGAGTTCAAGCGGGTATACCAGGAAACACCGCTGGAGTTCATTACCTTCTGCCGGATGCACCGGGCACAGCGGCTGCTGCGGACCACGGTGATGCCGGTAAAGGATATTGCGGTGGAATGCGGATATTACGACATTTCCGCTTTCAACAGGCGTTTCAAGACCTATACCGGGCTGACCCCGCAGCAGTTCCGCCAGCAGAATGCGGAAAGCGCTGCCCGCCCCGAATGACCAGAAAGAGGTTGCAGTATGGATCCGTTTATTCTCTCTCTCCGTACCCGCGTCCAGGCCGATGAAACCATCGTCTCCGTCCATCGCGGTGCCGAGATTCTCCGCCGGGACCTGCGCGACGGGCTGACCGGAGCAGGCCCCGAAAATACCATCCGGGTCGTGGTGGACCCGGCGGTCGGTCCGGAAAACTATACGGCCCAGGTATCCCCTTCCGAAATCCTGCTGACCTGCGG
>CAMVHE010000177.1 GCA_947167215.1 uncultured Clostridia bacterium
CATGCCAAATTCGTCCTTCTCCCCGCGCTTCATGGTATGGATCGACCGGAGGAATCGGACCATTCCGTGCACACCGCCGACATCCTCGATCAGCATCTCCCCATCTCTTGCAAGCAGCACCGGCCTGTATGTCACACGCGCCTTAATGTTGCTCCTGTCCAGCATCTCCTGTGTAATCTTCCCCTTTTCCACCAGGTCGGTACAGTTTCGGCTGCCGGTAATCCGGATCTGCCAGCTATCCCCGAAGTCATACTCATAGAGGAGCTCCTCCGTGAAGCTGTATACAAAGGGCTGCTTCATCGGGGAATCGAAGCCGCCCTCCAGGATTTCCTCTATCTCCTCATCCATCCCGTCCTCCAGCATCTCCTGGTAGGTGCTGGAATAATCTCCTGCCTGGAAGCCATCGCTCAGGTGCATATTCCGCATCGTCAGGACTTCTCCGATGCTTAACCGCTCAAGGAGATCGAATGCACCGCGTTCAAACACCTGATGCAGCAGAGCCAGCGGCAGCTCCCGCATTTTCATCACTTCCACATGGAACTGACGGACGTACTTATCCGCTTTCGGCGGATCCAGTTTTCTGCCATTCCCTCCATATACAGGCTGGCAGCGCAACGGCACGGCATCCCCATCCTGATAATTCCCATACTCCACATAGTACTCCCGATTCAGATCCACCTGCTCCATGCTCTCCCGGCTGCCGATCAGGCCCTCCTCCCGGCACTGTGACACACAGGGACCGGTGTATTTCTCTTTCAGCCAGTTCCTGAAGCTGCCGCGCTCGTAGTCATCCGCCCAGAATTCTGCATTCTCATCCATGAGCGGAGACCGGTAGATTACGCCCACCTGATGCAGCCACTGTTCCACGGACGCCGTGAACTTCCCTGTGTTTTCGTCAGACATATAAAACCGGTGAAGGTGCGAATTGGTAAAGCCAAATGCACGCTGGATCACATAGTGGAGGGCATACAGCGGGAGATCATCCGACACGAGAATGTCGCGGCTGATGGTATCCCCCTCCATCCCGCCGTACCGGTGCATAATCTCCTTCTCTTCCTCTGTAAAATCCGCAGCGAGCTCAAGATGCAGCCGGATCATCTCCCTGGGTTCATAAGGAAGCTCCTCCCCGTATATCTCTTCAAGATCCAGCGTGTTCCTGTCATACAGCGCACCCGGGAATTCCCCAAGGTCCAGCACCTCATCCGGTGTCAGTTTTTCTTTCGCTCTCAGTGCTTTTTGCGCTTCTTCCCGGCCGTCAGTTAGCGGATCTACTCCTGCGGCTTCCAATACCGCTCTGATGAGGCCTGCATCCTCTCTTGCCTTCTCAAAGGTTATCCGCTGCCTGCGGGAATCCGTCTCTGTAAAGGACAGCCTGCTGTCCAGGTCCTTTTTCCAGTCGTCAGCCATATTCCTGTTCCGTCCTTTCTTCCTGTATCTTCCGTTCCTTCTGCTATCTTTCGCTGCTTCTTTACGCACGCATCCCTTTCGCGTGCCCGGATGTGGCTCTGATCCGTGGATCGCATCCCCATATGGCCGGGTTGAGGATATCCCCCAGGCAGACAAGCCGGGTTCCCCGGACCTCTCCTTTGCATGCCTGCCCCGGCTTTTCATTTCCGGGGCTTCCCAGAGAGGGGGGAGTCAGAATGCACCCCATCGTGATCCGCATCCTGGTAACCCTGCCTTGGGTAAAATTAAAGGGACCTGCTTTTCGTCGACGGAATGGCTGTCTTCCCCTTTGCGTTGGCACCTTGCTTTCAGGGCACGCGGTTTGCTCATCCCCTCAGCGTGTGCCGCCACACGCTTCATCCGGTCTCTGTCGTTATCCGACAGCCGTTTTCTCTTTCTCCTGCCGCCATTCCTTTCTCACCTTTCAGCACTTATGCATCCATTGTATTCTGCCGGACATGTCGCGTCAATAGAAGCACCGATATTTTCGCGTTTCCGCAGTTCTTCCGGGGAGTATGGCCGTCAGCAATACAATGTATCCCAGAAAAAAGAAATCCCTTCAGCTCTCTTTTCAGGTCTGGTAGGCTTCCCAAGCGGAAGCCAAAGCGAACCTCTGCATTGCAATTTCCGGGGGTGTTTGGCCAAAATCTGTTCCGGTAGTCCGTAATAGACATACCGCCAGTCCGAAAGGAAAGCACCGGTCAGCCGAAATCTGCAATCCGCCTTCTCCTCTGAATAACAAAAGACGCTGCAGCGGATACAGCGCCTGTGCAGCGATTCAGTATTTACCTGTTTGAAATGACCATCCAATGCTTCGATAAAACTCTGCATTCTGTTCTGCTTACTGTCATTCCGTATGCCAGTTGGATATTGCCGCTGGCACTGATGTTGACAGCAAGCTGAGAAGTTCCGTGACAGAATAACAGAACAGTAAAGTAAAGTTGAGGCACATTTGAGAAAATCTTTAACAAGATATTTCTCCATAATCCAAACTGTAATCATTATTTAGCTGCTTGAGCAGAATACCATTTCCCACTTGTATTCGCAGTTATCTTTTGCTGATTACCTTAGGAACTGTTAATTAATAACATGAACGCTTATGCTTCTGAAGCACATTTGGGTGCAATGGTGTAATTCCATTCACCATGCCATTCATTAGGAAACAAATTCAATGACTTTAGCTCTTCATCTGAGATCTTTATTCCTCGTTCGTAGACGTTTCCATCCACTGTACATTGAACTGTCAAACCCTCTTTCGTGGTAGTAGAAGCAATTAGATTTACAATGATCTGAATCGTCTCCAGAGGCCTCCCTCGCCAGTTCTTGGATATCTGGCTAAATAAGCGATGTTCTATCTTGTTCCACTTGGATGTTCCTGGTGGAAAGTGAGAAACAAAGATTGACAATCCTGTTTCGTTTGCTAATTCCTGCAGAGACACTTTCCAAAGACTATTCCTTCGGCCGTTGCTTCCTCCACCATCTGCAGTAATCATTAGTTTGGTTACATCTGGGTATCGCTCTTTGCCCATGCTGATCCACCAGCTGCGGATGCTGTTCACTGCAAATGCACCTGTATCAGCGCTAAGGCCAACGTTGACAAAGCCTTCGTTGCGACCGATGTCATAGACACCGTATGGTGCAGCTTTTCCGAGCTCGGGATCTGGAAAATCATGATCGTTAACCTTGATCGGCTCTTTTTCCGGCCGATATTCTGATCCGCCATTTTTATAGTTTCCGACCAGTTCCTTCTTCTTGGTATCAACGGAAATAACTGGCAATCCGCTATCGAGAAATTCTTTTGCATGGTCATTGATAAATCTGAATTGGGCATCACGGTCAGGTCCTGCATCCCCTGCTTCAGTGTACTTTCGATTTTGCTGAAGGCTGAATCCCATATCTTCAAGGAGTCCACCGATGGTTACATAATTCGTTTCAATCCCCTTTTTTGCAAGGGCTTCTTCAAGATTTCGAAGGCTTTTTGTTGTCCAGCATAAAGGATTTTCAGGATTGCCAATTGTGTTTCCATCCAGAAGTTTCAAGAGTTCCTCCCGGATGTTTGGATACTTCTTTTCAATGCTCTTTCTACCTGCGCCAGGAGATCTAACCCGTTGTTGCTTGACTCTGCCTGTAGCGGGAACCTCTTTTATTTCTTGTGCTTCTTTGCGACCTTCTGTTATGGTGGTCCTGGACATTCCTGATGCTTTGCTCAGTTCAGAAACACCACCGCGACCAAGACATTCCGAGTAAGAGCCAAGGAACAAGCGCTTTCCTCGTTCGTCAAGAACGCTCATCATAGTGTTTATAAATTTCTTCTCGTTGTTACCGATCATGTGGCACACCTCCTGTTGATTAGCCTTCTACAGGATTGTACCACATATTGCATTAATGTTCAATTTATTTTCTAACAGTTCCTTATCAAAGATGAGTGTGAGAGAATAGACGCACCGCTCCCTGAGATAGAAGCTACGGAGAAATATGTTACGGTCACAATTCGCGGCTGTGAGAAGTATATGCAATTACTGAGCAATACTACATCTACCGATTCGCCAATTCGCCAATCGGCAGATTCGGCAGATAAATTGTCAAACCGCCACAGACAAATTCTTGGGATAATGGAGATAGGTTGCGATTATAGAGCGGATGAAATTGGTACGCTCATTAGACTGAAGCCCTCAAGATCACGGCAACTGCTTAAAGAACTTGTCGATAATGGAATGATAGAGTCTATCGGAACAACAAACGGAAACAGGAAGAGGTATATTCGAAAGCAGAATCATTAAACTGATATTTCAGGTAATGTCATGCTTCATTGTGGAGGAAGTATCCCCAGCCCAGCCGCCGACCTACACAGTGGTTGCAGGCGTGAACAAGCCTGTTAGTTGGCAAGCAGGCACCGGCGTTTCGCCGACCCCTTGCCCACACCGGGAGCCATGGGGCTTACCACCAGCTGGACGTAAAGCGAGCACTATGCCAGCCAAGCGAACAGCTTTCCTCCTTCGTAGTGTCCGACGAGGACGGACAAATGGTTCGGTGGGCAACACCTCCGCCGTCCTCAGTAACAAAGAAATAAAGATACAAACCTTGCAAGGCGATTGAGACCAGCTGGTCTTGGTCGCCTTATGGAGCAGCATATTTGGGCGTAAATTGTGAACATGTACAGCTTTGGACAGACGGAGAGTACACAGTCACATGGCTGCCGAGTGCGGAAATGGAAAACAATGCGGAATTGGAAAAAAGAAGAGATGCTGTCTTTCGCTCAGAGCGAAGCACATTCCTGTCCAGTTGAAAAAGCGGGAATCCGATGCGTGCCGGATTCCCGCCTTGAAAGGTGTTACTATTCACAGTTATTCTTATAGTAAACGAATTTAATTTCTGAGATTATGAAGCTTGTTCTGCTCGGAAGCAT
>CAMVHE010000178.1 GCA_947167215.1 uncultured Clostridia bacterium
GGCGCCCCAGAAAGAATCCGGTAAATCCTATCGATAAGCTGCTATAGTACAGCAAATTGGGATTCTATTACTCAATTATTTTTCTCCCCATCCATTTTCCATTGAATTAATTCAGCCAGAATGGGCTGAAGCTTTTTAGCCTTTTCTGACAGATCATATTCCACCCGCACCGGCACCTCCAGAAATTCCTGGCGAAGAACCAGCTGGTCCCGCTCCAGTTCCTTCAGTGTCTGGGAAAGCATGGTATTGGAAATTCCCTGAACATTATGCAGGAGCTCATTATACCTGCTTGCCCCATTGGCCAACAGGGAACAGAGCACTGGAAGTTTCCATTTGCCGCCGATGCTCTCCAGGGCAGATTGCAGTATGCATTGTGTCATACAGGGGCAGTTATGGTGTTGGGACATGTCAGTACTCCTTACTCATTATTTTCTTCCTTACAACTTTTTTTCGATGTTGACAGGGAAAAACCTCTCCTGTACAATCATAGCAGATAAGGAATCCGTTGTAAAGGCCGATTCCTTATTCATACTTTATTCTGGAAGGAGTCTGACTCTGTGAAAGGTCTTGAACTGGTCCGTCACCGCCGCAGCGTACGCACCTTTGACGGAATGCCCCTGCGGCCGGAAGATGCAGAAAGCATTCTGTCCTTCGCAGAACAGATGGAAACACCCTATCAGATCCCAATCGTCTGGAAGCTGCTCAATGCCAAAGCAGATGGGCTGTCTTCTCCCGTGATTGTAGGTACGGATACCTACACATTGCCGGGAAGCTCCGTCGGCAGCCCCATGCAGAAGAAGCCTTCGGCTATGCTTTTGAAAAAATGGTTCTGTATGCGGATTCCCTGGGACTTGGTACTACCTGGATTGCCGGTACCCTGGACCGCCCTGCCTTTGAGAAAGCCATGTTTCTGAAAGATGACGAAATCATGCCCTGTGTAAGTCCGCTCGGCTACCCTGCCGGAAAAATGTCCCTGAGGGAGACCATGATGCGCCGTGGCGTCCGGGCAGATACCAGAAAAGATTTCTCCTTTCTTTTTTTTGACCTCAGCTTCGATAGCCCTCTTTCCGAAAACACAGCGTATCACGACGCTCTCGAAATGGTTCGATGGGCTCCTTCTGCCGTAAATGCTCAGCCCTGGCGGGTAGTACTGAACGGCAGGCTCGCCCATTTCTATGAAAAAAGAAGCCGGGGATTTGTGGATAAAAGCGGATGGGATCTTCAGACCGTTGACATAGGCATTGCCATGTATCATTTTGCCTGCGGTATGGAGGAAAAAGTGACGCTGATCCTCTCCGACCCAGGACTTCCACTGCCCGAAGATACGCACTATATCGCCACGCTGATGGTAGATGCATGACCCCTTTCCTCTTTCGTATACACCCTGGTTATAACCCCGAAAATCCAAAGAATGGATTTCCGGCAAAAAGGAGGGCTCTCCGAAAAATTGCTCCCTCCCGTTATTATGGAGGTTAACATGAATGAAACCGTTTTGCTAACCGGAGGAACCGGTTTCCTTGGCACGGAACTGGCTTCCCGGCTTGTGAGGAATACGGGAACGATTGTCTACGTCCTGGTTCGGGCCGAAAATAATGCTGAAGCATTCCAGCGGCTTCGGTATGCCTGGCAGCATGATAATGTTTTGTCCGATGCAGTCGGAAAGCAGGCCATCCCCCTTCCCGGCGATTTTTCCATGCCGGATTTGGGGCTGGAAGATCAATGGCTGCAAACGCTCCGGCAAAATGTCACTCTGGTAATCCATGCAGGAGCAGAAATCAGCTTTGACAAAAGCAGGGCCGCCCTGGAGAAGACCAACGTGGAAGGCACACGGAATATGGTCACTTTTGCCGGAACCATGCTTCATCTGAAACGCTTTCTGCACCTTTCTACGGCTTACGTGGCGGGGCAGAATAAAGGAGTCATTCTGGAGGAAGCCCCTCCCGGGGATCATTTTTCCAGCCTGTATGAGCAAAGCAAGGCAGAAGCAGAAACATTCCTGCGCAATTCCGGGCTTCCCTTTTCCATCTGCCGTCCCGGAATGATCGTGGGCAATTCCCAGACAGGCTGGGTGAGGAATTTCAATACGGTCTACTATATGCTCAAGCAGCTCCTGCTTGGAAAGCTTCGTTTTCTCCCTGTCCGCAGAAATATGCCTCTGAATCTGGTTCCCGTGGACTATGTGGCAGATGCCGTGCTGAAAGTTGCCTTTTCCGATTCTGCCATCGGAAAAACCTTCCACCTTACCTGCCCAGCGGAAAATGCTCCCACAGCGGGAGAGCTTTGTGACGAGGTGATACGCTGGGCGAAAGATAGGCTTTCCATTGATCTTCCCCATCCGGTCTTCCTGCCGATACCTGGCCTCAAAAAGGCCGGTCTTGCATACAACCGGAAAGAAGAGGATCGAAAAAAGAGCAGTCTGAACAATCTGCTCATGCTGCTGCCCTATTTTTACGGAGAAATGGAATTTGACCGCACCAATACGGATTCCCTGTGCGGTTCTTTCACTCCGGATTGGCGAAATTACCTCGACCCGCTCCTTGCCTTTGCCTGCCGGAAGAACTTCATGCGTCAGACCGGTCAGACCGTGTTTGAACAGGCCCAGGTTCGGCGCTCCAGCAGCAGGTATCCGATCACCTATTACAACATCACGTCTGACGGAATACAGGCGGTGCACGGTCCGGAGGTCAACCGCAGGATTGAAACAATCCGGAATTCCCTGTGGGCATGGGGCACCCGTCCGGGAGACCGGGTTGCACTGACAGGCATCAACTCCGTGGAATACCTGGCACTCGAACAGGCCATCGGGCTTCTGGGTGCAGTCAGTGTCCCCATCTATTACACCACTCCTGCCGCAGAAACGGAAACACTGCTGGAAAAAAGCGGTGCAAGGTGGTTTTTTGTAGGTGACCGGCGGATGTTTTCCCAACTGGAAAAGCTGAAAACAGAATCCCGGATTGTGCTGTTTTCCGTGGTTCAGAATGAGGTCCTTCCTTCCGCCTTAAGCTGGGATTCCTTCCTTCAGAAAGGCGACCATTCCGCTCCGGTGCACCATCCGGATCCGGATGACCTTGCCACCATCCGGTATACTTCCGGTACCACCGGTGAACCCAAAGGCGTCACCTTCAGTTTCCGTCAGCTTGCCTGGATGGGAGAAATCATGACCAACCTGGTCTCCTGGCAGGACCGGAACCGGCCGATGCGTTACCTCTCTTTTCTGCCGCTCAGCCATGTGGTCGAAGGTATTCTCGCCTCCTATGCTCCCTATTATCTGATCACCAAAGTGGGATATTACTATCTGAATGACTTTGGCGCGCTGACAGATGCTCTACCCAAAGTGCGCCCCACCATCTTCTTCTCTGTTCCCCGGTTCTATGAAAAGCTGTGGGATCAGGTGACTGCAAATTCCGTGGGCAAAGCCTGGCTGAAAGCGAAAAAGGGTCCTGTCAAACAGGCTCTTGCTGCACTGTTGAAAAAAGCGGTCTTGAAAAAAGCAGGTGTTGACCAGTGCCGACAGCTGATCGTAGGTTCTGCTCCGGTCAGTGAAACACTTCTGAACAACTTCCGCAGCCTGGGCATTGAAATCCACAATGCGTATGGCCAGACCGAAGCTCCACTCATTACCATCAACCGTCTGGGAGACAATGTTATTCCAACCATTGGCACAGCACTGCCGGATACGGAAATCACTGTTGAAGCTGACGGAGAGCTGATCGTAAAAGGGCCGCAGGTGACTTTGGGGTACTACGGCCTGCAGACCGACAGTATCCGGAACGGAGTGCTGCGCACGGGAGATCTCGGCACCATTGACCAAAATGGACATATCACGCTGTTCGGCCGTAAAAAGGACTTTATCATCACTGCTTACGGAAAGAATATCAGCATTCCAAAAATCGAGCAGAGGATTAAGGATATTCCCGGCGTTTCCGAAGCTGTGCTTATCGGTGAAAACCGGCCATACTGTACTGCACTGATCTGGCTTGAAAGGCCCTGCGAGGACCTTTCAAGCCAGATAGAAAAAATGAATGGTGAGCTTTCCCATCCGGAACAGATCCGGAAATATACAGTGATGGAAAAGCCCCTCAGCATCCAGGCAGGAGAACTGACTCCCAACCTGAAAGTAAAACGGAACAATGTGGCTGTGCATTATGCCAGGGAAATTGAGGCGATGTACCAGTGAGAGCCCGTCTCTTCCGCTGGTTCCTGAGCCATCTGGAACGGCATACTCCCGGATGGATACGCCTTCTGGAAATACAGATACTGCTGAATCTCGCATCCCGAAGCTTTGGCGGAACAAGAAAGAGAATATGGCACCTTGCCGCACCGGATGCGCTTCAGGCCTATGCGGCCTACACGGTGGAATGCATGAATACAACCTCGGCGACGCCGGAACAACTCTATGAAAACGCCAGACAGTTGGGAAAGCGGCTGCGTATGGTTACCGGTCTGACCGAAACGGAAGACCTGCAGAGGCTGGTTTTTTACCTGTATCAGAATATCAGTATCACCATGTACGGTAGCCTTCCGGGAGAAATCACCGTACCGTTCTGCTTTTTCAGCAGCTTTTACACGCCTGCGCAATGTGCACTGATGTCCCATGTAGACGCGGGCATTATTGCAGGATTATTTAATGGAGGAACTCTTCAGTTTTCGGAGCGGCTGACGGAAGGCTGCAGTAGGTGCTTGGCCTGCTTCAGAAAGAAAGGTGCAGAATCGTCAACTACCCACCACTTAAGCCAAAAGGCTAGAAGTGGGGGCTTGAAACAGAGTCCGGTTGACTAGCCAAAGGTCTTTGGGACCTA
>CAMVHE010000179.1 GCA_947167215.1 uncultured Clostridia bacterium
GGGATCAGCCCGAGCCCCGCGTGCTCGCCGTATTCCATGCTCCGGTCAAACAGCTCCATCATGACCCGGGTGAGTCTCCGGGAGGAGCTGGTAAAGCAGTCAAGGTTCCCGGTGCCGTGTGCATGCTCCGGATGCGGTCTGCCGTAGGGGTCCGGACGCACCTTTCCCCGGTAGATCTCACCGGTCCGGGCCACCACGTAGGCGTTCGGAAAGACCGGGGATGGGGCGATGCTGGTCCGGTCATACCCGATGGTCAGCACCACCTGGCGGGTTACCACCCGTTTGCGCACCAGGTCCAGCGCCAGCAGCTCGGTCATCTCCCGGACGATCAGCTTTGCCTTCTCGGCGGTGTACGGCTCCATGAGGACCTGGCCGGAGGAGATGGAGTTGGTTTCCGGCCGGTATGCCTTGATTGTCCGGATTTCCGTGGGCTCCCAGCCCCAGGCGTGGTCAATCAGCAGTTCGGCATTGATGCCCAGCGCGTCATACAGTCGGCCTTCGTTCTTTTCGCTCAGCCTTGCCACATCGCCCATGGTGCGGCAGCCCAAGGCCTCGAGCCTGCGGGCGATGCCGTGCCCCACCCGCCAGAAGTCCGTAATCGGGGTATGGCACCACAGCAGCTTCCGGTAGCTCATTTCATCCAGCTCCGCGATCCGGACCCCGTCCTTGTCCGGAGGCACGTGCTTGGCCACGATGTCCATGGCCACCTTTGCCAGGTACAGGTTGCTCCCGATGCCGGCGGTGGCGGTGATCCCGGTCTCGTAGAGGACCTCCCGGATCATGGTGATGGCCAGGTCATGGGCCGACATGGCATAGGTACGCAGGTAGTTGGTGACGTCCAGAAAGCATTCGTCAATGGAGTACACATGAATGTCTTCCGGGCTGACGTATTTGGAGTAGATGGAGAAGATCCGGGTGCTGACCTCTTCATACAGCCGCATCCGGGGCGGCGCAATGATGTAGGAGAGTTCCAGGGCGGGATCCGCGGCCAGGGCCTCCGCGTCAAAGGAAGCGGAGGTGAAATGGTACTTTCCGTCCTCGCCCTTCGGCAGCACGCCCAGCTTCCGAGCCCGCCGGAACCGTTCCGCGTTCACTTCCTTTACCCGCTGGATCACTTCGAACAGCCTGGCCCTGCCGGAGATGCCGTGAGCCTTCAGGGAAGGGGATACCGCCAGGCAGATGGTCTTGTCGGTGCGGGTCGGATCGGCCACCACCAGGTTCGTGGTCATGGGGTCATATTTCCGGTCCGCCAGTTCGACGCTGGCATAGAAGCTCTTCAGGTCGATGCTGATGATAACCATGCTGTACCTCCTTCTGTTCATATCAGGGTGACATGCATTCCACAAACCAGCGGCCGAAGCGGCTGGCAAAGCGGTCGCTGGTCCGCTCGAAGAAAAGGTGTCGGAGCTCTCCACGGATCACCACCGTGTAGCAGTCCCCGGGAAAGCCAGGGGCCACGGAGGAGGCGGGGCGGAAATCCCGGACCTCGTCGATCTTGAACACCCGTCCGTCCTCCCAGGTGATGGCGGTGGGCTGCATGTATCCGGTACGGTCAAAGTCCGAGCTGACCTTGACATAGATCCGCTCCGGATGCGGCGGTTTCCGGTATGCCATCAGGCCCGCACCTCCTTTCTTCGGACGCAGGGGCGGCTTTTTTCCTCACTCCCAGCCGTCCAGCCCGTGGGCACGGCGGAATTCCCGGATTTCATCCGCAAACAGCTCCTCTAGGATGCCGGCATCCTCCCTGCCGGCGCGGTCGGAGGAATGGACCGTTCCCAGCACCTTGCCGCGGATGACCAGGCAGTTGTCCTCCGTCTTTTCCGGGTACGGAAGGTCCGGGTTGACCGAATACAGGGTGCGGTCTTCGCTCAGCCGCTTGATGACGGCCCCGTCATCGGTGTCCACAATGACATCCTCCCCGGGGGATGCGGACTCCGCCTCCTCATAGTAGACATAATCGCCGCTGTGGTAGACCGGCTCCATGCTGTCCCCGTGGACCAGGACGATGCCGTCCGCCCGGGCATTGACGGTGTTTTTGCGCAGGAACGTGTAGCCGGGCGGCTCTTCCGGGACATAGTCGCCGGTGCCGGCGGCCACCATGCCGGGACGGACCAGGAAAAGGCCGAAGGCGGACTTCATGGCCCGGTCCCTGGCCCGGTATTCCTCCTCCGCCATGACGGAGAGCATCCGGTCCGCCATCCGCTGGCTGACGGGGCTCAGTTCCCGGAACCTGCGGAGCAGGCGCTCTTCCGGCTCGGTCAGCGCGGGTTCCCCTTCCATGCGGAAGAGTTCGGAAAGGCGGATTCCGAGGACCGCGCAGATTTCCGGCAGAAGGGAATAGTCCGGCTTGCTTTTGTCGGCCTCCCAGTTGATGACCGTGTTCCGGGTGACGTGCATCAGGGCGGCAAACTCGCTCTGGGTGATCCGGGCGCCGGAACGCCGCTCCTTTAACAGCTGCCCGAACAGGACCGGCTTTGCGGAAAGCGGGAGGACGGGCGGCTTGCCTGCTTTGGAATTCATGATGAAACCTCCTTGAAAGGACCGGAGGACGGCAGCCCGGCCGCAGAAAAAGGCTGCGGGCTTCCCGGACTCCGGTATTTGGGAGAAGTGCGTTTATCCCCGGTGGGGATAACTGCTGGGAGGATTATAGCACAAGGATCATTAACATTACAAGATATTAAAGTGAAAAAAATTACAATTTTCTGCTTGAACCGGCTCCGCCTTCCGGGTATAATCGGGAACAGAAGCCCGCAGGGCGTCCTGCGGGCACCGGACCAGCGGGAGGAGGGATGTCTTATGCTGGCGGTAACCATGACTCCTTCGGAGGGCGGGATGGTCCCGGTCATCCTGCCGGCCTATCCGGCAGAGGAGGTGTGCTCCCTGGAGCGCGGAGTCCGGCCGTACACGGTGGTGGAGATTCTCCGGGAGGTGTTTCACGAGGATTTTTTTCTGGCAGTCCAGATGTATATGGACCGGTATCCTGAGGGGGCGGCAAAGGCCATCGGCCGGGAAGGGGCAGAGGGGTTCCGCCTGGTCTCCCTGGGGGAACCGCGGGTGGAAAGCTCCCTGCATCAGGCCGCCTGCAGCATGGCGGTGGACCTGCTGTTCCGGGCGACCGTGGCTGCATGGGTCCCGGGGGATTCCGGGAAAGGGGAAGGAATCCGGGAGAAAGGGCTTTTTCCGGCAGAGTTCCGGATGCGGTACCTGCTGAACCTCTGGGAGAAGACCTGCAGCGCGCCTGGGATTGCCCCGCGGGCCTTTTTCCCCGCAGACGCCATTACGGAGCAGAAGACCGCCATCACCAACCGGTACCTGCTCCCGATCCTCTACAGCCGGGACTATGCCGAGACCGCCAGGCGCATGCTGCAGCGGTATTATCCGGAGGCGCTCGGGAACCCCATGGCGGTGGACGGCCGGGAACTGGCCAGGCGGATGCATCTGCAGGTATGGAAAGTCCGCTTTGAAGAGGGAAGCGATATCCTGGGGCAGATCTTCTTTGATGAAACGTGGGTGCTGCTGCGGGATGCGCAGGGAAGGCCCCTGCGGAAGAAGATCCCTGCCATGACCATCCTCATCAACGCGGACCGCTGCACCACGAAGGAGGCCGAAAACTTCACCATTGTCCATGAATGCTGCCATGTGTACAAGGATCAGCCCTTCTTCCGGCTCCAGATGCTGCGTGGGAAGCACCTTACTTCCTATACCAGCAGGAAGCGGAAGAAGGAAACGTATTCAGGGGCAAACAGCGTCATGGACTGGATGGAGCTGCAGACGGAGAAGCTCACGGCATATGTGCTGATGGAGGAGGAGGGCGCCCGGCGCAGGGCGGAGGAGCTGCTCTCCAGCCTGGGCGGCGGGAGGACCCCGGAAAATCTGCAGAAGGTCCTGCAGGGCCTTGCATCCTTTTACGGCGTTTCCCGGTCCATGGCCCGGTACCGGATGGTGGAGATGGGATACCCGGAGGCGGAGGGCGTGTATGCCTATGTGGAGCGGCGGCGCATTCCGGATTACGGGTGCGGGGGAGAATGGAAGCCGGGGATTACCTATGTCCTTTCCCGGGAGGAGGCCGGAAGGCTTCTGCAGGAGTCGGAAGCTTTCCGGCAGGTGCTGGAAAGCGGCTGCTACTGCTATGTGGAAGGACATTTCTGCCTCCGGGAGGAAGCCTATCTCGAACACATGGACCGTCCGTACCGGCGCCTTACCGCCTATGCACGGCACCATATCGAGGAATGCTGCATCGCCTTCCGTGTCCACGGCAGGTATGCCAGCACGGAATATGCGGATGGCCGGGCGGCCCGGAGAAAGGAGAAAACGGATCGGTACCAGAGCCGCCATGACCTGGATGCAGAGCCGGAAACCCGGATGCGGGCATGCCAGAACGACCATTTTGCGGAGGATGCGGTGATCTGGACAAGGCTGAAGCGGGACCTGCCGGACACCTTCCGGCAGGCGGTCCAGGACATCCTGGATGCCAAGGGGATCAGCCAGAGCGAGCTTGCCGCGACGATGGGGGTGAGCCGGGCTGCATTCCGGAAGTGGTGCGCGGAAAAGCCGTCGCTCCGGCACGTGGTGGCGCTGTGCATCGCCATGGATGTGCGGGCGGACGTCGGGGAGGAACTGGTCCGGCTGGCGGGACTGACCTTCCAGAACCATCTGGAGCACAGCCTGCTCCGCAGCATGCTCTATGAGACCCGGGACCTGACGGTGGGAAGGGCCGGCGAGATCCTGCGGCAGAAGGGCCTGCCGCCGCTGACCAATGGAGCGGAGGAAGACCTGCCCGGCTGATCCGGAAG
>CAMVHE010000180.1 GCA_947167215.1 uncultured Clostridia bacterium
GCAATTCCTCCCACGACCTATAGAGGTCGGGGTCTCCTTGCCTACGATTGATGAAAAGGATTTCTGAAGAAAACTTTGAGGATACGGGATACAGCTATACGCTTTCCCTGATCTCCGGAAAATACAAGCCCATTATTCTCTACTGCCTGATGGAGTATGAACCGGTCCGTTTTAATGAAATGCAGCGATATCTTGGAAAAGTGACCGACAAGACCCTCAGCCTCCATCTGAAGGAGCTGGAAAAGGACGGGCTGATCCATCGGAAAATGTACCCGGAAGTCCCGCCGAAAGCGGAGTATACGCTTACCGAACGCGGCCACTCACTGATGAAGGTTCTCGACCAGCTCTGCACCTGGGGAAATGAAAACCGGCCATAGACCTCAATAGGAAATCCACCCTGCAAAGCCGCAGCATTCGCAGCCTTCTCCCAGACAGCACCCGCAGATTTCCCTTTTTACCCCGTTCCGGGAAGAAACACGGGAACGTATTTTCGGCAGAGTCTGCGTGCAGACCGGTGCTTTATCCGAAAAAAGGTATGCCTGCACTTCCTGTGAGGCAATGCCGTCTTCCGTCATACCGCACTCCCGCTGGAAAAGGGTTATTCTTTCCGCAAGGGTTTCATTATAGGAAATGCTGAGTTCCGAGCCTTTCCGGATATATCCCAGTTCCAGGAGCCTTTCCTTGACGGCAAGCACATCCTTCCCCTTTGCCCCTTTTCTCAGCACCCGGTATTCAAGGAGGGGCGCATCCGCATTTCTGAGAAAAGTCAGAAAGGATTTTTTGCAGTAGCCGCTCTTCCCCTCATAAACAGCCCGGCACCATTCCTCACCGTTTTCCCGGTATTCCACGCAAAGCCGTGATGCTCCAGAAGATGCGCCTCGATCTCCCTGAGTTCCTCACAGTCCAGATGGATCAGCCTGCCGCATTTCTCGCATCTGCAGTGAAAATGGGAACTGCACTGCGGTGCATCCACATAGGCATAGCAGGCGCAGTCGCCGGGGCCAAGGACATACTTCTGCACGATGCCCTCTTCCTCGAAACGTTCCAGATGGCGGTAAATCGTCGCCATACCGATGGGTTTCTTCTGCTGCGCAAAATGCTCCTTGATCTCGTTTGCAGTATGGTGCCGGCCCGATGCAGTTTTCAGATAAGCCAGGAGTTCCTTCTGAGGGCGGGTATGGTATGTAGTATTGCCGGACATTTTCCGCTCCTCCTGTGCCAGTTTGATAACTGCTCCAGATTATATTTTCCCGATCTGCATCTGTTAAGGGAAAATGAAAATCATTCTCAAATTTGTATGATTGTTTTCCGGAAGCCCTGTTTCTTCCTTTCCTTCTGCTTTCACGGGATGCAGTTTTGTGTGTTTACGGGATTCGGATGCTTTTCCCTGAATGCTCCCATCTCTCATTCTCTCCGGGGCGTCATCCTCCCGGCGGGCCGGAGCGGCCCGGTTTCCCTTCCCGGACGGCAGTCGAAGCGGTTTCTTCCGTTTTTTCTCTCCTTCCGCAGCCGGATCATTTACTACTTCCTCTTTCTACGGTATAATTTGCAGAAAGGAGGTTCAACAAAAATGAATACACACAACCTGGAAAACGATTTTCTGCGTGTATCCGTATCCGATGCCGGTGCGGAACTGGTCAGTGTAATCGATAAAGACAGAAATACGGAACGCATCTGGACCGGTGATCCTGCAGTGTGGAACCGCCATGCTCCGATTCTTTTCCCTTTTGTCGGCAAGGTAATGGACGGAAAGTACCGTATTGACGGAAAAGAATACTCCATGAAAACACAGCACGGCTTTGCCCGGGATCTCGACTTTGCCTGTATTGAAGAAACCCCCGGCTCCGTCACGCACTGTCTGGAGTCCAGCGACTGGACCCGGGAACGCTATCCTTACGATTTCCGGCTGACCGTCACCCACCGTCTGGATGGAAAGCAGCTGTACGTCACATGGACGATTGAAAATCCCGGTGAAGAGCGGATGTATTTTTCCATTGGCGGGCATCCCGGTTTTCTGCTGCCGGAAGGGGTCCTGAAAGAAAACTGTTCCATCGTCTTCCCCGGAGCAGACCTGCTCCGATACAGAAATGCCAGCAAGGCGGGTTATGCACTGCCGGAAGAAAAAAAGCTGTCTCTGACAGACAGCTGTACTCCCTACCTTGAAGATATTCCGGATACTTGGATTTTTGAAGATGGCCAGGTCAGCAGGGTCGGCATCCGTCTCCCGGACGGAACTCCTTACGTCATGCTCCGCTGCGATCATTTCCCGATGCTGGCAGTCTGGGCCAACCCCAAAGGGCCGTTCATCTGTCTGGAGCCATGGTTTGGCCGCACCGACGATGAAGGATTCCAGGGAAGTATTGACCAGAAGAAGGCAATCCAGTGCCTGCAGGGAAAGGAAAAGAAGGAGATCACCTACTCCATCGAGTTCCTCTGATTCGCTTCAGGGACAGTACACGGTCCCGATACCCGCGGCCTCCGGTCAATCCCGGGGGATCCTTTTCCCCTGTCTTCCGGAGAAAAGAAGTACGCTGTGCTCCATAACCCCCCAGCCGGAAGGGTATCGATAAGGCAGTATGGGCATGAAACACGAGGCTTGGGGCATCCGGCTGCTGGATTGGTTGATGGCAGCTTGAAGCGATACATGGTGCGGGCGGCGGAAATGAAGATCCGCCGCCCGCCTTTTTCAGTTCAACACGGTTTGGGTCAGCGGCAAAGATCTGCCGCAGCAGCCGCGCGGCTAACTGCTACAGCCCTGCACAACCACAGCGCCATGCGCTGGCTTTCGGGGGTTCGGAGCGCCCGGAAAACTGTCCAGTGGACAGTTTTCAGCGGAGAACGGGCGGCAGCCCCGGACCTTGGGGGCGGAGCCGGCCAACAAGCGATTGCACTTTGTCAGACAAGTGCATTGCTTGCTACTATTTCCACTATTTCTGTCGTTTCCTTCTAAGCGAAATAGGATTTTTGCTTGTAAGAAAGAGTTTGCTATGAACCACTGCTTTTATGAGTTATGCATTCTCTGAATGTACGAAATAATCCCTTCTATGAAGAGCGCATTAAGCTGCTCATCCGTTGTGTAGATCTGGTTTAAGGCATAGTTATACATCAATCCCATGGACCTGAACCTGAACTATTCCGACGATGAGAACCCGCTGTCCCTGAAATCCGATTTCATCCTGTCCCTGTGCGAGCTTGTGGTGGGCGGACGCGAAGGTCTGCAGCCGATCGAGAAGACGGTCATTGACCGCGCTGTGCGTCTGATCTACCAGCCCTTCCTCAACGATCCCGTGCCGGAGAAGCTGCCGATTCTGGCAGATCTGTATCAGGCGCTGCTGGATATGGAGGAAAAGGAAGCGCACCGCATCGCCACGGCCCTGGAGATCTATGTCACCGGCTCCCTCAACGTGTTCAATCACCGGACGAACGTGGACATTACGAACCGCTTCGTCACCTTTGACATCAAGGAGCTGGGCAAGCAGCTGAAGAAGCTGGGCATGATGATCGTGCAGGATCAGGTGTGGGGCCGGGTGACCGCCAACCGGAATGATGGCAAGGCGACCCGGTACTACACCATCCTTTATTTATTGCCGAACAGCAGGCCGAAACTGCCGCCTTCGCCGTCCAGAGCGCTGGTCCTGGCGAAAGCCATGGCGACGACGAACAGCAAATCGAGATTCTTCTCCCGCGTTTGGATGCGGAAGTAGCCCCGCGCGGGGACCATCTTCGCCAGTTTGCCATCCTGCGCAGCGTCCTCCTCATGGACGTGCACGCCGCTGGACTGGAGGACAGCAATCTCCTCTCCGTCCCGCAAAACCCGGTACTGCGGCCAGAGCGGTTTGCCCGACATAAAGCTCGAATGGATGACCACGCCGTTTCGCTTGAGGTGCTTCCAGATGTCCTCGCTGTCGAACCTGAAGCCGGAATGATTGTCGATCAGTATGGAATGATAGTCGGTCTCGATCTCGTGGCCCACCTGATGGGGCGTGGTCGTGCCCTTCTCGTGGTCGATGAAATCCATGCCGGTAGCACCGATGAGGGAAAACTTGGTGACCTTCGCTTCATAGAGCACCTTTCTGTCCGCGTCCTCCAGCCGGTGTCCGACCTTTGCCGTGCCGGTGTCAGTCAGAAAATATAGCTGACGCGGCGCTCCCTTGACAGACGGCGCATAGGAAACGCCGGATTTGCTCGAATTGTCACTGCCGTTATCTTTCTTACCGAAAAGTCCGCTGAAAATACCCATTCGTATGCCTCCTAACCTGTTGTGTTTTATCGGTTGCGTAAATCCCTGACCAGCAGAACCGCCGCTATGACGGAAACGGCCGCGCCTGCGATCATGAAGATGAACCAGATCGTCTTACCAGGCAGAACGATCCCTTCGGGGTTGTTCGGATTATAGAGGATATCAATTTCCTTTCCTACCGTGAAATCGTCCTTTTTCTGGCCCAAGTCGGAAACATAGTCCTTGCCGTCTACCGAATATGCAACCATGACCTCCCAGGTGTCGGTTTCGTTAGCATCCGTCGCCTCATAGGTGCGTTCCATGGACCGGATCACGGCCTTGGTTGGAAGAAAGGTATCGTCCTGACGAATACCGATTACGCCGGCGATGATGAAGGTCAGGCCGAAGAGGATCGCGCCGACTTTCATCAGGCGCTTCAGGGTGTTGGAAAGACGGATCATGTGGTTTT
>CAMVHE010000181.1 GCA_947167215.1 uncultured Clostridia bacterium
AGATGAGAGGATTTCTGGAGCCAAAGATTTTTGGCACTGCTTTTTGCAGTTTTGTGCCGCAATTCTTCATGGAATTGCCTTGAGTGCATGTCTGTTTTTGCCGGTAGTCCTCTCTATGCGCTCTGGGAGGGGCAGCAGTTTTGACTGGACTCGGATCAATCCGGGACTATTAGGGATTCCGGTATCGTTTATTAAAGCATATTCGATGGGGGAGCGAAGCGGATACGGATATCCTGCACTTTTTTGCGGGAGTGTGATCCTTGCCGGAACGCTGGGCTTTTTTACACTTAAAAATATAAATATTAAAACAAAGGTTTTTTGGGGGGGGATTCTTGGTCTGTGTATTGCCTGCTTTTACTGGAGACCGCTGTATATGGTATTTTCTCTATTGAAGCAGGCGGACAGCTACTGGTATCGGTATGCCTATGTTGTGATCTTTGTGTTCATTTCGACAGCAGCACTGTGCTATCAAAATGTTGAACAGATTTCGACCAAACCATTCTTTATATTAGCTGGGTTAGTTATCGGTGCCGAAGTACTGTTGGATATTGTTTCAAGCCATGCCTATAGAACACTATTCTATGCAGGGATACTTTCTTTTGGAATTTTGGTAGCACTTATCAGCAAATTCCGCAAGAATCAGTGGGAGCGACCTGTTCTTTTCATAGTTGCATGTATAACTGTATGGGAACTTGGGATAAATGGGTATATATTAGGACAGCACTATAGTTTTAAAAATGCAGCTGCTTTTAATACCTATAATCGTGATGAAATTCAATTGATAGAGGAGATCAAAAATCAGGATCCCGGAATATATCGGATGACCCAGACAATGACCCGCAGCATGAACTATCAGGCGACTACGGCAAACTATAATGAAAGTATGGCATTTAACTATATGGCCATTGAGAATTATACCTCCTGCCCGCAGAACAGTCAGCTTTCTATGATGGCGGATCTCGGATACCCCACATATAATGGGTGCCTGTTGGCCAAAAATACGTTTCTTCTTCCGGTGGATACGCTTTTTTCAGTCAGATACCTGCTTTCACCATATGCAGTGAATGGATTGCAGAAGACAGCAATAAAGCAGACAAACGGAAAGGATGTTTATTTAAATCCGTATGTGCTCCCAATGGCTCTTAAGGTGAAGAGACTTCCGACAGAGAATCCTGACAAAAAGCATCAAAACGGAGGAAATAAGGGAAGCGATTTTTATAATCCGTTTCTTCGCTGGAATGAGGTATATTCCACATTCAGCGGAAATCCGGAATCGATTATGGAAGAGTTGGACTATAGTATAGAGCTGACAGATACTGGGGTTAAATTTATTATCGGAATTCCAGAAGGAAGGTATGCGGCTTATGGAAACATCCCCTGGATGAGAGATATTAGCTCAACTCTTAATCTAAATGGGGCTTTTTCGATACCATACACTTGCTGGCAGTCAGTGCAGGCTTTTTATATTCCGACACAGGAAGGGCAGACTGCGGCGACACTAACATACAACGGGGACCCGAAGGTATTGGGGGTTCCTCAATTTTATGGATTAAATCTTGATGTTTTTGAAAGGATGACAGGGCTGCTGAAGGAGGGCGCTGCCGAAGAAGTGATCTTGGATTCCACCAGAGTATCTATAAATACAACCGGAATGGAAGGGGAAGTTCTATATACTTCGATTCCTTTTGAGAATGGCTGGAGAATACGAAATAATGGGCAGAATATTAAGCCTGAACTGTTTGACAATTGCCTTATCTGTATCCCGCTGGTGCATGGAGAGAACCGTATAGAGATGGAGTACCATATTCCTGGGATGAAAACAGGATTGCTTCTAAGTGGGATTGCTCTGATTTTGAGTATAATTAGATGGAAACGTAACAGGAGAATGGAGATAGCATGAAGCGGCAAAGCAATTTAAAAATTAACTATTTTATGAATTGCCTTTTGACACTATCCTCTTTCCTCTTTCCGCTGATTTCCTTTCGGTATGTTTCACGGATTCTTCTCCCGGAAGGGACGGGAAAGGTCTCTCTGGCGGTGGCGGTTATTTCCTACTTTGCCATGTTCGCGCAGCTGGGGATTCCTACTTATGGAATTCGTGCCTGCGCGGCAGTTCGGGACGACCGTCAGAAACTCAGCCGGACAGCGAAAGAACTGCTGATTTGGAATCTGTTTTTAAGTATGATAGCATATGCGGCACTGTTTGCTGCGATTGCAGTGATACCGAAGCTTCGGGAGGAAAAGGTTCTTTATTTGATCTGCAGCGTGAGCATCCTGATGAATGCATTGGGGATGGAGTGGCTTTATAAGGCGCTGGAATTGTATACTTTCATTACGGTTCGTTCCATCCTGACAAAAGCACTTTCTGTGGCGGCGATCTTCTTGCTGATTCATAAACAGAGTGATTATGTGCTTTACGGAGCTATCTTTACCGGGGCTGGCTGTACTAATTATCTGTTCAATTTGCTGCGAGTACATCGTTATGTAGACCTGCATGTTTGTTCAGATGAGGATAGTGAGGGAGATGCATGTAACTGTAGGTTAGATTTGCGCCGCCATCTTCGGCCGATGCTGGTATTTTTTGCTATGTCATGTGCTGTGACGATATATACTAACCTGGATATGGTGATGCTGGGTTTCATGACCAGCGACTGGGAAGTGGGTAATTATCATGCTGCGGTTATGGTAAAGAATATCCTGGTGGCGGCTGTTACGTCATTGGCGGCAGTACTCCTGCCCCGGGCCTCCTATTATGTTGAAAATGGACGGATGGAAGAGTATCGAACCATCAGCAGAAAAGCGCTGAATTTTGCCGTTCTTTCATCAATGCCGCTCAGCTTGTTTTTTGTGATGAGTGCGGATAAGTGCATTAGTTTTCTGGCAGGGAATGCATATAACGGTGCGGTAGTTCCGTTACGCATTCTCATGCCGGCCATTGTATTTATTGCTGTCAGTAATATAACCGGCATCCAGATGCTTGTACCACTGGGAAAGGAAAAAGTAGTACTTGTTTCTGAGCTGGCAGGAATGGCAGTAGATGTTACTCTAAATTCTCTGTTAATTCCTGAGTATGGAGCATCTGGGGCAGCCATTGGAACAATGGTTGCTGAACTGGTGGTTCTGACAGTGCAGTGCTGGCATTTTGGAAGAGATTTGTCCTGGTATTTTTATGAGACATCCTGGGGGCGGATTCTGCTGGGCTGTGGAATAGGATATATTGCTTCTATATGGATTTATAGTATGAGTTTAGGAGCTTTTGTAACAATAATTATCGGAGGATGTCTGTTTTTTGGCACCTTTCTGGCAGCAATGTTTATTACTAAAGAGAATATGACAATGTACATTTATAATGTGCTGATGTCGCGTATGTGTGCGATGCTTCGGCACAGATAGGATAAAGATGATATCAGTTGTGATTGCCTGCTATAATGGCATTGAGTATCTGAAACTGCAGCTTCATTCCATTCTCCGGCAAAGCTGCCTTCCGGATGAAATAATCCTGACGGATGACGCGTCCTCTGACGGGACGTGGGAGTGGATATCACAGATTCATTCCGATAAAGTATGTATTCGTGCATACCGCAATGAAGTACAGCTGGGGTATGCTGAGAATTTCCGGAAGGCCATATCCCTTGCAAAGGGAGACCTGATCTTTCTATGCGATCAGGATGACCTGTGGATGCCGGAGAAGATCGGGACCTGTGTCCGATGGATGAGTGAGCATCCGGAGATTCTGAGCCTGAATACCGGATTCTGGGTCTGGCAGCAGGAAGAGTCTGATAAGACGAGAACGCCTGCGATGCCAAAGCTGCCTTCGCCGTGCAGCCAATTTAAAACCTCGAGACCCCGGAAGATTTCCTGGAAGTCGTTTGTCCGGCATCCTAAGTATCCTGGCATGGCGATGGTATTCCGCAGGGAACTGTGGGCCCGGGTGAATGCAAAAATCTGGCATCCGGAAGCAGCCCATGACTGGCTGATTAATGAAGAAGCGGCCCGGAGAGGCGGGTTATACTATCTGCCGGAAAAACTTGTTTTTTACCGGCAGCACGGGGATAATACCGTAGGAGTGCTGCGGAAGTCCCGGGGAAAAGCACTGCAGGAAAAACGGCGGAAGCTTATCGGCTCTCTTATCGGAGAAGCCGAGACTGTGCTGTCCGAGGATACTCTGGATGAAGATAAAACGTCTTATCTTCGCAGGTTTACTTCATGGCAGCGAAAGCGACTGCAGATGATAGAAAACAAAGATATATCTGCGTTATTGATGGAGGAAGCCATGAGCTGGAGATATACGACGCCCCGGGCAATTATGGGAGATTTATATACAGTAATTATGAGCTGAACTGTCGATTAGTACATGTTTTGCATGCGGCAGCCGGAGGTTTGCTCTATGATGGAACTGGGAGTGGTTATTGTAACCTTTAACCGTTTGGAAAAACTCAAAAAGGCGCTGAAAGCCTACGAAACGCAGACCCGTCAGCCGGAACGCATTCTGGTGGTAGACAACTGCAGTACGGACGGGACGGATGCGTATCTTCAAAAGTGGCTGAATGATAAAGAACAGGGAAATAAAAGCCCTGTCCGGAAGACCATTCTCCGACTGCATCAGAATATCGGCGGCAGCGGCGGCTTTTACTGCGGACTTCGCAGAGC
>CAMVHE010000182.1 GCA_947167215.1 uncultured Clostridia bacterium
CCGTCAGTTATATGCCCGGCAGCAGCCGCAGAACGGTCCGGCCGGGAAAACCCGCTTCCCGGATCGGCTGGGTACCAAGACATGATTTTTTCCGGGAAATGGATGAAATCTTCGACGCGGAGCTTCGTCTGCCCCAGAAGAAAACCAAGCAGCAGACAAAAGAAAAAAAGATAGTGGGTACGCTTCTCAAATGGCTGGAAATTGTCGGCCTGGCAGTGGTCGCCGTATGGCTGACCACCCTGGGACAGAACAATGCCCTGCTGGCTACCGTGGATTATATGCTGCTCTATGTCATCATCATCGGCTTTGTCCACGGGCGCAACTCCGGCCTTATTGCTTCCCTGCTGGCCTGCGGATGGTACGGCGCTGCCTATCTGGCTTCCGGCGGTCAGGCGCAGGATCTGCTGTTCAATACGGATCACTGGCTTCCCATGAGCGTCTACATCATCAGTGGAAGCATGTTCGGGTACGCCAGAGACCGTCAGCAGCTCCGGATAGACATGCTGGAAAAAGAAAAGTACGAAGTTCAGAATGAGCTTACCTTCATGGAGGGCATGTACCGCAGGACCTACGAAGACCGAAACCAACTCAAGGAACAGATCTATCATTCCCGGGACAGCTATGGAAGAATCTATCAGATCACAAAAGAGCTGGATACCCTGCAGCCGGTTCAGGTGTTTCTGTCTGCACTTCACGTTCTCGAGAACATCCTCCAGAACAAAAGCGTTGCCATCTATGAATGCCGTCCGGAAACCTCCTTTATCCGGCTTGTCGTCCGTTCCAGGGAGATGAAAAGCCTTCCCAACTCCATGAATATGAAGGATTACCGTCCCATGTATGAGGACCTGAAATCCGGTAAACTCTTTGCCAACCGGATGCTCCTCAGCGGTTATCCGGTTTACGCACTCCCCATTATGTCCGGAAACGAACTGCATGCCGTTCTGATGCTCTGGAGCGTCCCCTTTGAACAGCAGAGCATGTATATGGAAAACCTGCTCAGCGTGGTTGCCGGGCTTGCCCAGTCTTCCCTGATCCGGGCCGTCCAGTATCACAACGAGATCGGACATATGTATTATGAAAACACGCATATCCTGATGCCCGAAGCTTTCCGCAGCACCCTGGGCATCTACCAGAGTATCCGTCAGAGCCGCACCGGTGAACATTTTCTGGTGCACCTGGTCACCGGGAGCAGGCTTTCCGTCGAAATAGCGGACAGGGAAATCGGAAAGCTCGTCCGCAGCACCGATGTGGTCGGCTGTCTGGAGGACGGAGACTATTATGTGCTATTCCCGCAGGCTTCAGCAGCACAGCTGCCGATGATTGAAAAACGTTTCCGGCGGGTCGGCATCGATTGCGAAGTAGTATCGGAGGATATTTCGGTTGAATAATCCATATTTTACGGCAGGTATTATTCTCCACCTGCTGCTTGTCGGTTTCCTCTGGCTCATGCAGAAGCACTCCAGGAAACTGTCTGCAGGCTGTTTCCTTTTCTGTCTGCTTCTTCCCATATTCGGGCCCTGCTGCGGTTTCGAAATGGTTCTGATGCCCGAACCGGACCCGGACCTTCTGAAGGATCTGATCCATGACCCGAATGCCGGCAGAAAAGGCTTCCTTTCTCCGGAACAGGAAGCTGCTGTTACCGCTCCCCTGGAAGAGGCATTCCTCATCAGCACTCCCCAGGTACGGCGGGAAATGATGATGAAGCTCCTGCACGACGATCCTTCCCAGAATCTGGAACTGCTCATGATGGCACGGTTTAATGACGATCCCGAGACGGCGCACTATGCAACCGCCACGCTTACCGAGTACCAGCGTAAGCTGGAGCTCTCCCTGCAGGAAAGCCAGAGCGTGCTTCTCAAGCAGCCGGACAATCAGGAGCAGCGCATCCTTGTCATTCAGCAGATCAAGGGGTATATCGACAGCGGACTCCTGGAAGGACATCTGCTGGAACGGTACCGCCTCTCCCTGGAAAAAGAGCTTTCAAAACTGCCGGAGGGGATGCTGGATATGAAGCTTGGCTGTCTGCGGGCAAAAAACCTCCTTGCCATTCGAAAAGCCCCGGAAGCCATTGCCCTGGCAAAACAGCTGACCGACCGCTATCCCGGTGCGGAAGAGCCCTGGCTCATGCTGCTCGAAATCTATGTGGACCTGCAGGATGCCAAGGGCCTGCTGAAGACGCTGGACGGCATTCGGGTGGCAAATGTACTCTGGAGCTATCATGGTCATGAAAAGATTGATTACTTCCTGAAGGGGAGGAGTGCATGAAGCAGCCGAAACACCGCGTTCTTTTTATCACAACGCCGCTTATCTGTATCACGCTTGGCCTGCTTCTGATGATTTCCCATAAAGGGATGCCGATGGAAGCCAGACCTCTCCATCTGTCCCCCCTTGCTCAATCGGACATGGCAGCAGTCCTCCCCGCTGAGGAGCCGGAAATCCTGCTGCTCGCACAGGAAAACAGCAGCCTGCGGCAGACAGTGGAGGATTCTCTTACCGCCATGCGGATGTCCTATACGGTTTCCGATCATTTTGCATCATCTCCCGCTCTGCGGACTGTCCTGCTGTGTGAGCCTACCCTTCCTTCCCTGGAAGGAGAAGGCATTGTTTCCCTCTTTCAGTGGATTCAGGAGGGCGGCAGCCTCGGTATTCTGACCTCTCCCGCGCTGGACGGCTGTCTGCCCATTGTAAGTCATAAGCTGGGCATACTGGAAGTCGGCAACGAATATCGAATCTATCGCTCTTTCCAGGCCGGAGAAAACGCGCTTTCCGTCTTTTCCGGTCTTCTGATGAACGTGGGAGTGGAAGATTACACGCTGCCCGTACGTCTTGATGACCGCTGCCAGGTCCTTCTGCGGACCGGGGACGAAAGCGGAATGCCTCTGATGTGGTCCTGTGAAATCGGACAGGGCCGGGCAGTTGTCTGCAATCATTCGCTGATCAGCGGAAAGGATGCCCGCGGCTTCCTTCCCCTGGTCCTCCAGAATCTTCAGGATATCCTGGTATACCCGATCCTGAATACAGGCATGATCTTTATCGATGATTTCCCTGCCCCGCAGCCGGAAGGCTATGACGACTATCTGCGGGAGCAGTATGGTTTAAGCATTCAGGGCTTCTTCCGCAACCACTGGTGGCCGGACATGAAGAGCCTCGTCAGAAAGTATGGAATCCGCTACACCGGCGTGCTGGTGGAAACTTACAACCGGACCATAAAGGCCCCCTTTGTTCCGGATAACGAAGACAATGCACTCATCCGCTATTACGCCTCGGAACTGCTTCAGCAGGGCGGAGAAATCGGACTGCACGGATATAATCATCAGCCCCTGTGTCTGACCGGGTGGCAGTATGCGGATGAAGATTACATCACCTGGGAATCAGAAGAGGATATGCAGCAGGCTGTAAAGGAACTGGTCCGGTATGGACACAGTTTTCTTCCGAATGCCACCTTCAGCAGCTATGTGCCCCCCTCCAACTATCTGAGTGATGAAGGCAAAAGCGTACTGCTCCGAACCGTACCTACTCTCCTTACCATCTCCGGCGTGTATCTCCCGGAGGAAGGCATCCATGCCCGTGTTCAGGAGTTCCATGAGGAGGAGGACGGCAGTGTTTCGGTTCCCCGGGTCACCTCCGGCTTCTCCGTGGACTGTTACGGCAAATGGGTAGCCGCGGGCGAATTGAATCTCCGTGGGGTCTTTTCCCACTTTATCCATCCGGATGACGTGCTGGATGAAGAGCGCGGAGCTCTGCTCGGCTGGGAAAGGCTGCATTCCGATTTTTATGATCTGATCGATGAAATCACTTCTGTCTATCCTGCTCTGCGCTGGTGCACCGCCACGGAAGCCGCCGCTGCGGTACAGCGTTATGAACGGGTACAGGTCCGCAGAAGCTGGCAGAATGGTACTCTGACACTTTCTCTTTCCCCTTTCTATGATGAAGTCTGGCTCTGCCTTTCTTCTGAAAAAAAGCCCGCGGAAATCACCGGCGCTCAGATTTATCCGGCAGGCGACGGCTGGTGGCTGAAAGCAGAAGCACCAACAGTAACACTGAGATGGGAGGATACGGATTGAAGATCTGCGTGATTTGCGAGGGATGCTATCCCTTTGTCGCAGGCGGTGTTTCCAGCTGGCTCCACGGCCTGATCAAAGCCATGCCCCAGCACCAGTTCGTCATCTGGGCCATTGGTGCGCAGGAAAAAAGCCGCGGAAAATATGCTTATGAAATGCCGGAAAACGTGGTGGCTCTTCAGGATATCTATCTGGATGAAATGATGTCCCATCATGTGAAGAAACCCCGGAAATGGCCAATCTCCCCCGAAGAAAAGGAGAATCTTCGCCTTCTGATCCGGGGCGAACAGCCCGACTGGGGAATTATCTTCCGCCTTTTTTCCCACAGCTCCATGGAAAATGTCCGCTTTCTCATGAGCGAACCCTTCCTGGAAATGCTGGAAGAACTCTCTTCGGAGGAATATCCCTATATCGGCTTTACAGACCTTTTTTACTGTATCCGGTCCATCTTTCTCCCCCTGCTTTTCCTTCTCGGCAGCCAGCCGCCGGAGGCGGATCTCTACTACTCGGTTTCTGCCGGATATGCCGGCGTCCTCGGGTCCATG
>CAMVHE010000183.1 GCA_947167215.1 uncultured Clostridia bacterium
TTATCGAGCAGTCCTTCCAGGTTGTCCGGATGCTTGGCGACATACCGGGCAGAGTCTTCGGAGATCACGCGGATGACCGTCAGGATCGTTCCTTCCTTCGGCTTCATCACGGCCTTGTATGCCGTATCCGCGCCGCGCTTCAGGCCTTTGGCAAAAGTTTCCGCATTGATGGTTTCCACTCCGTCAATTCCCTTGGAAAATCCCCTCAGAATCTGAGAAAGGATAACGCCGGAATTGCCGCGGGCACCCTTAAGGGCTCCTTTTGCAGCCATGCTGAGCATTTTGGATGCATCATGCTCATCTTTTGCTTCAATCTCCCGAACGGTGGATTTCATGGTCAGAGACATATTGGTGCCTGTGTCCCCGTCGGGAACGGGAAAGACGTTGAGCGCATCAATCGTCTCCCGGTTCTGTTCAAGAAGGTTTGCCCCTGCAATGATCATCTCTTTCAGGAGCAAGCCATCAATCACTCTTTGTGACAACGTGTTCGCCTCCACTTGCTTGAACGTCAGACCCGGATGCCTTCGACCGTGATATTGACTTTACGGACTTTGGCACCGGTCATGTTCTCAATCTTATAACAGACCTGGGATCGGATGATATTGCAAACCTCGACAATGGAAACTCCATACTCGACAATGATATAGAGATCGATGTCGATGCCGTTATCGGTGATTTTAATTTCGACGCCCTTTGTCAGGTTTTCGGTGCCCAGCCATTCGGCAAAGCCGTCCTTCGCGCGCTTGCTGGACATTGCTACAATACCGTAGCATTCAAGCGCCGCATACCCTGCCACCTTGAGCAAAACATCTTCACTGATTGTGATTTGTCCAATATCGTTATTAATCCTGCATTCCATACGTATATATCCTCCTTGCAGAAACACGCAAAATGCGAAATCCTCAAAGATTAGGGCTAGAGTATACAGGAAAAAATGAATTTTGACAAGCCATGCCCCAGAATTATCAAAATAGCTAAATTCTTTTAATTGTTACTTTTTCTTAAAAATTGCGCAGGAAAAGAGCAATCAATTTGTTAACAATTTTATAAAAAAAATGCTTGCCAAACTTTGACATGGATGTTACAATATATCTGTTATGACTGTTTACGCACCAGAAGGAGGTGTAAGCATGGGAAAGATCTGTGAAGTCTGTGGCAAGGGTGCCATGTCCGGGCATAATGTCAGCCACTCCAACCGTAAGACCAATCGCGTATTTCTGCCGAACACGCAGCGCGTCCGGGTTAAAGTAGACGGCGGCGTTCGTCATATGAATGTATGCACTCGCTGCCTGCGTAGCGGTAAGGTGGAGCGCGCCCTGTAATCACAAAGCATTAAAAAGAGATCTTGCAGGTCTCTTTTTTTGTTTTTTTCTGTCCCGGTCTTTTCTTCCATATATGCAGCCTATCGCCGTGAGGCTCCGCATCGACCATTCGAGTCTCCGGACGTGCTGATTATCCCCGTGCTGCATCCCCCTTCGTCTGCTTTCGCTGCAGAAAAACTGCACCGATCGGTTCAAAAAAAGCCGGGCAGCTTCCAAACGGAGAATACCGTTTTAAGCTGCCCGTAAATATGTTTTTTCCTGAGTGTCTTTTCTGTTTCATCTTTCCAGGGAGCTGTCCCAGGCACTCATTTCCGCTGACGAAACGTCGGCATTTTTTGTTTCTCACTTGTGCGGCTGTTCCAGCAAAGCCTTCCGCTTCCCCGGAACAAAAGAACGATACAGGACGCGTACTCCACAGACGGAGCCCCTCTTCGAACTGACAGCTTGCTCTCCCGCTTCCGGCAATGGAATTATCCTTTCCATCCTCGGCTGGCAATCGGCATAATGCTTTCCGAATCGTTAACACAGGCTTCGCCCTCTGTATTCCTCTCCATTCCTTAGGAAAACCTGCTATTCGTGCAAGAGCCTTTCCTTCTCCAAGGCTTCCTTTTTCCCATGGATTCTGCCCAGCGAATACATCAGAACAGTGGCACAAAGCAGATTGGCCCAGCCGAACCGCGCCGGACTGAAAGAGTTGGCGATCCCAATCGCAAGGTTTGCACCGCCAACCGCTGTCAGCATTTTGCCGATCTTATCCAGATGACGGATTCTCGAATCAATATCTGAAAAGAGGTCAAAAGGTCCATCTGCAGTTTTTTTGCGAAAGTAAATCCACATCATCATCCGGCCGATATATTCCGCTCCGGTGTCCTTCATGAAAGTAAGGTAAGCTTCGTCGTAAGGATGCATTTCCAGCCTTACACTGTATTCCCCGGGTTCGCAGCGTATAAAATGATAGGTGCAGAATCCAACACTTTCCAGCACCCAGCCATTCATGGCCATCTCATTCAGCCAGTCCTCTTCCCTCTCAAAGCTCCAGACCCAGAACCATTTTCGGATCGTTTTTCTTTTTTCCATGAACTCATTCCTCCTGCAATACTTTCTCCCCGTTGTCTGCCAGTTCCCGCAGCCTGGCTACTTCGTTCTTCAGTACCTGCCTTCCTTTCTCCGTCAGGCAGTACTCCTTGCGGCGGCTTTCATCTTCCGCCGGGAGCTGGATAATCCAGCCTTTTGTGCTCAGAGCATTCAGAGCCCCATACAGGGTTCCCGCAGCCAGACGCACCCGACCGCGGGACAGTTCCTCAGTCCGCTGCATGATCCCATACCCGTGCCTAGGGCTGGCCAGGGACAGCAGAATATAATAGGTTGCCTCTGTCAGAGCCAGACTTTCAGCCATAATTTCACCTCAATCTTCATTCGATATATCGTCTTGCGATATATCGTGTCCCTATTATATCGGCACTCGATATATCTGTCAAGGCGAAATTCAGAAAAAAATGAAGAAAGTTCGCTGAAATATCCAAAGCACACCAGTAAAACCTGCAGCCGTTCCTGCAGGAAAGGATCGGAAGCCGTCAGACAGCCATCCTGTACCCGATCGGGTATATTTTGCATTTTTGCTTGAATTCTATTCCCGATCGGGTATAATTAGCACAATCAGCCCTACTTTATGTCCGAACGGGAATATCATCGTTTTGAAGGAGTGATTCCATGCGAGATAACAGGATTGCTACATTTATCCGGGAAAACAGAAAAGCAGCAGGACTGACCCAGGAAGAATTTGCAGTTCGTTCCGGCCTCGGTCTGCGTTTTGTGCGCGATCTGGAGCAGGGAAAGGAAACCGTCCGTCTGGACAAAGTCAATCAGGCCCTGGCCATGTTTGGCATGGAAGCCGTGCCGGGGCGAATCAAAATAATAGAGGGGAATGAAGTTCCATGAATGTGCTGCGTCAGGCAATTGTCTACGTCCGGAATCACTTTGCAGGACAGATTCAGGAAACGGATGAGGGATATCGTTTCTGCTATGATCCGTTGTATCTCTCCACGGAAAATGCCAGTGCTGTCTCGCTGACGCTTCCCCTGCAGTCAGAACCTTACACTTCCCAAATCCTTTTCCCATTCTTTGACGGGCTGCTTCCTGAGGGCTGGCTGCTGAATGTGGTCAGTCGAAACTGGAAAGTCGATCCAAAAGATCGCTTTGGTCTTCTGTTGGTAGCCTGCCGTGACTGTATCGGCAATGTCAGCATCCGGGAGGAAGAAATATGAACTGCCTGTGCTGCGGAAAGCCTCTGAAAGAGCCGGTTCCTGCCTCTGGCTGGCATCCTGCCTGCATCCGGCGTTTTTTCGGTACAAGGACAATGCCGAAAATCGAGCTGACGGAAGAAACACTGACCCTGCTGGCTGAAAAGGCAGTGCAGAAAATGCATACGGTACCCGGTGTACAGAAGAAGCTGTCCCTTCATCTCTCCAGGAAAAGCGCACCGCGTCTAACCCCAGTGGACTATCCCACGGGATATAGTCTAAAACCGCAGGTTTCGGAATTCCGTTCGATGCCTGAAGCCGAGCACCTGGTCATGCAGATGTCTGCTGCTTCGGCGCTTTCAGTCGTGCCTCACGCTTTGATCCGGCTGGAGGACAGTTCGCCTACCTCACACGCCGGGTTGACCGTATATGGGAAAATGACACATCCATGCAGATGCTTGCCATGGAGGATTTCTGTCAGCTGGATCTGCGGCTCACACAGGACAAATATCGGGGGTCTTATGAGCGCTGCGCAAAAGTGATTCGGCGGTATTCCTCCAGGCCTGGACTGGACCTGTCAGAACTGTTTCTCCGGCTGGTGTTCTGCTGGCTTACAGGCAATTCGGACATGCATCTGAAGAACTTCTCTCTGATTGAAACCGCCCAGGGCAGCGGTACCTATGTACTTTCACCGGCATATGATCTGCTGCCGGTCAATGTAATCCTGCCGGAGGACCAGGAGGAATTCGCGCTGACGTTGAATGGAAAGAAAGCCCATCTGCGGCACAAAGATTTTCTTATTTTTGCCGAGGCCTCCGGTATTCCGGAGAAGGCCGCGCAGGCAATGATCCGGAGGATGCTCAGCCATCTTCCCCGCTGGATCGAATTATGCGAAGCTTCCCTGCTGCCAGCGAACATGAAACATGCGCTGATGGAACTGATGCGGGACCGGAGTGCCAGAATCACTGAGGATTCAAGGTAAAGGGTAGATGGAGGGGTGCAGACCCAGTAACATAGAAAACACGAAAGCGTC
>CAMVHE010000184.1 GCA_947167215.1 uncultured Clostridia bacterium
TGATCCATGACCGGAAGATTTTCACCCTGAAACGCCTCCGGGACCTGTGCTTTGATTCCGCCAAATCCATGATGACCGTTTCCATCGCCTGCATGATCGCCGGCATCATCGTGGGAGCCATCAATGTGACCGGCTTCGGTCTCAAGATCAGCGGCCTGATCGAATCCCTGGCCAACGGGTCCATCCTGCTGATGGGAATCCTCACCGCACTGGTCTGCATCCTGCTGGGCATGGGCCTGCCCACGGCTGCCTGCTACATCGTGCTGAGCATCCTCATCGCTCCTGCCATGGTGGATATCGGCGTCGCCCTGCCGGCTGCCCATCTGTTCGTGCTTTACTACGGGGTTATCGCGGCCATTACGCCGCCGGTGGCGCTGGCCGTCTTTGCTGCCATCGGCATCTCGGGCGGCGAGATGTGGAAGACCGGGCTTCAGGCCATGAAGCTGGCCATCTCGGGCCTGCTCATCCCCTTCATCTTCCTGTGGAACAGCGATCTGCTGCTGTATAACCCGGTCACCCAGAGCTTCGGCATGAGTCCCATGGTGCTCCTCAGCGTGCTGACGGCACTGGCGGGCTGTGCCATCATCGGCTTTGCGCTGTTCGGCTGGTTCTCCCGCGACCTCCACATCGTGGAGCGCATCGTTCTCGTTCCCTGTGCCATCGCCCTGATGGTCAATGAGCCGCTGTGGATCAACGGCATCGGTTTTGCGGTGGCCTGTGCGATCCTGGTGCCCGCATTCCTGAGCGCAAAAAAGAAAGAAGGAAAATGACATGATCCATCCCAATGCGCCGCTGCTCCCGGCAGCGATCATCGAGCGTGCAAAAAAGCTGAATGTTCCCCTGCTGCTGGACGGCGTAAAGGCAGCCAAGCTGCCAATCCTGAATGACGGATGCATGTGCGCTGCCATCAACGCCGTCGAAAGAGGCATGAAAGTGGTCGGAACCGCCATGACGGTGGAAACTGCCAACGGGGATAACTTTCCCATCCATGTGGCCAGCTACAGCGTCAAGGAAGACGGTTATGTCATGGTCATCGATGGCAAGGGTTATGATGGGCGCGCCTATTTCGGCGACCTGATCATGGGCGCCTGCCAGGCTGCAGGTTTCGCCGGCATGGTCATCGACGGCTACACCCGGGACCGGGACGGCAACATTGAACTGGGTTTCCCGGTCTACAGCCGGGGCTTCATGCCCCGCGGCCCCATCAAGAAGGAAGAAGGCAATATCAACACGGAGATCCTGTGCGGCGGTGTCCGGGTGGCACCGGGGGATCTGGTGGTCGGCGACAGTGACGGTGTCTGCGTCATCCCCAGGGAGTATATCGAAACGGTCCTGGCCGAAGCAGAAAAAAAGCAGGCCTACGAAGACAACCGTGAAAAGACCATCGCTGCCTATCGCAAGGCCAAAGCCGAAGGTACAGAACTCCCACAGCTTGCCCCGCAATGGGTCCTCGATATGCTCTCTGTCCGGTAAGTACCGCCCTGTCCGGGCCTGGATAAATCGCATATTGCTGCCGGCTCTCTCTCAGAACCATTGAGAGGGAGCCGGCTTTTGCCTTCTCCGGGAAGAAAACAGCTTCCTCCGATACGCTGCAGAAAAACCGGAGGTCCGGGGACAGAAACCGGAAGACACAGGGAATAGCTGCAAAATCATCTTACCACACACAGAAAAGCCGGGCCGCGGCTGCCAGAATGCAAAAGGAAACAGGATTGCCGGAATGCGGCTTTTTATCTCCCGTTTTTTCCTCCCGAAGGTGCCTGCCGGACAGCGTCAGAATCCTCATAAAGCAAGGCCACCGTACTGCCAGAGTGAAAGTACGGTGGCCTTGCATCTTCCTTTCCGGAAGGGCTCCGCATTCCTTAAGCTCCCATGCAGCCTTCCGCCTGTCAATCTGTGCAAGGGCTTCTTCTGCAGCAGCCGAAGATCTTTCTTCGGAGGGAACGGCTTGCCTGAAACGCAAAGCACTGCCCTGTTCGGAATCCAATCATACCATAATGCACGCGTGCGTTGCGATCGATTGGCAAAACCACACGCGTGCATTAAAATGCGTGCGAGGTGATATCAAGTCAATTGGGTTGCCTCCAATCCCCATACCTGCAGGTTTTGGCGGCGCGGAGGGCCTTACTCTGTTTTCATGGAGGTTACATTCTTACCCGACCGGCTGAAGAGACTGTTCTCTGTAAACAGCACCTGTGATAGAGAAGAAGAGATTGAGGAGCTGAACACGGCTTCTATTTTTTACAGGAAATGTAAATCAAAGACAAAAAGAACAGACTGTCCCTGTATCCTGCTAAAACAGGCAGAAACATGAAGAAGCATTCGATTCAGGAAGAGGCCATATAATTGCCGGGTACGCTGCACGACTTCCGGTTAAAGCCTTCCGCTGTCCCCGCGCTTCGGTGGGGAGCTCCTACCGCAGCCGCCTTCTCCAAATATCGTTTAGGATTTGCTGAGTATGATTTGTTCTGATTTGTCACACTTCGGCAGTCGAAAGCTTATGCTACCGTTTTTACTACTGCAGCCTTTCCGGAAAAAGCTATCCCGTATTTGACGATTTTTCGGACTCCGCGTTCCTTAAGCTCCCATGTATAATTCTGCCTGTCAATCTGTGCAAGGGTTTCTTCTGCAGCAGCCGAAAGATCTTTCTTAGGAGGGAACGACTTGCCTGAAACGTAAAGCACTACCTTGTTCGGAATCCAATCATACCATAATGCACGCGTGCGTTGCGATCGGTTGACAAAACCGCACGCGTGCATTAAAATGCGTGCGAGGTGATGTTGAATGAATCGGATGATTCCAGAAAAAGAGACGCTTGAGATTGAATTCAAAAGTGATCTTACGCGGCTTCCGGACAGTGATCTGATTGATGCGGTTGTGGCCTTCGCAAATACCCGTGGTGGAGATCTGTATCTGGGCGTGGAGGATGACGGCCGAATCACCGGGCTGCATGCATCTCACAGAGACTCCACGAAACTGGCTGCATTCATTGCCAATCAGACGATTCCTCCGATTTCCGTGCGTGTGGAGACAATCCCGGAGGAGAAGGCCGTGCTGCTGATCCATGTTCCTCAGAGCCGCAGCATTGTTGCGTCAACAGCCGGAAAAATCCAGCGCCGGCGGATTAAAGCAGACGGGACGCCAGAGAACATCCCCATGTATCCTTACGAAATCACGACACGATTGAGTGAGCTGTCTATGCTGGACTTTTCTGCCCAGCCGGTGCCGGGAGCGGCGCTGGAAGATTTTGATCCGCTGGAAATCGAACGCCTGCGCCGTATGGTGATGGCCTATCACGGGGAACAGACCCTCCTGGAGCTTGTGGACGATGAACTGGAGAAAGCCTTGCAGCTCGTTGCTTCCATCAATGGTCAGATGATTCCTACCTATGCCGGTCTGCTGATTCTGGGCAGACAGGAGAGGATCCGGGAATTGATGCCCACCGCAGAAGCCGGATTTCAGATGCTGCGGGGTACAGAAGTGACGGTAAACGATTCCTTCTATCTACCGCTCCTTGCGGCCCTCGAACGAATCATGGCCTTCATTGATGCAAGAAACCCTGAACAGGAGATGGAGATGGGGATGTTCCGCATCTCTGTTCCGGAATTCGATAAGCGTGCCGTCCGCGAGGCTGTCGTGAATGCCTTTGTGCACAGAGACTATACACGGCTTGGCCGGGTACTGGTGCAGATGGACGGTGACGGCCTGTCCATATCAAATCCTGGTGGATTTATTGAGGGCATCACGTATGACAACATCCTGACTGTGGATCCGCATGGCAGAAACCCGGTGCTTGCGGACGCGCTGAAAAGAATCGGACTGGCTGAGAGAACAGGACGAGGCGTCGACCGGATATACGAGGGATCTCTGCGATTCGGCCGGGATCTTCCGGATTACTCCGCATCCAATCCGGTCAGTGTCAGACTGTTTATCCCTCGAGGTATGCCTGATCAGGGCATCGTACGGATGATTGTTGATTACCAGCAGAAGAGTGGGGAGCCTGTTCCGCTGAACGCATTGTTTGTTCTGAATATGCTCAAGCATAAGAGAAGGATGAATGCGGAAGAAATGAATCGGGAACTGCATTTGCCGGAAGCAAAGCTCCGTGCCACACTGGAAAGGCTGACGGAATCCGGCTTGGTCGAGGCAATAGGGAGCGGCCGGGGAAGAGCCTATGTGCTGAGTGCGCGCATGTATCACGACCCGGCAGAATATGTGAGCCAGACAGATATTGATCTGATCCGGCACAAAGAACTGATCATCAAGTTGACAGAGCAGAAAGGATCTGTAACACGAAAGGATGTGGTGGAACTCCTCCACGTGACACCGTCGCAAGCCTATCGACTGCTGCAGAAGCTGGTAAAAGAAAATAAACTGGTTCTTGAAGGAAAGAACAACGCAGCAAGGTATGTTATTCCTTACTGAATCAATTGGT
>CAMVHE010000185.1 GCA_947167215.1 uncultured Clostridia bacterium
CTAGTCAACCGGACTCTGTTTCAAGCCCCCACTTCCAGCCTTCAGGCTTAAGTGGTGGGTAGTTGACTCCCTGCGACGGTGTAATGGGGCCCTGCCCGGACAGCATCCGTCAGCATGGTCCGGATGACGAAAAACAGGGCGGTGCCGTTCAGAAAGACAATGGTCAGGTAGGACAGGCAGAGAAACCAGGAGCACAGAAAGGCATGGTCCCGCCCAAAGACTTCCTTAATGTAGGAGTAAACGCCGCCGGTTCCGGGATTCCGCTGCATCAGGTAAGCAAAATTGGTGCCCAGAATGAGGATGAAAACCGCACTGATCAGCATGGAAATCAGCGTGCCGGCAGGTCCTGCAATGGGCAGAAAGGTGGTGCCGGGCATGACGAAGGCACCCCAGCCCACGGCACAGCCGAAGGCGATGGCCCATACGTCAACGGGGGAAAGGTAGCGGTCCAGTTCCTGGGAAGGTTCTGGTTGAGATATCGTTTTCACCAGTCTTTTTTGTAATGTGGTCTCCTGGGTCAGTTCCGGATCAGGCTTTCCAGGGTCTCAAAGAGGGCATCCGGTTCCACCGGTTTGCTGAGGTGGGCATTCAGCCCGGCCTGCATGCTGCGCTGGACGTCTTCATCGAAGGCGTTGGCTGTCAGTGCAATGATGGGGATGAGGGCAGCATCCGTTCTCGGGAGGGAGCGGATGCTGCGGGAGGCCTCGAGACCATCCATGACGGGCATGCGCATATCCATTAGGATGGCATCATAGGTACCTTCCGGCCGGGAGGAGAAGAGGTCCACGGCGATCCTGCCGTTTTCTGCCAGGTCCACTTCGATGTTCCGCATGGCCAGCACCATCTTCATGATCTCTGCGTTGATGGGCATGTCCTCTGCCAGCAGGACCCTTCTTCCGGTCAGGTCCGCCTTGCGGTGCTCGAGGGAAAGGCCCCTGCGCCGGAAAGCCTGCTGGAACTCGTCCAGGATGGTGGATGCAAACAGCGGTTTGGCAGCAAAGTCGTCTATTCCTGCCGCCCTGGCTTCGTCGGCCACTTCATCCCAGTTGTAGGAGGTGAGGATGATGATGGCGGATTCTGCACCGGCGATTTCACGAATGCGGCGGGTGGTTTCAATACCGTCCATTTCCGGCATCTTCCAGTCCACCAGAATCAGGTGGAAGGGCTCCCTGCGGGCGTGATGGACTTTCACCATCTCGATGCCCTCGGGTCCGGAGGAAACGACAGTGCAGTGAACTCCCGCCTGGTTCAGGACAATCCGGGCATGCTCCAGGGCAATGGGATCGTCGTCAATCACCAGCACGGTCATTTCGTGCGGGGGAAGGACGGCATCTTCCTCGCCGGCAGTCTGTTCCGCATCGGTCAGGGTGAGCGTCACCGTAAAGGTGGTGCCTTTCCCTTTTTCCGATTCCACGGCGATCTGTCCGTTCATCAGTTCCACCATGCTTTTGGTAATGGGCATGCCGAGGCCCGTGCTTCCATATTTGCTGGTGGAGGAGGAATCTTCCTGGCTGAAAGCCTGGAAGACCTTGGGAAGAAATTCCGGGCTCATGCCGATGCCCGTATCGGAAAAGGTAAAGCGCAGGGCGGATTTGCCGTCAAAACGCGACAGTACTTCCACCAGCAGGGAGATCTGTCCGCCGGCAGGAGTGAACTTGACCGCATTTCCCAGAATGTTGATCATCACCTGCCGCAGCTTCATGTCATCCCCGATATAGTATTCCTGCAGCGGCCCGCTGACGCGGCAGTCGTAGAGAAGCCCCTTTTCCCTGCACTGGCCGCCGATGATGGTATTGACCTGCTGCAGGGTTTTGGAGAAGGAGAACTTTTCATTGTTGATGACCATCCGTCCGGATTCGATGCGGGACATGTCGAGAATGTCGTTGATGATCCCCAGAAGATGCTGAGCGGATACGCCGATCTTCTCGAGCTGTTCCCGGGTTTCGGGGGGAAGGTCCGGATGGAGCAGGGCGATATTGTCAAGGCCGATAATGGCATTCATCGGGGTGCGGATTTCGTGGCTCATGTTGGAGAGGAAGGCGGTTTTGGCCTTGCTGGCTTCCTCCGCGGCATGGAGTGCGTCTCCCAGGGCCCGGGTCTGGGCGATGCTCTTGCGGGTTTCGGAATCCACATCGGTAAAGCACATGCAGATGGAATGCACCAGATGGTCTTCCCGGTCTTCCGGATGGCGGACGCCGGCAAAGCGGATCATCTCATAGGATTCCGTCTCCCCGTGGCGGACCAGGTAACGGTGGGAAATCACCCGTTCCCTGCTCAGCGCATCCCGGATGGCCTGGGGCTGAATAAACTGCAGGAACTCTTCCCGGTATTCCGGGAGCACATATTCCTGCGCGTACTGCGTAATGGCTTTCAGGTAGGAAAAATGCTCGTCGACCCTAAGCCCGTTTTCGATATCCGTGCGCATCTGGTAGCAGATGCCGCTGTCGGCATCCAGGTCCACATAATAGACGCTGCGGTAATCGGAAGAGAGGGCCGTGATGAGCTTCTCGTGCCGGGCCCGCTTCAGTTCCTGCTCCAGTAGCTGCTCCTGCAGGGCGAGCCGTTCCTCCAGTTCCCGCTGCTTGGTTTCCGCCTGCTTGATCCGGGTCATTTCGGTCACGTCCACGCACATGCCCAGGGTGCACAGCCTTCCGGAGCTTTCACGGAATTTCAGCTTGGTGGTCTGCAGATTGCGCAGTACTCCGGCGCCATCCGGGACATCTTCAAAGAAGATGTAGGGTTCGTCCATGGCCAGCGCTTTCAGGTCATCCTCCCGGAAATGCGCCGCGGTAACGGGATCGAAGAGCTCCTGGTCGGTGAGGCCCACCACCTCTTCCGGGGAGCGCTTATTGGCATATTCGGCAAAGGCCTGGTTGCAGGCAAGGTACTTTCCGGTTTCCGCTTCCTTGGAAAAGCTCAGTGCCGGCATGTTGGAGAGAAGGGAGGCGACGGAGCCCATCAGATTCGCCAGCCGTGCGGCAGACTGGATCTCCTCCACCAGCCGCCGGTTCTCTTCCCTGGCGATCCGGGCATCCTGCAGTGCTTTCTGGACCGCCTGCCCATTGCGCACGTCCTCATCCACGTCCTTGAAGCCGCAGACCACGCCGGTTTTTCCGCCCGGCATGCTGATCCTGGCAAATTCGATGCGGAAATAACGCTCTGTGCCATCTCCCATGTTCCGGAGGTAGTTGATGTTGAAATGCGTTTTCCGCTGCAGCCGTTTGCGGATGCTGGCCAGCGTCAGCTCCCGCTGCAGCCTTTCCTGGTCCGAGGCTGCCACGGTCGTCCGTACATAGGCATCCCGGGCGTCGTCGTATTTCAGCCGTTCCAGGGCATCCCGGATGGGATGGGCATGAATGGTTTCCCCGTAGATATCGCCGCGGTACAGGGAAAAGTTCCCGGTTTCCACGTCATTGATAAGCCAGACGGTATGGTAGGATTCACTGAGCGCTTCAATGACGGCCTGACGGACCGCCAGGTCCGATTCCATCCGCTTCCTTTTCTCGGTAATGTCGGAGATGAAAACGTAGAAAATGCCGCCATAGGTATCCGTCTGCGTATAATGCCGGAAGTCATCGACCCAGCGGGTCTGTCCGTCCCGGCGGAGGATGCGGTATTCCGCCCGGCTGTCTTCCTTCCCGTCGCCGGGGTCCTCCGGAAAAGGGAGGGCGGCATAATCCTCCGGGTGGACCATCCCCCGGAAGGTAAAGCCGGTCAGCTCCCGGAACTCATCCAGGCTGCTGCACCCATAGATATTCAGTACGGCGTGGTTGGCGTACAGCAGCTCCTCCGGCTTTTCTGCCCTGCAAAGGAAGAAACCTCCGGGCATATGGCTTCCGATCTGCTCTACGACGGCAAGCGTCGCCTCATTCAGCTGAAAATGCTCCACTAACATGCAGCAGCCTCCTTGGATATAAAAAAGATGCGGGATCATCCCGGACCTGCCGTCCGGAAACATCCGTAAACGATTTTTGAAATAAAATCACAAGAATATTATAAAACACTATAACAGCAGACACAAGACATATAAAAGAAATCCGTCGGAATCAGATGGAAGTCATGAAGAGGGGCAGCTCCTGAACGCAGACAGCGGAGGAGCGAACCCGTGAAGCAGCGGAGAAAGGAGCTCGGGAAGAATGGACGAAAATCGTGATGAGGATCCCTGCACAGGTGAATCCACAGACTGCAGTGCCAATGGAGGTGCAGATGAAAAGGAAGGCAGCCGGGTACGCCGGCGTATCAGCAGACCACGACGAACAGCGAACCATCCAGGAAGCCCGGCCGGATTACTGCAGCCCCTGATCCGGGGCCATGAAGACCGGGAGTTTGCAGGCATGTACCTGATCCAGATGCCTATCTATTTTATTCCCGTGTCGGTAATAAGAAAGAAAA
>CAMVHE010000186.1 GCA_947167215.1 uncultured Clostridia bacterium
CCTCAGCCGCCCTTTGTGCGGGAAGCGACGGCACATTTCATCCGCCGCGGAAGGCATTATCTGGTCACTTCCGGTACTACGGGCTATCTGCCCAATCCCTCCCAGATTGCTGTGGCAGATACCTGGCACGGACCGTATCGGGTGCTGGGCGATCCGCATCCGGGTGACGAGAGCCGGACCTCCTTCCACTCCCAGATCACGTCGGTATTCAGGGTGCCGGGGAAAAAGGACCTGTTCATTGCCCTGGCGGACCGGTGGGCTCCGGCATATATGCACCTGCGCTATCAGGATTATGGTGAATGGTTTCGCCTGCGGTTTGCGGAAAGCAGAACGCCTGAAGAAGAAGCCCGCATGGCTGAACTGCAGAAGCTGCTTCCTCCCGACAGCGCGATGGATACTTCCAAAGCGCGCTATGTGTGGCTGCCCTTCCGTTTTGAGGGGGAGATGGGCATTCTGGACTGGCTGGAGCAATGGAGCCTGGACGAATTTGAATAAGGGGTGCGGCCGGAATGAAACAGTATGAAGTGTTTGAACTCATTTTCCAGGGTGAAGCACTGACGGATCGCTGGGCGCAGATTGATCTGAGGGCCGAGTTTAGCTGCGGTGGTACCGTCAAAACGGTCAAAGGCTTTTATGACGGAGACGGGCGGTATGTTGTCCGTTTCCTTCCGGAAGCCGCCGGGGAATGGCGCTGGAAGGTCCGCGGCATATGGAATGCCGAGGGGACGGAAATCTGCGAACCGGCTGACGGCGCTCACGGGCTGGTAAAGGCTGTCGAAACCCATTTTGAATATGAAGACGGCTCACTGTTTATACCCTTCGGGACCACAGTATATGCCCTGGCCCATCAGGAGGATGCTCTGGTGGAGCAGACGCTGGAAAGCCTGAAAAACGCCCCCTTCAACAAGGTGCGCATGTGCGTGTTTCCCAAGCATTACGATTACAATCACAACGAGCCGCCGTATTACGCCTTTGAGAAAAGCGAGGACGGGAGCTGGGATGTGAACAGGCCCTGTATCTCCTTCTGGCATCGGTTTGAAAGCATTCTGCGGCGCATCGCATCCATGGGCATCCAGACCGACCTGATTCTGTTCCACCCCTATGATCGCTGGGGATTTGCCGCTCTGTCACAGAAGGATAACCTGATCTATCTGGATTATCTGCTGCGGCGTCTGGCTGTCTTCCCGGACATCTGGTGGAGCCTGGCCAACGAATATGACCTGTGCGCGGACCATAAGTCCCTTTCCGATTGGGAAGAGATCGAATCCTATGTGGCGCAGAACGATCCCTATCATCATCTGCTGTCCAACCACAACTGCATGTGCTTCTGGGACGCAACCCGGAAAAACATCACCCACGCCAGCCTGCAGACCAAGGGCTTGTCTGAAATTCCCCGCTGGATCCGGGAATATCAAAAGCCCGTCGTGATCGATGAATGCTGCTATGAGGGCAATCTTCCCCATTTCTGGGGCAGCATCAGCGGTCAGGAAATGGTACGCCGGTTCTGGCGCTGCTATGCCAGCGGCGCATACTGTACCCACGGGGAAACCTTCCTGAATGACGACGAGATTCTCTGGTGGGCGAGGGGCGGAAAAATCAAGGGAGAAAGCCCCAAGCGCATCGCGTTCCTGCGGCAGATCATGGAAAGTCTGCCGGGGCCGCTGACACCCAGGGAGGATAACATCTGGTCCATCGTGCTCACGGAGGGAGAAGATCTGGAGCGGGCGCTGTCCTCTGTGCCGGTGGAAATGCAGGGCTTCTGCAGGCTGTTCTCGGCCAGCATCCACCGGATGCGTGTGCAGGACCGCACGGCGCACCTGGGTGGGGAGCACGCATGGGAAGCCCGCTGCGGCGAGGAAGCGTACCTGACCTATTTCGACCTGCAGTGCTACGGCGAGCAGACCGTGAAACTGCCGGAGGACAGAACCTATAAAGCTGAAATCATCGATGTGTGGAACATGACCCGGGAAGTGATCGCCGATCACATCACCGGCGAAACAAAGCTGACCCTGCCCGGGCGGGATAACCTGGCTCTGCTGATCACACGAATCAAATAAAGGAGATACGGCTATGAAGGAATACATGAACGCAGCTTTGCCGCCCCGGAAGCGGGCGGAACTGCTGCTCAGGGAAATGAATCTGGATGAGAAGATGGCACAGCTGGCAGGCGTGTTCGCCATCAGGGGCGCAGAGGACCGCATGGCCGCTTTCTTCAAAAACGGTATCGGCCAGATCAGTACGCTTGAATTCCGCTCCTGTGACAGCATCGGAGAGATTGCCGCCTGGCAGCGGCAGCTGCAGTCCATTGTGATGGAAAGCAGCCGTCTGCATATTCCTGCCGTGTTCCACATGGAGGGCCTGTGTGGACCACTGATGCAGGATACCACCACGTTCCCGTCAGGTGTGGCGCGGGGTTCTTCCTTCGATCCTGACCTGGAAAGAAAGATCGGCGAGACCGTGTCCCGTCAGGAAGCGGCCTTTGGCATTACCCAGATCCTGGCCCCCGTGCTTGACATATCACGGGATTCCCGCATGGGCCGTCAGTGCGAACCCTATGGGGAAGACCCCACCCTGGCTGCCGCCATGGGTGCTGCCTATACCCATGGTATCCAGGAGACCACCACGGACGGTCGTACCCCGGACGCCGCCGCTAAGCACTTCTTCGGCTTCCACAACTCGGCCGGTGCGATTCATGGCGCGCATGTGGATGCCGGGGACCGGCTGCTGATGGAAATCTACGGCAAGCCCTTCCAGGCCGCCATCACGGAGGCCGCTCTGAAAGGCGTCATGCCCTGCTACGGCTCCCTGAACGGTCTGCCGATCCATGCTTCCAGGCATTACCTGAACGGCATCCTGCGGGGTGAGATGGGCTTTGAGGGGGTCACTGTATCCGACTACGGCGGAGCCAGCAACGCGTTCCAGTACCAGGGCATCGGTGAAACCATGGGAGATACGGGCCTTCGCTGCCTGGCTGCCGGGCTGGACGTGGAGCTGCCGATGCCGGTGGCCTACACGGATGAACTGAAACAGAAATTCGCGTCCGGGGAAGCGGACATGGCTCTCCTGGACAACGTGGTGACCCGTGTGCTGGAAGCCAAATTCCGCATGGGTCTGTTCGAGCATCCCTTTGCCCTGGAGGGTGAAGCGCTGGACAAGACCGTGCATCACGCGGAAGATGAACAGCTGGCCATTCAGTCTGCCCGGGAAGCCCTGGTGCTTCTGAAAAATGATGGCGCGCTGCCGCTGTCCGGAAGGGAAAGGACCATCGCCGTTATCGGGCCGGCCGCGGCCAACGCCCGGTATTACTTCGGCGGGTATACGCATCTGTCCATGGTGGAAGCCAAGCACGCTGCCCGTAATTCCATGGCCGGTGTCAACGGCAACGGCGTCAAGGCTGAAGTACGTACGGTGCCCGGCACCAGTGTGGAGGAAGATGAAAACGACGAATTCAACAGCGTGCTGACCAAGCTGAAGCCCAATTGTCAGAACCTGGTCCAGGTTTTGACGGCGGCATTGCCGGATACCCGCATTCTGTACGCGCCTGGCTATCACAAGGCGGGTGCGGACGAAAGCCTGTTCCCGGAAGCTCTTGAAATCGCGGGACAGGCCGATGTGATCCTCCTGACCCTGGGCGGCAAGAATGGCTCCGGCTCCATCGCCACCATGGGCGAGGGCGTGGACGGCACGAATATCAACCTGCCCGCCTGCCAGGACGCCTTTATCCGGGAAGTAAAGAAACTGGGTAAGCCGCTGGTCGGCATTCACTTTGACGGACGTCCGATCTCCAGCGACACGGCGGATGAATGTCTGGACGCCATTCTGGAGTGCTGGAATCCCGCTGTTTATACGGCTGAGGCTGTCACCGACGCCCTTCTGGGCAGGCTGAATCCCTCCGGCAAGATGCCTCTGTCCACCGCCCGGTGCGCAGGACAGATTCCCGTGTATTACAACCATCCCAACGGCTCCATGTGGACGCAGGGCCCGAGTATCGGTTTTGCAGACTATGTGGATTGCTCCCACCATCCCCGCTACTGCTTCGGTCATGGCCTGAGCTACACCTGCTTTGAATACAGTGACCTGAAACTGGACAGGACGGAGAGCAAACCCTTCGAAACAGTGAAGGTTTCGCTGAAGATAAAGAACACCGGAGACTGTGCAGGTACGGAAATCGTGCAGCTGTATGTGAAAGATGTGCATGCTTCCATGACCAGGCCTTATAAGGAACTGCAGGGTTTTGCCCGGGTGGCACTGCAGTCCGGGGAAGAAAAGGAAGTAAGCTTTGCTTTGCAGCCCAGCCAGATGTCTTTCCTGGATGAGGACATGCGCTGGAAGATCGAGAAGGGTGAAT
>CAMVHE010000187.1 GCA_947167215.1 uncultured Clostridia bacterium
GCTTCAGGGAAACGGGCGAGATAGAAGACGGAGAAGCGATTCTTGTTTTGAAACTTTAAATCCAGTTTGTCGGGGCACCTGTTGGCAAGAAATTTCGGAAATAATCTTTCTATCAGTACCGAGTGTAAGAACAAGGCTGAAGGCTCGCACAACTCAATTTCTGCTTATCGGAATTCTAGCAATTTGGCAAATCTTAAGATAGCAAACAGCCCGACTGAACGTTAATCAGCCGGGCTGTTGCTGTTATTCATCAAAGAGCTTTTTATGGCTCTCAACAACTGTTTCGATATGATGTCATGAAGGTTGCTCTTGGCTACTGAGGTCACCTTCGTAGACTATTTCATGGTCATATCCGAACATTCTCAACATCAGAGCTCATGATGATTCGGCTAATATCACCCCTTTTCTGAGACTACTCTCCTACTGAATGTGAGAGCGCAATTGCTGCCTTACACCGCTGGACAGACGCCAGAGCAAGCATGCGCCTGTCAGCCATCGGAGAACAGGCGGGCTGTTCCTGTTATGTCTGTGATAAGTGAGAAGCATGTCCAACATCCGAAAGGATGAAAGGTCATGCATTTTTACTTATTGGGTACGCAGCCTCATGCAATGTACGGAAAACAAAAAGAGCATGCTGCAGTGAGTACGTCTGTTCGATAGGCAGAGATGCTGGTATCCTGTCCTGATCTTTTCGGAAAGAGGTGAGAGAAAAACAGCGCTGTATGTGAATAAAGGAAGTCGCAGGCGTGCTGGTGGCCGGGCATGTTACATAGGAAAATCGATGCTTTGACCACATTGACACATCTGTGACAGCTGTGATATTATCGACATGAAGAATGTTCACCTGCTGGTTTTGTGCCATGCGTAAGAAAAATAGAATGGGAAAAGCAGAGGAGATCGCAGATATGAGAAAGTATATGACGGCACTGTGCCTTTGCCTTCTGTGGCTGAGTTTGTGTGCGGTGAGCCAGGCGGGAGGTGCGGATCTTGTGAAAACCAAGACGGGTATCACGATAGTCCCATCTTCTGAGTGGGAAAACACCTATCCGGATGTGTATGAAAGTTACATGGCTAACAGTGAAAACAGTGAGGTTCATGAGTATACAGAGGAACACCCGATTCTGAAAACGATTTATGAGGGATACGGGTTTGCTATGTATTATGGCAGTGCTCGCGGACACTACTATTGTGTGGAGGATGTTCAGGCGACGGGCAGACCGCATGCCTTGGCCAATTGCTTTACCTGCAAAACGGCGGATTTTACGCATATGGCGAATGAGATGGGTGTGGATGCCTACAGCATGCCTTTTGCTGATGCATTGGTGAATATTAATGAGTCGGTAGGCTGTTATACATGTCATGCCAATGATCCTTCTCACGGCATCACGGTTACGCATACCTATCTGGCAGATGCCATGGGCGATGATTTCAGCACTGTTGCGGCAGCCAACCTGTCCTGCGGCCAATGCCATGTGGAATACTATTTTGATCCGGATACAAAGGCAACGACGCTTCCGTATCAGAATCTGGCAGCGACAAGTCCAGACGCCATTTATGACTACTATGAATCAATCGGTTTTTCGGATTATACGAATCCGAGAACGGGCGTCATGATGCTCAAGGCACAGCATCCGGAATTTGAGACATTCCTGGGTGAAGGCAGTGTTCATGCTGGTATGTTCACCTGTGCGGACTGTCATATGGCTCGAGTGAACAAGGAAGACGGTACAACCTATCTCAGCCATAAGTGGGTCAGCCCGCTGGAAAGCCAGGAAATCATGGAAAAATGCGTAGCTTGTCATCAGGATCTGCCGGGCTTCGTTCATGGAATCCAAGAGAAGATGACAGCACGCGAGGAAGAGATCGGTTCAAAGCTGGAGTTTCTGACCAATAAACTGGCGGATGCGGTTGCATCGGGTACCTATCCAGAGGAAGAGCTTGCCATTATCCGTGCACTTAACCGCAAGGGACAGTGGTATTGGGATTTTGTGTTTGTTGAGAATTCGGAAGGTGCGCACAATTCCAAACTTGATAACAAATGTCTGGACAAGGCCAATGCCTTTATTGAAGCAGCGCTGATGCGCTTTCCGGACTGACAAATGACAAGAAAGCCGGAGGCCAAACAGACCTCCGGCTTTCTTATATCGGTAAGAAAAGAGGTGGCATATGCGGCGCAGCCTTCGTTTTTTTCGCAGTATGCGTTTTGGTATGATTCTGCTTGTGCTTGTCATGGCTCTTTCTGTAGTGGGATCCCTGATTCCGCAGAAGGAACAGGCAATGACCTATGTGCGTGCCTATGGTGCAGAGAAGGCCACACTTCTGATGGCATTAGGATGGAATGACCTGTTCCATACCTGGTACTTTCTTGCCTTGGAAGGTCTTCTGTGCATAAATCTTCTTCTATGCTCCATACTCCGCTTTCCCAGAACCGTGCATGCGGGGGAGCAGCTGATGAAGACTGCAGAAGACAGCAGCACGGAAACACCCTGCGATTCGGCACAACTGCAGCGAATGAAGGAGTTCCTCCTTTCCCATGGATTCCGAAAAAGAAATGCTGCGACAGGCGAGATATACACTCGTCATTTTCTGGGATTTTATGGATCGTTCCTGACACATCTGTCCATTCTGTGGGTATTACTTTTCGGCTCTCTTGTACTTATGACTCCGCAGACAGAAGACCTGACGGTCATGCCAGGAGAAAGCCTTGTGCTTTCAGATGGCACACGGATACTCTGTGAAAGCTTTCATATTGAAGATGGACAGGGGAAACTGGACTATGCAAGTACGCTGCATGCAATCAGTGCAGATGGCAAGCAGGAAAAGATACAGGAAATCCGTGTCAATGAGCCAATGCGCTTTGGAAACTACAAGGTATATCAGCAGACCTATGGTACGGCGGGACGCGTTCGCATTGTCAATCATGCGACAGAAACGGAAGATACATTGTTTCTGACGGAATCCTGTTTTCTGTCGATTGACGGACAGAATGGCGTGTATTTTGAGGCGCTATATCCTGGATTTGTGCAGGATGATGACGGCAACTATACGCTGGTAACAAACACGTCCGGAAGCTATCCGGATCCTGTCTACCGGATTCAGACGATTGCAGAGGGCATGTCGACTTCGGTGCTGGCATTTCCGGATGAAACTTTGTCTCTGGGGGAAATAGATTTTACATTCCTGCTCCCGGCGGAATATCCTGGACTGCGGATTAAGCACGTTTCCTCTGTATTCTATGGCGCGCTGTATTTTGGCTTTGGACTGATGATTGCGGCGCTGTATCTGTGTTTCTTTATGGTACCTGCTGCCGTTTCTGTGAGAGAGGACGGTTACAGTGTAGTATCACCCAAGGAAGTGCAGGAAATCCGTGAAGCGCTGACCATAGCCGGTAAGGAGGAAGAACCATGAGTATTCTGTTTTTTGCATCACTGATCGTCTATTTTGCCGCAGCTATGGTACAGTTTATCGGGGCATCCATGAAAAAAGCAGGATTGACCCGTGCAGCCCGTCTGCTGTTCATGGTGGGGTTTGCACTGCACAGCGGATACAGTATCTGGCGCGGCATTGTGGCAGGGCGAGTACCGCTGGCCAACCAGTTTGAGTTTGCTTCCGGGTTTGCTTGGGCCATTGTTGTATTGGGATTCGGCCTGTACCGGAAAGGAAAAGCAGAATGGACCATGACCGCTGCCATGCCGGCATCTTTTCTGGTGCTTAGCTATGCTGCCTTTCAGCCTATGGAAATCAAGGATCTTATGCCTGCATTGCGATCCACATGGTTTGTGCTTCATATCGGGTCTGCCGCATTTTCCTATGCCGCATTTGCGATTTCTGCCGGATTGGGCGTGGGCTATCTGCTTATGCTGAGGAAAGGGAAAGATGATTCAGACAGCCGTCTGAAACAGTTGGATTACCTGGGATATCGCATGGTCTGTCTTGGTTTTCTGCTTCTTACGGTTGTTATATTCTCTGGAGCAATCTGGGCGGAACAGGCATGGAGCAGCTGGTGGAGCTGGGATCCCAAGGAAACATGGGCTCTGATTACATGGATCTTCTATGCGATCTATCTGCATCAGCGTATGCGCCGGAAATGGCAGGGAAAGCGTATGGCGTGGCTGTCCATCGTGGCATTTATTCTGGTGATATTTACCTTTGCAGGGGTGAATCTGCTTTTACCCGGGCTGCATTCTTATGCGACCCAGGGATGATGGACCAAACCAGACAGAAGAATTTGGGTGAGACTGCACATATGCAGAACGCACACAAAAAAGGAGAAGC
>CAMVHE010000188.1 GCA_947167215.1 uncultured Clostridia bacterium
GGGCCTCCAGTGCTTTCTTCACCGTCGCTTCGCAGTGTTCGCACATCATTCCGTCAATGGAAACCGTACGGGTCTCCGGCTTCTCTTCCGGGCATTCATACCCCTCTGCTTCCACTGCCTTCCGCACTGCTTCCCCGTCCCAGGGTCCGCAGAGCGTCACATCCACCGTTCCTTTTTCGTGGCTTGCCTCCGCCTCCCGGATGAAGGGCAGGGCCTCCAGTGCTTTCTTCACCGTCGCTTCGCAGTGTTCGCACATCATTCCGTCCACCCGAAGGACCTTCTTCTCTCCGCATGCCCCGGCGGTCTCTTTTCCCGCTTCCGCGGCTTCCTGCATCTCCGGAAGTGTCAGACGGGACAAATCCGGCCGGCGCATCCCTCTCCGCGGCCTGTCATGCCGGGTATCATACAGCCGGAAAAGGTTCAGCCGCAGTGCATTGGTGCATACCGTAAAGCTGGAAAGGCTCATTGCCGCCGCGCCGATCATGGGATTCATGCGCACCGCAAACAGCCCGGCTGCCAGCGGGATACAGATCAGGTTGTAGAAAAATGCCCAGAACAGGTTCTCGTGGATGTTCGTCAGCGTGCCCCGGCTCAGCCGGATCGCCGCCGCCACATCCGTCAGCGTGGAATTCATGAGCACGATGTCTGCACTGTCAATGGCCACATCGGTTCCGGCGCCGATGGCAATTCCGATGTCCGCCCGGGTCAGTGCCGGCGCGTCATTGATGCCGTCTCCCACCATGGCAACCTTCCCGCTCTCCTGCAGTTTCCGGATAACGGCCTCCTTGCCGTCCGGAAGCACTCCGGCAATCACCTGGTCCACACCGGCTTCCGCGCCGATGGCCCTGGCGGTGCGCTCATTGTCTCCGGTGAGCATGACCACGGTCAGCCCCTGTCTGCGCAGCTGGGCAATGGCCTCAGCCGAATCCGGCTTCATCACGTCCGCCACCGCGATAATTCCCAGCAGCTTTCCGTCTTCCTCAAAGAACAGCGGGGTCCTGCCGTGATCCGACAGTGCGAGGGCGCGCTTTTCCATGTCTTCGTCCATGCGGACCAGCGTCCGGATGTAGCTTCCGCTTCCGCCGTGCAGACGGCGTCCTTCCGCCACCGCCGTCAGGCCGTTGCCCGGCAGCGCCCGGAAATCCGCTACGGAGACCGCCGTCATCCGGCGCTTTTCCGCTTCCTCCACGATGGCCCTTGCCAGCGGATGCTCACTGTGCTGTTCCAGGGCGTAGGCCTTCTGCAGCAGCTCCGCTTCCGTATGCCCGGCCGCCGGCAGGATATCGGTCACCCGGGGCTCCCCGGCCGTAATGGTTCCCGTCTTGTCGAGGGCGATGATATCCACTTTTCCTGCGGATTCCAGGGCCTCACTGGTCTTGAAGAGGATGCCGTTTCTGGCTCCCATGCCGTTCCCCACCATGATCGCCACCGGCGTTGCCAGCCCCAGCGCACACGGGCAGGAAATGACCAGGACCGATATGCCCCTTGCCAGGGCAAAGCTGATGGATTCGCCGGCCAGCAGCCAGCCGATCACCACCACCGCAGCAATGCCCATGACCGCAGGCACAAAAATTCCGGACACCTGGTCCGCAATCCGGGCAATGGGCGCCTTGGTGGCTGCCGCATCCGAGACCATGCGGATGATCTGGGACAGGGTGGTGTCCTCCCCGACCCGGGTCGCCCGGCAGGTGATGAAGCCGGACTGGTTGATGGTGGCTGCGCTGACCTTATCCCCTTCCGCCTTGTCGGCGGGGATGGATTCCCCGGTCAGGGCAGACTCATTGACGGCACTGGTTCCGGACAGCACAATCCCGTCCACGGGGATGGACTCTCCCGGACGGACGACGAAGATGTCCCCCGTGCGGACCTCCTCAATGCCCACGGTGACCTCCCGGCCGTCCCGGACCAGGGTGGCTGTCCGGGGTGCCAGTTTCATCAGGCTCTTCAGGGCATCCGTCGTCCTGCCCTTGGACATGGCCTCCAGCATCTTTCCCACGGTAATCAGGGCCGGGATCATGGCCGCAGATTCAAAATACAGCTGATGGTGGTAAAGGTCCACCAGTTCCATATTGGAGGCTCCCGCCGTAATCTTTCCGCACATCTCGTACAGGACGAACAGGCTCCAGCCAAAGGAAACCGAAGATCCGAGGGCCACCAGGGTATCCATGTTGGGTGCCCCATGGCGCAGGGAGCCGAATCCGCTGACAAAGAATTTGCGGTTGATGCCCATGACGATCAGCGCCAGCAGCATCTGGGTGACGGTCAGCCCCAGATGGTTGTGATGGAAGTAGGACGGCAGTGGCCAGCCCCACATGTTGAATCCCATGGTGATATACATCAGCATCAGCAGAAACGCCGCCGACAGGATCAGCCTCCGCTTCAGCTTCGGCGTTTCATGGTCCCTGAGCGCTTCTTCCTCGGCAGAAAGGCTGCCGGATGCCTGCTGCTTTTCCGCTCCCTTGAGGCTGGCGCCGTATCCGGCATTCTCCACGGCCCGGATGATGTCCCGGGGCTCTGCCGTTCCCTCGACCCCCATGGCGTTCGTCAGAAGGCTCACGGAGCAGGATGTCACCCCCGGAACCTTCGATACGGCCTTTTCCACACGACTCTGGCATGCAGCACAGCTCATGCCGGTTACTACATATTGGTCCATTTCTGTCCTTCCCCTATTTCATGAGCTTGTGAATCATCTTCATGAGCTCGTCGATGGTCTCTTCCCTGCCGTCCTTTATGTCTCCGACAACGCATCCGCGGACATGGCACTCCAGCAGCTCGCGGTTGAAACTGTTCAGCGCATTGGATACCGCCGATACCTGGATGAATATATCCGGGCAGTAGGCATCTTCCTCGATCATTTTTTCGATGCCCCGGATCTGCCCCTCCGCTCTCCGGAGGCGGGTGATCAGCTGCTTCTTCTGTTCATTGGAACGTACTTTTTTCCGCGTCCCTTCCCGGCATTCTTCCGCCATGTGCAATTCCTTCCTTTCCGGATACCCTCTCCGGGTATCCGAGCTGCCTTATTGTATACCCCCCAAGGGTATAAGTCAACCTTTCCTTTCGAAATTCCCCCGGCCATGGAAGAAAAATCCGGCCTGTGCCTTCCGGAACGGACCCTGCTGCTCTTTTCCCTCACTGTCCGAAAAGGGGCAATTCCGGTACAAAGAGGCAGTAAAAAAACGCTTTCAGGCCGGATGACCTGGAAGCGTTCCTTTTTCGTTCTCGAATGCTGCTCCGGTTTTTCTGCAGGCCTCCCGTAAAGAGCGGGGCCTCTCATCCGTTCCGCAGGTGGTTTCTCAGTGGCGGGGAGCATACCCTCCGAGGAAGGCCAGGCTCTCCTTGGGGTGCCTTTCCTGGGTGGCGCGGTCGACGGCAATCAGGCCGAAGGTCATGGAGAAACCCTTCTGCCATTTGAAATTGTCCATCTCAATGAGAGCAACCGTGACTCCATCGAATGGCGGGAGCAGGCGACCCAGGCTGATATGGACCGCATCTGACGTGAAAAAATACGGATGCCGCAAAATTTTCAGCTGCAAAGGAAAATCCCTCTCAGCCGATGTGACTCAGAGGGATGCGACTCAAAGAAAACGCTGACAGAAATCAGCAGGCGACATGATATCTGGGTCGGCGGGGTAATGTGCAATATCCCCGGAAATCAGTATCGCGTGACAAAATTTGGCAACTTCGTAGAATTTCCGGTCGGTTTCGTCACGCTCAAATGAGACGTCCGGGATGGGATCAGCTATGACAGAAATACCGTTCTTGGTTAACGGATCAAGAACAGCATTGATTTCCCACTCGCTGAACTTGAACTTGGGGTAATGAAAAACACGGTCATATTCTTCAAGAATGCGATAGTCATAGCAAACGGTGAACTTTCTGGAGAAAACCGCATTGAGGATGTTGCTTGCATTACGTCCAGGCGACCAGGCAGCAGAAATAAGGACGTTGCTGTCAAGGACGATGTTCATGTCAGCCTCCGTTCCTGGCTTCATCAATGAGGGCTTCAATATCCTCGTCTGATATAAACCCTTCACGAGCAGCTCTGCGGCGCATACTGTTAAGAGCAATCATTGCTTTGGCTTGACGCACGGCCTGCACAATCTCGTCAAAGCTGCCTTCGGGAATATCGATCATGAGAGCGGATGGCCTGCCATTGTTGGTAAGAACTACCTCATCGCCACGATTAAGGTCTGCCCACATGCTTTTAGAATCAGTGCGTAAATCGCGTACAGAGTAGAAATTCATAAGATCACCTCCCACCTATATGGTACACGA
>CAMVHE010000189.1 GCA_947167215.1 uncultured Clostridia bacterium
TTTCTGGCAGCATCTGCTCCGCGAGTTCCAAGATTTACGGCCATATTTACTTCAGTACCTGTTTTTTTGGCCCATTTAAGATATTCATCCGTTCCGATCCTGTTGGTTTCTTCTGCAATCCAGGCAAGATCAAGCCTCAATGGTCTTTCTTCAACCGGACCGATTCCGTCTTCCCAGTTATATCCTGAAAGAAAGTTTCCCCCGGGATAGCGAAGCATTGGGATTTGAAGTTCTTTTACCAGGTCAATGACATCGGTTCTGAATCCATCCTCATCAGCGAGTTCATGGTCCGGTTCAAATATACCGCCATAAACAACCCGTTCCATATGCTCTATCATTGAACTGTAGATCCTTTTATCTATTTCCCCGATCTCAAAATGCCTGTCCAGATAAATTTTGCCTTTTTTGTGCATTCTGTCCTCCTTTTACGAGTACAATTTCACTGATGAGCAAATAATAACAGCACATTTCGATGTTTTGAATGAATTATCTTGCGTTTATGCTTTGTTATATTGCGTTCCGGCTGTGTTGTATTGTCATATTTTTTATCCATGGTATGATAAAATCAGCTAATGGAAAGACATTTCACGTGGCCGCAGAGGAATCCATCTATGAATAATTCAATAACTTCTTTTTTGTCACGACTCACCCATTCCGGAAAGAAATCTTTCATTTTCCTGTTTGCTTCTCTGTTTTTTCTGTGCAACAGTATTCTGCTTTCTTTGGCCAGTTCTGTTTACTATCACAGCACAGAGAATGTTATCTTGGATTCTGTCTATCAATACACATATACCATCATGAATCAGACCCATTTTGGTTTTAGTCAGTATATGTCTTTTGATAAAGATGCACTCTCTTCGCTGGCACTGAATGACAATATCATCAGTGCTTATCAGTGTTACGAAAACAATAATATTCCGTCTCTTGCCTTATATGAAAAAAGGCTCGCAGAATCAATTAAAAACACGATCAAGTATCGTCCTGAAATTATAGATATCATTATCATTACAGATAATGGATTCGTTACGAACAAAGATACCCGGAACAGCCTTTCTTCTCCCAACCATATGAACCATATGACCTGGTATCTGAACGGTCTGGATTATGGTCGGAATGATCCTATAAACATTTTTCGAACCACTCTGGATTTCTATAAAGTATATGTTCCGAATTATAATGCTCCTGTGATAGGCATCAGCCATCCAATCTATGACTACCTTCAGCGAAAGATCGGAACAGTAACCATTTTCATGGATTCCAATATGCTGGCGCTTCTGGCGTTCAACAGTGACTGTACGAAATACGGGGACCTTTACTTTGTAGACTCACACCATGATTATCTGATGGGGACTTCAGGAGAGGAAATGTTTCAGCCTCCTATCCTTGAAGGTGCACTCAACACGACCGGCACGACTGATACGGCTTTTGATTCCGAACCATCAACTTTACTTATTAATTCAGAGGTTTATGACTGCAGCATTCTATATCTGATTAATCTGAATATCTCAGAGGAAACCAAAGTCCTGCGTTTTAACATCTTTCTGATTTTTTTTATTTGCATTCTCCTTAACCTGATACTTGCAGTCTGTCTGTATCTGAGAGCCAGTAAACCGGTTAATCTTCTTGTCTCCGACATCCAGAACGCAAACTCGGCGGATTATCTCCACCTTAAGGGAGACTACAGATACAGAGAATTAAATATTATTGCTTCAAGCTTCAACAGCCTTATGGATAATCTCCAAATGCTAAATGCAGCCAAGATTGAAACAGAGCTGTCTCTCCAAAAGGAGCGAAACAGTCTGCTGCTGTCAAAGCTGAATCCTCATTTTCTGTTTAATGCTCTTCAACTGATTCAGACCGAAAGTATGTATGGTTCCAAAGAGAATACAAACAAAATCATCCTCAGTCTGAGCAACCAGCTCAGGTATAACATCTACGAAGAAAATGAAATGGTACCGCTCAGCAAAGAACTCGAACGGACAATTGAATATCTTCAGCTGACAAAAACCATATACGAAGATCGTTTTGATTATCGGGTCTCCATCCAAAAAGAACTCCTGAAATATCTGATTCCACGGTTTACGCTTCATATTCTTGTCGAGAATTCCATAAAACATGGTTTTGAAAACATGCCGTCACATAACCATATACAAATATCCGGTTATCAGCTCGGAGAGCAAATGGTCCTTACTGTAAAGGATGACGGAAAAGGAATTCCTGAGGAAAAACTTGACTGTATCAATAATTCCCTGTCTGATGGAACCTTTCAGGGAATCGGGCTGCACAGCCTGACACAGCAGCTTAAACTTCTATATGGCGAGGAATACAACATCAGCATTTTTTCAGATTCCACAGGAACAACCGTTGTTGTTTCATTTCCATGTACACCGCAATAATCATTCAATCCGGGAACAGGTCAAGAGACAGTAAAAAGAGGAGTATTGTATATGAAGCAGGACGTTCTGATTGGCATAGATGCCGGTTCTACGCATCTGAAAGCAGGAATCTTTGATCTCTCATGCAACCTTATTGAAATCCATCATCAGAGAGTCCATGTATATCATTCTACACCGGGCTGTTCGGAATTTGATGCGGAAGAAATCTTCCTGGATCTGTCTATTATTCTGAAAAAAGTGATGTCTTCAGGGAAATACAATCCGTTGGCTATAGGCATCTCATCCTTTGGGGAAGCAGTTGTCCCCATCAGGGCTGACGGTTCGGTTCTTTCCAGAATGATTACCTGGTACGATATGCGCGGTCAGAATGATATCCTGAACTTTGCGGAACTGTTAGGGATCGAAAATCTTTACAGAAAGACAGGGCAGTATGCCAGCGGCAAATTTACGCTCTCAAAACTGCTTTGGATGCAGCGAGTTCAGCCCCGTCTTCTTGCAGACACATATAAATTTCTGTTTATGCAGGATTATCTTGCTTATCGGTTAACCGGAAATATCAGAACCGATTATTCCCTTGCCTCCAGAAGTATGCTCTGCGATATTGAAAACTTATCTTGGTCTTCAGAGATTGCAGAGGCATCGTCACTGCCCTTGAGTCTTTTCCCGGAGATTATTGCTTCCGGCGAATCTGCAGGGGCTGTTTCCGCAGAAGGTTCTGAAGCAACTAATATTCCGGAAGGAATTCCTGTGGTTTTTGCCGGGCATGACCACGCAAGCGCATCCGTTGCGGCAGACATTCAAGGGCGTCAGATTGCGGTAGATTCTCTTGGGACCTCCGAAACCTGTGTAACATCCGGCCCACCTGGAGACCTCAAGGCACTTTTTGACCGTAATATTGCTTTTTATCCTTACTGCGACTTTGAAAACCGTTTTTTAAGTTCAATTCAGGGATGCGGGGGAGCGATTGAATGGCTTACAAACCTTCTGTTTAAGAAAGATGAATATGCACTCTTTTTTAGTCATGCCAATGAAATGACTGCTGCTCCCGAAGAATGTCCGGTTTTCATTCCATTTCTTAAGGGAATTCAGGAAATTCCCGGATTGTACGGTATGATTCATGGGCTCAAGGATCAGCATCATAAGGAACATCTGTGTTATTCTCTTCTTGAAGGTTTATGTTTCGAATACCGGCGTCGTTTAGAGCAGATTGAAGCAGCCACAAATAAACATTTTAATTCCATACGCGCTACAGGACGCCTTTCGGCAGAACCTGTTTTTATGCAGCTCAAATCAGATGTAATCAAACGTCCTGTAGAGGTTCCCGCATTTCACGAAGCTGTCTGTCTGGGAGCAGCTGTTCTTGCCGGAAAAAAAATCGGTTTCCTTTCTGACTGGAAACCGACAATATCACACACATATTATCCAAACGATGAGAATTCCGGGAAACTCAGCGACCGTTATGATCTCTACCTGAAGATGGTCGCTGACTCCCGTCCTGCTATTCAGGCATAATGCCTCTTTACTTTACTTTTGTTTAGTTCGCCCCTTACACTTATCAAGTATCTTCTGTTCCTGTTCCTTCTCTTTATATTTCTCCATGTATTCCTCGGACAAGTCCTCCCTGCCGCGCAGCTGAAGTCCTTTCAGGATGCCCCTGCGGATCAGGTCGTACAGCACAGCGAACACGGGGACGCCAACCAGCATTCCCACGATGCCCCAGATGGACGAGAAGAACAGGATGGAAAACAGGATCCAGATTCCCGAGATGCCAAGCTTGTCGCCAAGAATGGCCGGGCCGATCACATTTCCGTCCACCTGCTGCAGGATGATCAGGAACACCAGGAACACAACGCATTTCACCGG
>CAMVHE010000190.1 GCA_947167215.1 uncultured Clostridia bacterium
CCACCAGGACCTCATGGAGCTTGTCAAAGGTGGTCACATCCGCTGCGGAGCCCATATCCAGCTTATCCAGCCAATCCTGCCGGAGCGCGGCGCCCATGCTGGGGACCGGATCGATGACCAGACCGTAGAGGGTGATCAGATGGGTCTTTTTATAAAAGAGGCTGTTCAGGCAGTCCGGGTTTCGGATGGAGCGGTTGTGGATCTCCCACATATAGTTGGGCATCAGGTCCCGCTTGTCATACAGATCGGCGAAGAAGCCGTCTTCCACCGCATCATCCAGGGTACCGGGGTAGAAGGACGCGCCGCCATCCAGGATGTCGTCCAGGTCATCGGAGGCCAGGAGCACGGAAAAGTTCTGCTGCCGGTTGGCGCTGTCCACCACGTTATACTCAATGTGAACGCCGGTGAATTCCTCCACCATCTGCCAGGTCTGGATAGCATTGAATCCGCCCTCGGGCAGGTACTGGGGATTATAGCAGGTCGTCCACTTGGTCAGAACATCGTCCGTATCGCACAGGGGCTGCTCATAGACGTACTTTTCCAGAGGCCAGCCATCCGCATCGGTGGCGTAGCCCTTGGCAAAATGATAAGGTCCTTCATCCACAGGCTCTGCTGTAGCCTGCGGAGCTTCAGTCGCAGCAGGCGCCTTGGTGACGGACGGTACCTGGGTCGCCTGGGCGGCTGCAGGCATACTTGGGGTCGTTTCCTCAGAGCTGCTGCATCCGGCAAAAAGGACTGCGACCATCATCAATGCCAGCACCGTGGCTGTTATTCGTTTTCCTTTCATGTTTTCCTCCTTGATGGAGATTTGCGGTGCAGGAATTCCCTTGGCTATGTTCCAGGGAAAACCGCAGCTTCCGCACCACCGGGAATCCGCAGGCCGGTCCGGAAAAGCAGACGGAGGTCAAGCCTTCCTGACCGACCCCCGTCCGGAAATGCTTACCGGTTGGCGATATATTCGTCGTAGGCCGCCTGGTAAATGGCATTGAGCCGATCCAGTCCGAAGGCCTTCATGTCATTGATGTAGTTGTCCCACTCGCTGAGGGGCTTCACCCCGTTGATGAAGGAGACATAGTTTTCGGAGAAATACGTGTTCAGGTCAGCCAGGATCGAGGTCGTCTCTTCCGTCTCCTCATCTGAGAGAATAATGGCGCTGGGCCAGTCATAGTGTCCGCCGTAATCCGGGATGACCCAGGTGTCGTACATGGCCAGGGGTCGCTTTCCTTCGGGATAGGCGTAGCTCCTCCGGATATCATGCAGGCAGAACTCCACCAGATTGTTGTTGGAGTAAATGTTCATGATATTCAGCATCGTTGCCTCATGATTGATGACCCAGTCCTGAAGCTCCTTTTCGCCGCTTTCGTTGTAATCCCACATCCAGCCTTCCGGGCCCCAGGAGGTGTACTCGCCGCCGAAATCGCTCATCCACCAATCCAGGTAAGCCGCTGCCAGTTCAAGATTATGGCACTTGGCGTTGATGTTGGTAAAACCGTTATGCGTCTCCGCCAGGCGGTTTCCGAATTCCAGGATCTGCCCGTCAAATCGCTTTGTGCGGGGAATCGGCTCCCAATGGGTATTCGGATCGGCCCCATTTGCCTCCAACATATTGATGGAGCCCGGCATCTGAGGCATGCAGCCCACCATGTCCTTCATAAAGCCGGCATCGAAGGTGCCGCCCACGACATAGGACTGAAAATTGGGACTGATCAAACCCTCTGCATACCACTGGGCCAGCATGGTCATCAGCTCCCGGTCGTCCTCCGTGGTGCCGCAGTGCTGCACTACCCCGTCCACCACGCGGCGATTCGACAGGCGGGACATGAACAGAGCCGTATTATAGCCCGGGAATATCCAGCCCGGAGTGATCTCGCCGCAGCTCCACAGGTAGAACGGAAAGATCTCTTCCTGGTTGTACTCGTTATTGGAGAAATTCACCTTCATGGCATACAGCGCGTCATGCAGTTTGTCAAAGGTAGTAATCTCCTTGGCGGAGCCCATATCCATCCGGTCCAGCCAATCCTGCCGGATTGTCGAACCCATACTGGGCACCGGTCCGATTACCAGTCCGTACAGGGTACAGAGGTGCGTCTTTTTGTAAAACAGCTTATCCATGCAATCGGGGTTCTTCTCTGAACGGACTTTGATTTCCCGCATATAATTGGGCATCAGATGACGGTAATCATACATATCCGCAAAGTAGCCTTCCTCCATGGCCTCATCTACACTGCCGGGATAGAAAGACGAACCCTGGTCCAGAATCTCATCCAGGTCATCGGAGGCCAGAAGCACGGAGAAGTTCTGCTGCCGGTTGGCAGAGTCGACGATGTTGTACTCAATATGCACACCGGTGTATTTTGCGACACCCTGCCATGTCACGATGTCATTGAAGCCTCCCTCTGGGAGATACTGAGGATAATAACAGGTGGTCCAGCGGGTAAAGGTCTCGTCCGTGTCACAAATGGGCTGCTCGTACACATACTTTTCAAGGGGCCAGCCCTCGCTGTCCACTGCGTAATTCTTTGCAAAATGATAGAGTCCTTCGTCCCCGGGCTCTTCTGTGGCCTGCGGTGCTTCAGTTGCGGCGGGGGCCTTAGTGACTTCCGGAGCCTTGGTTGAGGTAGCGGGGACTGCGCTCTCTGTTCCAATGGGGGATTCCTGTCCTTTGCCGCTGCAGCCGTTCATGAGAGCAAGAAGCATCAGCAAGGCAAGGACTATCTCTGTGATTCTGCGGGTGTTCATGCTTTTCCTCCCTCCATGATTGCATTCATCCTGCGGTGTTCCGGCACAGCTGCGGATCGGTCGATTGATCCGTTTCAGCTGTCACATGTTCATGTATCTTTTGTTGTCGTGAGAAAAACGGAGGTCAGTCTGCGCGGACCGACCTCCAAACGCGGCAAGGCTTACTTCATGCCGATGCTCTTGATCTGGATATCGAATTTCTTCTTCAGCCGCTCAATGTTCTCCTCGTTATACCGGTCGGGGTTGTTCACCTGGAGGGATTCGACGCTCTGGAGGAACAGTGACCAGTAGCTCTGTCCGCCCATGTCATAGATCTCGGAATGCTCCAAAACCTCGATCTTGTGGGGAGCGAAGCGGGGGATGTTCACAACGCACTCATCGTCAGCAATGAATTCCTGTCCCAGGATTGTGAACTTCACCTTGCCCTTGCGGACATAGAGCAGCTCACGCAGCGGAGGATATTTCACCCATTCCGCAGTGAAGCCGGGTTCGCAGACGGCGCAGACCATTTCCTTGGTTCCGCCGTTTTCCCAACGTTCTACGATGACCCGCATGCTCAGTCCGGGGAAAGCGTACGCCGCATGAGGACGGTCCACATGCTTCACTGCCAGGCACTGTTCAACCGGCACATCTTTGTAGACGAAAGACTCTCCCATGACAGAGTCCATCTCCCCTCTGGGGGCCAGTTTCGCCAGTTCGGGGTCATCCTTAAGCTCAGGCATATACCGTTTGACCCGCGCCACGTCTCCGGCCTCAGGATAGGTGAAAAAATCATGGTAGGTCCCGCGCCACTTGGTCTCCTCCAGGAAGCACATACCATGGAGCTGTCCGGCCTGCAGATGGACGATGTCGCCCGGAGTGCAGAGTACCCGCTGTTTGTTGATGAACAGATACAGCTTGCCGCTGTCCACGAAGAAGGTCTCATAGCCATGAACGTGATAATGCGGCATCTGCCAGGTGGCCTGCATCTCCTCGGGCACTGCATGCATGATGGTGTCCAGGCACCAGTACAGACCGTGGGGGCCCTCCATCCGAGTGATCAGGCCAGCCTCGGAGGAAACCTTGCCATTGGGCCAGAAATGCTTGCCGCTGCCGTTCCAGGTGGTTTCCGGAGTTTTGAGGTCAAACAGGAATTCGTTCTTTGCCATGTCTTTCATCCTTTCTTTAATTAATAGACGATTTGATTTGCCCTGCTTCTGCCGCTGATTCAGCCAATCCTCCGCCGGATGGGCCATCGGAGGCAGCGAAGGGGCTGCTTACTTCATGCCGATGCTCTTGATCTGGATATCGAACTTCTTCTTCAACCGCTCAATGTTCTCCTCGTTATACCGGTCGGGGTTGTTCACCCGGATGGATTCAATGCTCTGAAGGAACAGAGACCAGTAGCTCAATCCACCCATGTCATAGATCTCGGAATGCTCCAGAACCTCGATCTTGTGGGGAGCAAAGCGGGGAATGTTCACCAC
>CAMVHE010000191.1 GCA_947167215.1 uncultured Clostridia bacterium
GTAATCCCGATTTCAGGGCTTTGCAGATATCCTGCCAGAAGGCTCTGATTCATATAGAAAGAAAACGCTGAAACAGTGGAAATCACCAGAGCAAGGATATAGGAAAGATTCCACAGGCTCTTGGGTTCAGCTTGTAGCGTTTCTTTTTCCATGGACTCAACCTCTTTCTTACGATGGAACATCGTTTGTTGCTTTGTATGTTCATGGAAAGAGTACCAAAAGCAAAAAAACCCTTCTATCATTTTTCTGTTCTGTTTTATCGGTTGTCTGCTGAATCGATTCTGGCAGTGAAAGCAATGTCCTTGCGAAAAGGCTGTGTCCAACGGGAGCCGGCCGGAGGAATGGTATATACACAGGAGAAACACTCCGGGAAATGGTTATATCATGGAAAGGTCCGCACCGTGCATCTCCAGGCGATTTTCCAGAACGTGGCTTATGGAATGCACGGTGTGAATATGGTAAGATCATCCGTAAGCAGTGAATATCCTTTTCCATGAAAAAACGGGAGGAAACACAAATGAGCAGGCAAACCATGATTACCAGCTCCGGAAATTCGATTCCATGCAGGCCGGGAAAGTCAGGGCAGAAGGCTATCAGTTTTCTTACAGTGTGCAAGGTATCAAACAAAACGTCACCAATTTCCTGGTCAAGGACGGAAAGATGGTCTATTCGTTTATGTGGGTTGGCCGGGAGGTCAATATGGCCGAGGACCAGGCATTGTTCCATGAGGTCATGGAAAGCCTTCAGCATATCTGAAAGATATAAGAGACTAAAGAACTACTGCGTCAAGGCCGATAACCGCCCCTGTCTTCACTGTGAGAAAGTGAATCTCTGCGGCAGCAGATCCTGTTCCTGTTCAGAATAACAAATGGTGCAAAGCCTGTACCCTGCACCATTCTGATCACGCCATCAATGATGATATCCCCTGAGTCGTCTGTCAAGTCAAGTACCCATTCTCTCCGGACGGGACACCCCTGTCCAGAGGGGCAAACGCCTCCGCCGGATCTGTGATTCCCTTAGGATGGAAAGCCTCTGCCTGAATATCTTCTACGGTCAGTGTATACTCCGTGTTCATTGTAATGGCATGCCGGATATAATCGTCATACGCTGTATCCGGGAGCTCACTCCGTTTCAGTCCGGGAAGCTGTTCCATGATCTCCCATTTCAGCGTCGCCATCCGGTCACGCAGTTCTTCCGTCAGTCTGAAGCGGTCCTCATAGTTGCAGTCTTCATAGCTGATATTCTCCCCGAGGATAAAGTAGTGTTACCTGCACAAATGCCATTTTTCATGCGAGAGAAAAAGTCTTCTCTTCCAGCTGGTTTTGAATCGAATTCCAAAGCCACCTGAAAAAGAGGCGCAAAAGAAGCCTTAGCCTCTTCCGCAGGTTCATATACAGGACGCTGGCATGGATCATCACTTCGCTGGTTTCCTTCAGCTTTGTGACGATACAGTCCAGGCAGTAGCGGCGTTTGCCAACGCCAAAGTTCCTTTCGATTTCGCCCCGTTCCCCGGATTCCTGCCATTCCAGATTCTTCTGTTGCTTCTGGAGTGCCGGATCGGAATAGGGCTTGCCGAGTTTAGGTCCATTCAGATGGATTCCATGCTCCTTGCAGTACTTCATATTTTCCCGAGTCCGGAAGATTGTATCTGCAAGAACCCTTTGGGGATAATGCCCATAAGACCTTTTGTAGGCTTCCACCGATTCCTGGAATGTGGTGCTCTCGTTGTAAGCATCCCATCGCAGGTCTTCTATCCGCAGGAAACCATCTGCGACGCTCATTTCAACCTTGGCTCCGAATTCCACATCCGCGGTTTGTTTTCCACGGACAATCGGTCTGACCCATGGCTGCGAAATGCTCACAATCCGGTTTTCTACCTTGTGGGTTTTCGTCCGGTACATGTATTCTTGTTGGGAATACAGCGTGCGGATCACTTGAAGCATCTTCTGCTTCCGAACTGGAAGAGTTTCCTTCAGGCATCCCGGATGTTTCGATTCAATGGCATCAATGATTCCGAGATCTCTGCTCAGAAACCCAAGTTTGACCAGTCGGATATGATTCTGTTTCCTTCTTGCAATGTAAGTAGTATAATACATGCAACGATATGTGCACTGTTTTCATGCACTTCTGATGATTCTCTAATGATTCGTGCTCCAGGAATATGCTATATTGATATGGGTACATCGGCATACGATGGTCATATTCCTCATCTTGGCACGCTTTCTGTGACAGGGCTGCAGCCGTGCTTCAAGCAGCTGTATTGTTATCAAACGTGGTAAGGCATGCATGGCGTGCTTTTCCCGGAAAAGAAAGGAGTTTCCCATGGAAAACATTCTCACATTTCTTCAGACCAGCTGGCACTGGATTCTGATCGCCATCGTTGCATTCATTATCCTGCTGAAGTTCACGCCACGCTACAAGATTGCGCCACCGGACACGGCCCTGATCATATCGGGTCTTCTGCGGCGCAACTATAAGGTACGGAATGCAGATGGGACCGTAGCTACCAAGAAATTCGGTTACCGCATCGTGCGTGGCGGCGCAACCTTCTTCATCCCGGCCATTGAGCGGATCGACCAGCTGGATATGTGCCTGACCCAGGTGGATATCAAAACGGCGCAGCCGGTTCCCACCAAGGAATACATCTCCGTGCTGGTGGACGCTGTGGCCAACATCAAGATCGGTTCAGATGACCTGTCCATCGCCACGGCTGCAGAGCAGCTGCTGCACTATGATTCAGACCAGATCAAAGCCCTGGCAAAGGATGTTCTGGAAGGCAACATGCGTGAAATCATCGGTCAGATGACGATCGCGGAGCTCGTGCAGAACAGGGATAAGTTTGCACAGGAATCCATCAAGGCCGCCATGAGCGACATGAGCAACATGGGTCTTGAGATTATCAACCTGACCATCCAGAACTTCTCGGACAAGGACGGAAACGTCATTGATACCATGGCTGCCCGGAATGTTGCCGAGAAGGAGCAGGACAAGCGTATCGCGGAAGCTGCTGCCGAAAAGGAATCCAAGTTTGCCGAGATGCAGGCTGAGGCGGAAATCGCACGTCAGAACCGTGACCTGGAGGTACAGAAGGCTGCGTTCAAGCAGGAAACGGAAGAAGCCCGCGCCAAGGCCGAGATGGCGTACAAGATTGAGCAGGAACGTATCAACAAGATCTTTGCAACAGAGCATGCCGCTGCTGAAATGACGCGTCTGGAAAAGGAAACAGAGCTGAAACGCCAGGCCGTCGAGATTGAACGCGAAAAACTGAACGTCGAGATCCGTGAGAAGGCCGCTGCTGAAAAAGACCGGGCGATTGCAGAAGCAGAAGCCGAAAAGTATCGCAGACAGGCAGAAGCAGATGCGGCCCTGTACGCAGCACAGAAGGAAGCGGAAGCGATCCGCATGAAAGGTGAAGCGGAAGCAGAAGCCATGCGGATGAAGGCGGAAGCCATGCAGCTGTATGGTCAGGCAGCCATGATGGAAATGGTTACCGACAAGCTGCCGGATATTGCCCGCGCCGTATCCGAACCTCTGAGCAAGACAGAAAAAATCATTCTCTTCGGTGAAGGCGGTGCGACCTCCATGGCCCGGGATACTGCCGGAACCATGCTGCAGACCTTCGAAGCCGTAAAAGATGCCGTAGGGCTGGATATTCCCAAGGCTATTCGGGATGTATCAACGGGTGGCCTCGTCGGCAAGGCAACTCAGGAACCAGACAGAAATTCATCCTCTGGTCCGGATACATCGACAGAAAAGTAATGTTTCTTTGTTTTGTATGGGCTGTTGCGGAAGCGTTAAATTCTGCAGCAGCCTCTTTCAGCTGCCTGTGTAAACAGGCACATTTATAAACAACGAAATTAAGCAGACGCAACCAGAGCCATCCCCGGATTGCTTCCGACCGGCTCTGGTTTTCTGCTTTTCATCTGTGAGTTTTCAGGAAGCTCAGAATGTATGCAGGCAGTGACACAGGCTACAAATGTAAGCTTCTATACTTTCTTTGTTACATTTGAGGATAACCTGGCGGTTGTACTTGAATATGACAGCAGGAACAGCGGCGGGGCACTTTGACATTTCCAGCGGTCATACACAGAAGATTCCCGGTTGTGCACCAAAGCACTCCTTACCCGATTGTACGCTTCACCAGCAGCATCTCCTCTTTCCCGGTTGTGATTCGGCTCAAACATATTTCTCAATACT
>CAMVHE010000192.1 GCA_947167215.1 uncultured Clostridia bacterium
CAGAGCCACAGATTAGGTGATACGTCCATGGGTGTTATGACGCTTTCAACATAGGCCCCGCAGACCTTTGGCTAGTCAACCAGGCCCTGTTTCAAGCCCCCACTTCCAGCCTTCAGGCTTAAGTGGTGGGTAGTTGACTATCCTGAAAAGCTTTTTTGTCAAATGCTTCCGCTTTCCGTATCCTTCTTTCCGGATGACGGCATTATCTTACCACATCACGGTGCGGGAATACAGCAAGGGGAAATGGAAGATGCAGAAATATTTTCAAGTGGTCCTTGAAACGGCGGCCGGGTGATTCCAGGCGGATCTCTGGAGCTGCCGGAAAGGGAGGGAACCGCGGATGGAAGCGCCCGCAGGGCAAGGTCTGCAGCATCAATATGCCCCGGGGGCAGGCTGGAAAAGCGCACGGGGCCATGCTATACTGTGAAAACAGGGCGGACACCGGAGAAGGCTTCGGAAGCCGCGCATCCGGAGGCCTTCGGACCTTCCGGAAGAGGAACGGGAAGATAAGCGGGAGAATGGAGGACCGTATGCAGGCGGAAAACATAAAGGCAGAGGTGGAGATCGAAGAGAGGGAACCGGAGGAGGAGGTTCTCCGGATGCTGATCCGGCTTTCCGGGGACTGGGAGGCAGAAAACAGCTGCCACGGCTACCGGAAGAATACAGGGGCGGATATCGAAGGCCGCCGGATATTCCTGGCGAAAGAAGGCGGGGAAGCCGTCGGGTACCTGTTCGGTCTCCTGGAGAAAACGGAAAGACCCACATCGGTCGTTCCGGAAGGGGCGACGGTTTTTGAAGTGGAAGAACTCTATGTAAAACCGGCCTTCCGGGGAAAGGGCATCGGGAAAATGCTGTTTTACAGTGCGGAAAAGGCGGTCGGGAAGGATGCGGACTACATCCTGCTGAGCACGGCCACGAAGAACTGGAAGGCCATCCTCCATTTCTATCTGGATGAACTGGGAATGGAGTTCTGGAATGCCCGGCTGTATAAGAAAGTGAAACGCGAAGGCAGGGAAGCATGAGCCCGGCTGCCTGCCCTTTACGGTCTCTGCAGGGAAACGGGGGGAGAAAGAATCCGGGACGTTTTTTACATTTCAGGGTCTTCTCAAAATCGGTCAATGGATTTACGATGGAACTGACCGATGCGGTAAACGGAGGTGTGCGATGAATCCGAAATTTTTTTCCCTGCCGGAGGAAAAGCGGTCGCGGCTCCTGAATGCGGGGTTCCGTGTGTTTTCGCAGAATACGTACAGGAAAAGCCCCATGAGTGAAATTGCGGATGCCGCCGGCATCAGCAAGGCGCTGCTGTTCCACTATTTTCACAATAAGAAGGAACTCTACCTGTTCCTCTGGGATACCTGCTGCCGGATAACGGTCGAGGAAATGAGCCGGAGCGGGGCCTATGACCAGGCGGACCTGTTCGGAAGCATGGACAGCGGCATGCAGGCGAAGCTCCGGCTGATGAGGCGTTATCCCGATATCGGGGTATTTGCCGTCCGGGCCTTTTACGAAAAGGATCCGGAAGTCAGTGCGGACATCCGCAGAAGCATGGGACAGTATCTGGATACCCATGCGGCAAGGAAGCTTCAGAGCCTGGATCCGGAAGATTTCATTCCCGGTATCGACCTTTCGATGATGTACCGGGAAATGTACTGGGCATCGGAAGGCTGCCTGTGGGAATACATCCAGCGGGGGTGCATGGATGTGGATGCCATGGAGAAGGATTTCCGGAAGCTGCTGGATTTCTGGAAGGCGGTCTATCTCCGAAAGCACCGGGAGGAAGAAAAAGATGACAGAGAAGAGCTTTGAAACAGCCTCCGGCGTGATTCATTACTGGATGAACGGCTTTGTCCCGGTCAGGAGAACACTTGTCTTTCTTCCGGGGCTTACGGCGGACCATCATCTTTTTGACCCGCAGATCGAAACCTTTGAAAGGGAATGCAATATTCTGACATGGGATGCGCCGGGGCACGCCGCATCCCGCCCCTTCCGGCTGGATTTTTCCCTGATGGATAAGGCAGGATGGCTGCATGCTATCCTGGCGGGGGAAGGGATCACCCGGCCGGTACTGGTCGGGCAGTCGATGGGAGGATATGTTTCCCAGTGCTTCATGCAGAAATATCCCGGGGAGGCCGCGGGCTTCGTTTCCATCGATTCGGCGCCGCTTAAGCGCAGCTATGTGACGGGGCTTGAAATCTGGCTTCTGAAGAGAATGGAGCCGGTGTACCGCGCCTTTCCCTGGGAAAGCCTGAAAAAGCTGGGAGCCGACGGGTGTGCAGTCAGTGCGTACGGGCGCAGGCTGATGCGCAGCTTCCTGGATGCCTACACCAGGGAGGAGTACTGCAGGCTGTCCGGCCATGGAATGAAGCTGCTGGCGGAGGCCATGGAGGCAGACCTCCCGTACCGGCTGGACTGTCCTGCTGTCCTGATCTGCGGGGAAAAGGACCGGGCAGGGTCCGCAAGGCAGTATAACCGCAGATGGGCGGAAAAGGAAGGCCTTCCGATCTGCTGGATCCGGGATGCCGGACACAACGCCAATACGGACAGACCGGAGGAAGTAAATAAGATTATCCGGGATTTTGCAGAGTCCCTTCAGGAGGAGAAGCTATGAACAGGGCACTTTTTATCCGGGCGCTGTCCCGGTTTTCGGCAGGCCTGCTGCTGGTTGCGGGCCTGCTCTTCATCCCTGCGGGAACATGGAACTATCCGCAGGGTTGGCTGCTGATGGGAATCCTCTTTGTCCCGATGTTCATTGCCGGGCTGGTCATGATGAAGAAGTGCCCGGACCTTCTGGAAAAACGCCTGAATGTCCGGGAAAAAGAGGCGGAACAGCGCCGGGTTATTCTTTTCAGCGGACTGATGTTTCTGGCGGCATTCCTTGCGGCAGGGCTCAGTTTCCGGTATGGATGGCTCCTGCTTCCCTTCCCGGCAAGCGTTATTGCCTCCGTCCTTTTCCTGGCAGCCTATGCGCTGTATGCGGAGGTCCTGCGGGAGAATGCATACCTTTCGAGAACGGTGGAGGTTCAGGAGGGGCAGAAGGTGGTGGACACCGGCCTTTACGGAATTGTCCGGCACCCGATGTACATGGCGACGGTGATATTGTTTCTGGCAATGCCCCTGGTGCTGGGATCCGTGATCTCCTTCCTGATCCTGCTCGGCTATATCCCGATCATTGCGGAACGGATCCGCAGCGAGGAACGGATTCTGAAGGAAGGTCTCCGGGGATACAGCGAGTACATGGAGAAGGTAAAGTACAGGCTGATTCCCTTCCTCTGGTAGGAAAGGGCATCCGGAACGGAGCTGCTGTCCGTACTTCTCTCACAGGGTGTTTTTCGAAAGCATGAAAAGCCCATGCCCTGCGGACGGCAGTTCCCGGGTTTGCGCCGTGGCACCCCGTGAGCCGTCGCAGAGGAATACGGATACATCAAAACAAAAAAATATGCCCGGCAGAAGGCGGAGCTAGACCGGTGTCCGGATGCACCGGTTTTTCTGATACAGAGAACAGGCAGAGTATATTATTTCTTTGTTCCCCCTGAGAAGCTGCTCAGGGGGATTTCTGCATTCGGGAAGATCATCCGGAAGTCCGGCTGCTCTGGTTCAATGCCCAGGCAAAAGCTTTTGCGGTCCGGATGTCGGGCTCCCTGAAATGGTTGCCCGGATTCCATTCAAGCGTGCAGCTGGTTCCGGAGGCCAGCAGCAGGCGGTGCGCTTCCCGGATGCAGTCGCTGACGGTGGACATGACAGGGTTCCGGGTTTTTGCCTCTTTGTCTCCAAGACTCAGATAGACATGGCTGCTGCTGATCCTGTGGGACTTCATATAATCCGTAAAGCCGGGAAACCAGACAGAGGGCGATGCCGCTGCGACGGCAGAAAAAATGTTCGCCTGGTAAGCTGCCCACAGTGCAAATAGACCGGCGAGGGAATAACCGCCGATAATATATTTTTTCGCAGGGTCACTGCAGAATTCCCTGATTTCGCGGAGGGTATCCTCTGCGCCTGCTCCAAAGCCTTCCTTCCCAAACACCGCAGGGGCAGTCCATGGCGAAAGGTCCCGGTTCCAGTCACGGATATGAAATGCG
>CAMVHE010000193.1 GCA_947167215.1 uncultured Clostridia bacterium
CTGGATTACACCCGAACCTACAGCCAGTTCCGGGACGATGTGGACGAATTTGCCCGTGCCCTGGTCTCCCTGGGCGTGAAGCCGGGATCCAAGGTGACCATCTGGGCCACCAACGTGCCCCAGTGGTTCCTGACCTTCTGGGCCACCACCAAAATCGGCGCGATCCTGGTGACCATGAACACTGCCTATAAAATCCATGAGGCCGAATACCTTCTGCGCCAGTCGGATACCCATACCCTGGTCATGATCGACGGCTACCGGGATTCCGACTATAAGGGCATCATTGAAGAGCTCTGCCCGGAACTTGCGGACCGCAAGCCCGGCGAACCTCTGCATGCCCGCAGACTCCCGTTCCTGCGCAACGTGATTACCGTGGGCTTCCGGATGAAGGGCGGCCTTACATGGAATGATGCGCTGGCCTGTGCATCCCGGACCCCTGTCGAGGAGATCCGCCGTCTGGCAGCCGCCGTCAACGTCAACGACGTATGCAACATGCAGTACACTTCCGGCACCACCGGCTTTCCCAAGGGTGTCATGCTGACGCATTACAACATCGTCAACGACGGCAAAAGTATCGGGGATGGCATGGACCTGTCCACCGAGGACCGGATGATGATCCAGGTGCCCATGTTCCACTGCTTTGGCATGGTACTGGCCATGACCGCCACCATGACACACGGCGGCACCATCCTGCCCATCCCGTATTTTTCGCCCAAGTCATCCCTGGCCTGCATCCATCGGGAGCACATCACCGCCTTCCACGGCGTGCCCACCATGTTTATCGCCATGCTGTCCCATCCGGACTTCCCCAAGACGGACTTCAGCCACATGCGCACCGGCATCATGGCCGGCAGTCCTTGCCCTATCGCCGTTATGCGGGATGTGGTGGAAAAAATGCACATGCCTGAAATCGTCATCGTCTACGGACAGACCGAAGCCTCTCCCGGCTGTACCATGAGCCGGACCACCGACCCCCTGGAGGTGCGTGTGTCCACTGTCGGCAGCGCTTTCCCCGATGTGGAATGCAAAATCGTGGACCCCGAAACCGGTGAGGACTGTCCGGACGAGGTGATCGGCGAATTTGTGGCCCGGGGTTACAATATCATGAAGGGCTATTACAAGATGCCCAAAGCCACCGCGGCTGCCATCGACAAGGATGGCTGGCTGCACACCGGCGACCTGGCCTGCCGCACGCCCGAGGGCAACTACCGGATCACCGGCCGCCTGAAGGACATGATCATCCGCGGCGGCGAGAACATTTACCCCAAGGAAATCGAAGAATTTATCTATACGCATCCCAAGGTCAGCGATGTACAGGTCATCGGTGTGCCGGACCAGGCAATGGGCGAGGAAATCATGGCCTGCATCATCCTGAAGGAAGACGAGACCATGACGGCCGACGAAATGAAAAAATACATCCTGGACCATATGGCCAAGCACAAGGTGCCCAAATACATCGAATTTGTCAAGGGATTCCCCATGAACGATGCGGGCAAGATTCAGAAATACAAAATGCGGGAGGAAGCCATCAAAAAGCTGGGTCTGGAAAAGGCTGCAGGTATCGAAACGGCCTGAGGGCCCTTTAGCGAAAGGCATCGGACACATGACGAGAATTATTGACAGCCACTGTCATATCTACCCGGAAAAAATCGCCCGGAAGGCGGTTTCGACGGTGGACCGGTTTTACGAAGGCCTGCCGGAAGATCATTATGACGGCACAGTCGCCACGCTGCTTTCTGCCGGGCGGAAAGCAGGGGTGACGCACTTCGTGGTGCACTCCGTCGCCACCACTCCCGCTCAGGTACATTCCATAAACACTTTCATCGCGGACGCGCAGAGCGGCGCACAGGGCGCGTTTATCGGCCTTGGGGCGCTGCATCCGGAATCTCCCTGCCTCCGGGCAGACCTGGAGGAGATCCGGGCCCTGGGGCTGCACGGCATCAAGATCCACCCGGACTTCCAGCGCTTTGAAGCGGACAGCCCAAAGGCCTGCGCCATTTACGAACTCTGCGAGGAATACGGTATGCCGATCCTGGTGCATACCGGGGACCACCGTTACGATTATTCCAATCCGGAGCGGATTGCCCGGGTGCTGAAATCCTTCCCGAAGCTGAAAATGATCGGGGCGCATTTCGGCGGCTGGAGCGTATGGGACCGGGCCGAGAGACTGCTTCCGGAGTTCCCGAATCTGATGGTGGACACGTCCTCCTCCTTTTACTGGCTGAAGCCGGAACGGGCCATGGAAATCATCCGGGCTTTCGGGGCGGACAGGGTTCTGTTCGGGACCGACTATCCCATGTGGCCCCAGGGAACGGATCTGGATTTTCTCAATGCCCTTCCCCTGACGGAGGAGGAGCGGGAAACGATCCTGTGGAGGAACTGTGCGGAACTGTATCAATTATCCTTTGACGACAGGGAGGATCCTTCAGATGTCTGAACAGCGCAAATATGTCACCATGGACGGCAATGAAGCCGCGGCCTATATCGCCTATGCCTTTACGGAAATCGCCGCCATCTATCCCATTACCCCTTCTTCCCCCATGGCCGGCAAGACCGACGTCTGGTCTGCCAAGGGGAAAAAGAACATTTTCGGACAGCCGGTCCGTCTGGTGGAAATGCAGGCGGAATCCGGCGCCATTGCCGCCGTCCACGGCGCACTGGAAACCGGCGCGCTGGCCTCCAGCTTTACATCCTCCCAGGGACTGATGCTGATGATCCCCACCATGCACCGCATTGCGGGGGAACGGCTGCCAGGCGTGCTTCACGTGGCCAGCCGCACGGTGGGAACCCATGCCCTGTCCATTTTCGGGGACCATTCCGACGTGATGAACTGCCGACAGACCGGCTTTGCCATGCTTTCCACCGGAGACGTGCAGGAAGTGATGGACCTGGCAGGCGTCGCCCATCTGGCGGCCATCAGGGCCCGGATTCCATTCATACATTTCTTTGACGGCTTCCGCACATCCCACGAAATCAACAAGGTGGAGGAAATGGACTACGCCGCCCTCCGGGACCTGGTGGATATGGACGCCCTGGACGCCTTCCGGGCTCAGGCTCTGAATCCCGAGCATCCGATGATCCGGGCAACGGTCCAGAATCCGGACATCTACTTCCAGGTCCGGGAGGCCAACAACGGCGATTATGCTGCCCTGCCCGGGATCGTGGAAGATTACATGAACCGCATTTCCAGCCTGACGGGCAGGGAGTACCACCTGTTCAACTATTACGGCGCACCGGATGCCGATCGGGTAATCGTCGCCATGGGCTCCGTCTCCGGCTGCATCCGGGAAACCGTGGATTATCTCAACGCACGGGGAGAAAAGACAGGCTTTGTTCAGGTCCACCTGTACCGCCCCTTTGACATCTGTCGTTTCGTGGATGCCATTCCTGACTCCTGCCGGTCCGTGGCTGTACTGGACCGCACCAAGGAGATGGGCAGCGCCGGGGATCCTTTGTACCTGGACGTCTGCAGTGCCCTGCGTGCCAGGCCGGAAATCACCCTGGTGGGCGGCCGCTACGGACTGTCATCCAAAGATACGACTCCCGGCCAGATTGCCGCGGTGTTTGAAAACCTGAAAAAAGCCTCACCCCTGAATTCCTTCACCATCGGCATCGAGGACGACGTAACGCACCTTTCGCTGACGGAGGATAAAAGTGTCCGCCCCGAAGCAAAGGGGCTTGTCAGCTGTAAGTTCTGGGGGCTCGGGTCCGATGGTACTGTCGGCGCAAACAAAAATACCGTGGAAATCATCAATTCCCACACATCCCGGTTCGCTCAGGCATATTTTGAATACGACGCCAAAAAATCCTATGGGGTCACCAAGAGCCATCTGCGCTTCGCTGACCAGCCGATCCGTTCCTCCTATTATGTCAAATCGGCAGATTTCATTGCCTGCCACAATCCCACCTATATCGAACGGTACGATATCGTATCCGAGGTCAAGGAGGGCGGCATCTTCCTGCTGAACTGCCCCTGGGAAGGTGAGGAGC
>CAMVHE010000194.1 GCA_947167215.1 uncultured Clostridia bacterium
TTCAGGCAGTACCGCATGGAAGTCCCTTACTCCTTTCTCGATGGTCTGTGCTTCCTCCACATTCACATTGACCGACGCTTTGACTTTCGGCAGAACATGGCGGAAGAACAGCCGCAGGGATTTCCGTCCAATGGTAAAGGAATAGGTTTCGTTGGAAGCGATCTGTATCAGCGGGAGCAGACTGCGGATCTTTTCCGGATCATCCCGGAACAGGTATCCGGTGCGATAGCTGTAAAGATAACGCGCTCCTTCCACAAAAGAAGGAACGGTACCATTTGCTTCAATGCCGATAAAGGAGCCATCGTCCTGGAATTTCGGGGAAATGTTCATTTCCGCCCGCTGGTCGGCTTCGGTCAGGTACACGGTCTGTCCCATGCCGCCGGAAAGGGCAAGGGTCTTTCCCTTATTGATCTCAAAGAAATCATCCAGACGCATTCCGAGAAGATGCAGCTGTCCTTCCTCATACCCCCAGGCGCTCTTGTCCCCGCGCCCGTTGGAGAGAAGATCGTCTTCCTTATAATAACGCAGGAGAAAATCACGGATCGGCTCCGAAGCCTCATCGAAAACATCTCTCGAAAAATCAAGAACAAGGCTCTTTCCGAAGGAAAGGGACTCTTTCTGTTCAATTGCAGAAAGAAGCTCATTCAGGTTTTTCACGGCATACATTCTGGTCACGCCGATGCGGAACTGTGCATAAATGTCCTTCTGCTTCAGCGTAATCCTCGGCTCCAGATGGATCTGCTGTACCGGCTTTTCCTCTTCCAGCAGTGCCTTGTTGACGCTGCCGTCCGTTTCGTCCATCAGCGCAGACTTTCCTCCGAACCCGCGCATGAGAACGGCACCCGTGAGATTCGTTTCTTCTCCCGGGTTTTCATCCTCCACAAGCTTCCGCATGGCCAGGAGGGCGGCCAGCTGATGGATACAGAGCTCCCGCTTTCCGTTCTGTCCTTCCTCGGGAAAGCGCCAGCAGAATTTTCCCGAGCAGCGGATGGAAAGCACATGATTCCTTGACATGGTAATGGAGGCAACAGCTTCCCCCTGTTTGAAAGGCGCCACGCTGAACTGTCCGGAAAGCAGCTGCTGGTCGCTGTAGTACCGGCTGTATCCGGAATAAAAGCTGATCCGGCGAACCCTTCCTGCCTTGATGATGGAAAGGGCTTCCTCCTCCCGTGCAGGAGGAATGCTGTAGGCTTTCATGGCCGCATCCACATCAAAGAAGATGATTTTCCGGGTATAGTCATCCGGTGTCTTCTCCTCGGTTTCTCCGGTATCCCACCCCGGCCTGCGTTCATCCAGGCAGACACACAGTGCAGCCATGTGCCTGCAGAAGCCCTCCTGCCCGCAGGAACAGCTCCCGAGAACAGCACCGTCCGCCACGCGCACATTGGCTACATAAATGGATTTTCCCCCGTTAACATTCGCCTGGAAACACCCGTCTGCTTTCTGAACAAGAGAGGTTACCCTTTTATCCTGGGCATACATCTCCCCCCGCTCAATCAGTTCCTGTGAGAAAAACTGTTTCCAGCCCATCTGTTGTCCTCCATATACGGATCATGCACGATTGCATTAAACGTCTTACGAATACTGACGAATCACCCAGGCTATAAGCAACAGTACCGCCACAAAGCCGACTGCGCCGATGCCTGCCAGAACACGCTGCAGCAGGGAAGGATGAAATTCTTCCCGGTTCTCCTCATCCATATCAGGCCAGACCTTCCCGTTTCAGCACGTCCACCAGGTCCGCCACCACGAGCTCTGCGGTCCGAAGCTCCTTTGCTTCCGCCATGACGCGGATGACTGGCTCCGTTCCGCTCTCCCGCAGCAGAACCCTTCCTGTATCCCCCAGCTGTTCCATTGCGGCCCGGACTGCATCCGCCACCGCTTTGCTTTCACGGACGGCAGCCTTGTCCTTGACCGGAACATTGCGGAGCACCTGCGGATAGACGTGTACCGGAGCAGCCAGCTGGGCCAGGGTCTGGCGGGAATCCATCATGGCCTCCATGAGCTTGATCGAGGTCAGAATTCCGTCGCCGGTGGTGGCATATTTGCTGAGGATGATGTGTCCGGACTGTTCGCCGCCGACGACGTAGCCGTTCTTCAGCATGTTTTCATAAACATAGCGATCTCCGACCGCCGTCTTTTCATACTGGATGTCCGCATCGTCCAGCGCCTTGTACAGGCCGAAGTTGGACATGACGGTGGTTACGACCTTATTTCCCGCAAGACGGCCTTCCCGTTTCATCTGGGTGCCAAAGATGTAGAGAATCTTGTCGCCGTCCACGACCTGTCCGTTCTCGTCCACCGCAATGCAGCGGTCTGCATCGCCATCATAGGCAAAGCCCACATCCAGATGGTTTTCGAGCACGAAGCGCTGAAGATTCTCAATGTGCGTGGATCCTGCATTCCTGTTGATATTGAAGCCGTCCGGATCTGCATTGATGACGAAGGTCTTTGCCCCCAGCGCCTCAAATACATTCCGGGCAAGATTCCATGCGCTGCCGTTGGCGCAGTCGAGGCCGACCCGCTTGTTCTTATAGGAATGGGAGGAAAGGGAAATCAGATAGCCGATATAACGGAAACATAGTCGACGATTTCGCCCAGTTCTTCCCGCATCGCCAGGGGAACCTCATTGCTGAGTCCCACTTCGCTGTAATTGCCGTCCAGGTAGGCTTCGATCGCTGCAATGGTGGTGTCATCCATCTTTTCGCCGTGATCGTTGATGAGCTTGATTCCGTTGTCATAATAGGGATTGTGGCTGGCGGAGATCATGATTCCACAGTCAAAGCTGTCGCGGTGGGTTACAAAAGCCACGCTGGGCGTTGTGGTAACATGGAGCATGTACGCATCTGCGCCGGTGCTGGTCAGACCTGCAACAATCGCGTATTCAAACATATAGCTGGACCTTCTGGTATCCTTGCCGATGACAATCCTTGCTTTCCGGCCGCGGCTCTTGCCGTAATACCAGCCAAGAAACTTGCCGATTTTATACGCGTGCTCACTGGTCAGCGTGACGTTGGCCTCTCCGCGGAAGCCGTCTGTGCCGAAATATCTTCCCATGGTATTCTTCTCCTCTTTGCTGTTCCTATGGTTTTTATTGCCGTTCCGATGATTTTCTGAAAGGGATATGCTCTATCCCCGAAGGATCGAAAAAATCAACGCTTTTCCCGACTGGGATGCAAAAACGTCATTCTATTTTATTCCGTTTTAGTTTTTTCGTCAACAGAAAACAGCTTCTTTTACAAGATTCTTCTGCTTTTTTCCAACCGGTCCAAAGCCGGTTTTTTTCCATCATCTTGACAATTGCAGTCTTTTCATTTATTCTAATTTTTCACGAAGACACAGATATGGTTCACATTTTTGAAGGAGGTCCCATGCCACAGCGTATTCTTTCCGTTTCTCCCGGTTCCTTGGCTGCACGCAGTGGCATTGTGCCAGGGGATTCCATTATCAGCATCAATGGAACTCCCGTACTGGATCTGGTGGATTATCAGTATCTGACGGCCAGACCGCAGATCCAGCTGTGTATTGAAGGTGCCGACGGCCAGAGGCGCACTCTGATGCTCCACCATCATGCCGCATCGCCGCTGGGCATTACGCTTGAATCCTCCCTGATGAGCTGCCCCAAGACCTGCGCCAACCACTGCATCTTCTGCTTTATT
>CAMVHE010000195.1 GCA_947167215.1 uncultured Clostridia bacterium
TCTGGTAGCCTATTGTATGAATGAGGCAACGGTCCTGCAGTATGTGTTCGGAAGGAATAAGTTGCAGGAAGTGCTGAGTCTCAATATGCTGACTCCCGACTGGCATTGCCTCAGCGAACCGAAAGACTTGTTTGAGATGGTACGCACAGAAGAGATTGCAGCTCTGGATGAGGAAGTACCTGTCACAAGGATAAAGCTTGTTGCCACTGACGGAGCGACCAATTACATGCGGGGGGCTATTGACGCCATGGATGATGAAACCTTCTCCAAGTGGATGGACTATCATTTCGCCATCTGTGAACGGCAGGATTTGATAGGAGCGTCTCACCATACACTGGATATTCTTCAAAAGGAATGACGAATCCAGTTTTTCTCGATCGCGTTAATCAGGATAAGGTGAGCAAAATATGTTTATAGTGAAAGAATTTGAAAAGGCGGATGTCGGGAGAGTAATTGCCTTTGAACGTGAACTGAGGGAACAGGAACCGGATACGTATTACTGGGATCCGGATGAAACTTACAGGAAGCTTCTGGAACAGAGCTTTGAGGACGAACGGTTCAGAACTGCACTGTCATTTATCGCGGTGAAAGAAGATAAAGTGATCGGCAGAATCGACGCCTCACTTATCAGCAGCAGAAGTGATGCATCCTGCTTCAGCGCTTATATGGACTGGATTTGTGTATTGAAAAGCGAAAGACATCATAAAGTTGCACAGGCCCTGTTGAACGCATTAAGAGAGAAGTGCAGGGAACAGGGTGTTGGGATGCTGATTGCATTGATGGCAAATAACAAGGAATCACAAAGTTTTTATAAAAGCGTTCAAAATGCATCGATGCATGATACAGGAATCTGGATCGATATTTCATAAGTATCTCGATACATACCGGCCTGTCGACGTGTTACCATGAACTGCCGTCTGCATGAAAGCTGGTGTACATTTCCCAGACAAACAGGAAAACCGTTGATAGAATCCTGGCAGCAAATATACGAACAGGCAGAAACCAGGGGGACATGTTCCGAATGATTCCAAACGGTTTGGAGATGGAAGGTTTACTTTTGATTGGCATAAGGAGATAACATCAAACAACAGTCAACCGGCTGGAGGGGAAAAACAAAGGACAAGAAAAATGTGCCGTTTCTGCGGCACATTTTTTATTCGGTTTTCTTGTATCTGCGTGTCTTTCTGTCGTATGGTCGTTGCTGTCGGTCTGTCATTTCGCCGCAGGCAATCCTGCGAAAGGGAAGAATCGTTCAGGACATTTTTCCGGATGCTGCCAGGGCAGATGCTGTCTTCATATTCTCCTGCTTTTTTCTCCAGACTAAATAGCGGAGAATACAGGAAGTTCCGGCAAGCATCCAGGTGACGCCGCTGGTGATCCAGATGGACCATATTCCGGCAGAGGAGAGATGGACGAGGAGGAAGGGAAGTCCGATTCGGCCCAAAATTTCCACGACACCGTTTACAAAGGAGAATAATGCATCACCGACGCCGTTCAGTACGCCCCGGGTTGCGTAGATGGTCCCCAGAAACAGATAGAACATGCTTGTGATCCTTAAAGCCTGGCCGCCAAGCTCAATGACATCCGCTTCATGGACAAACAGTCCAACCAGGACCTCTCCGTTAAACTGCATAAACAGCGTCATGATACAGGACATGACAAGAATGACCAGCATGCTGTCATTTAGTCCCTTTTGAATTCGGCGAAGTTTTCCGGCACCCTTATTCTGTCCGGCATAGGTGGACAGCGCCATGCCCAGGGACCCGAAGGGCTGCTGGATCAGCTGCTCCAGCCGGTTTGTGGCAGTATAGGCAGCCATAGCCACGGCACCGAAGGAATTGACGAAGGATTGCAATGCAGTGGTGGAAATGGCAATCAGACTCCACTGAAGCGCCAGAGGAAGGCCAAAGGTAACTGCCTTCTTCGAAATCTCCCAATCGAAAGCCAGGTATTTCCGGGTCAGCCGGAAATAAGGATTGCGCCGGAAGGCGAACACAAGTGATCCGATTCCGGCGAGCATCTGTGCCAGCATGGTAGCGAACGCGGCTCCAAAGACGCCCATTCCGAAGGTCCCTACGAAAAGCAGGTCCAGTACGACATTCAGCAGGCAGGATACAATCAGAAAAATAAGCGGAGTCCGTGAATCCCCAAGGGCACGCTGCATCGAAGAAGAGTAATTATATACGGCGATCAGGGGAACGGAGGCAGAAGTCATTCTCATATAAGTGACGGCGTCGGCCATGATTTCAGCAGGTGTTCCCATCCAGGAGAGGACGGTTGGAACCATCAGGAAAGCGAAGACCGCCGTCACGAAAGAGAAAGCCAGCGTGAGATATGCGGAATTAACAATTGCTTTTCGTACCATGTCATCTTTCCTGGCCCCAAAGAACTGCGAGGTCACGATACCGCAGCCTCCGCTGATTCCGTTGAAGATGGAAAAAAACAGGAAAGAAATGGATCCGGTGGCGCCGACTGCAGCCAGGGTATCTGCACCGAGCAGACGGCCGACAATCATGGAATCAGCCAGGTTGTATGCCTGCTGAAACAGGTTGCCGATCAGCAGGGGAAGGGCAAAGACGGTGAGCAGTGCCAGAGGACTGCCTTCCGTCATGTTCATGGTAACATCTTTTCGCATAGGATAAATGCCTCTAATTTTTTTGGGGGAGCCGACAGGGCTTCCTTTGGTACTGTTTCAGGCGTCCAGCGTTGCAGAGCCTTTTTTCAGGAGTTCAATGATCGGAAGATGCTGCGGGCAGACGCTTTCACACTGTCCGCAGGAGATGCAGTCAGATGCACGGCCATGGCCCAGGTCGAGCAGTCCGCTGTAGAAACACTTGGGACGGAACACTTCTCCGTACAGGCTGATGGTATTCATGGCCCGGAAGACATCCGGGATGGCGATGTGCATGGGACAGCCATCGGTACAGTACCTGCAGGAAGTTCATCCGATCTGGGGAACATTCAGCATGATGGTGTTGACCCGGTCAATCAGGTTTCCTCTTCCTTTGTAAGCGGTTCAAAATGCTGGAAGGTCCGGAGGTTATCGGCCATCTGTTCTTCCGTGCTCATGCCGGAAAGAATGGTCATTACTCCCGGCAGGCTGCCCACAAAGCGCAGAGCCCAGGAAGCAATGGAAGCATCAGGACGGACCGCTTTATACATTTCCTCCAGTTCCGGCTTCAGGCTGGCCAGGGTTCCGCCCTTGACAGGTTCCATAACGATGATGGGAATATTCCTTTTCCGGAGGATTTCATCAATCGTAGGCAAGGAGACCCCGACCTCTATAGGTCGTGGGAGGAA
>CAMVHE010000196.1 GCA_947167215.1 uncultured Clostridia bacterium
GATGGGGAGGAGCGGTGTGGCGGTCGTAAAAAGCGCTTTCAACCCTGGCGAAGGTATGCCTTTCCATCCCGACGAAGCAATGCTTCGCCGGGATTATCTGTTCCCGCACTTCTTCCGGATCTGCCGCTTCCGCTCCCGGATTAGAGCGCTCATCGTCCTCCGGATGGAGAAATTGTGCAGAAGAACAGAGAATCATGAGAGAATTCTCCTCCGCTCCCCGGATGCTGTCCCCCTGCAGCAGGAAAGAACCGGGGTTCCGCTCAGGAGGCCCTGCCCCTTTCAAAAAAAACGGACCCTTTCCGAGGCACCGCAGAACGGTGTTTCCCGAAAAAGGTCCGGTTCTCTTCAGTTGTCATTTCGAAAGGGCAGCTCCTTCCTGCGCTGCCGTCAGATACAGCAGCACAGGGGATAATAGAACATTCTTCCTCCGCTCATGCAGGCGCAGCAGAGGTTGAGCGCCATGATGGAACAGCAGGTGGTCTGCATCCCGTTGAAAGTCGTACGTCCATAATGGGATCCCCGCTCCTCGTAGAAGCTCCCTCCCCTGCCCAGCATATCCAGGAACGAACGATACTGCATATTTCCGGGTTCCATGGATACTGCCTGCCGGGCATATTCCATGGCCTGCGCCGTATTATGCAGGCCATTCTGCGCCATGGCATTCAGATAATACCATCTGGCATTGCGTTCGGAAGCCGGAATGCTGCCCAGAGCATTGAGGGCCTCTGCATAATGGCCCGTTTCAATGTAATTCTGTGCAGCGCGCATAACGGGCGTTTCCTCTTCCCGGGTCGCATAGCCATACCCCCCGTATCCACCGTATCCCCTCTGCTGCCCGTATCCCTGGGTATAGCCCCAGAAGGCGTCAAAGGGATCTTCGTAGGCCTGCTGTGCCTGCTGCTGTCCGTTATAGCCGCTGCCCGGACGGTTTCCTCCGCCCTGGCGCATATGCATGACTTCTTCGTAAGCCTGCTGAACCTCAATAAAGCGCTTTTCCGCCGCAGCAGCATCCGGCTTTCCCACGTTGGCATCCGGATGATACTTCTTGCAGAGCGTCCGATATGCCTTTTTCACTTCATCGTCGGAAGCGGAGGGAGAAACGCCCAGCACTTTATATGGATCGGTCATTTTTCTTTCTTAGCCTTTCTTCGTTCTACCGCATTCTCAAAATGAAGCCAGATTCCGGAGTAGAGGATGTTCCGCATGATTTCGGCATCCTCCAGAACCGGAAGCCGCTCAAAGGCGGCACTGGCGTCCGCCATCACGGCATTGAGCATGGCCTGGCAGTTTGCATTGAAATCCGGATCCTCCCGCCTCAGCAGGAGCGGATTGTAGTTCTTTTTCTTTTCGTCCCGTTCGAGGTCTTCAAAGCAGTCGCAGAGGTAAATGAACTTTCCCAGGGAAAACCCCAGCTCCCGCAGGTCGTGTGCATAGAAATCCTGCTTCATCACGTAAAGGGTTCCCAGCAGTTCCCCGGTCAGGTTCGCCGCCGCATCCAGATTCGGATCCCCGGCTTCCTCGACCGCATGCAGTTTCCGGACATATTCCTGAATGGCCCGGCTCTGTTCCGGCAGCCTTTTTCCGGCTACCACGGCAGCGGAACGGAGGATCCGGCTCTCTGCCAGGCGGTCTGCCCGGTGTTCATCCTCCCACCCGTCCAGCAGGTCATAATAGGAAAGCATCACGGACAGGTCGGCACAGTACGCCGTCGCCTCATTGGTCACAAAGTCCTGTTTTCCGATGGGATGAACCACGCACCGCTTCCGTTCTTTCTCGGTCGGAGGCTCGTAAAGGGAGGTCAGCAGCATGGCAAGGAAGGTCATTTCAAAGGAGAGTGCCAGGCGGCCCGCCGGCCCGCACCGGCGTCCCAGTTCATGACAGACGCCGCAGTAGAAGCAGCGGTACCGGTCAAACTCCCGAAAGCGCAGTTCCGCTTTGCGTATGGTCATGACACCAAGCATGTTCCATCCTCCGTGATCAGAATACGGGTATTATACCATTGTATTTTCCCTTTTGACAACACAACCGGTCTCAAATGTCGTTTTTCCTGATTCATAATGAATTATCGGCGTCTGAAGATCAGGGTGACAAAATAGCAGACGGCGCAGAGCAGAACCACCGCAGCTCCGGCAGAAGTGGAAAGATAATAGGAAAGGATGAGTCCCGCCACACCGCAGACCATGGCGATGGCCACGGCGATGCCCATGTATTCCCGGGCATTGCGGCTGACATTCCGGGATGCCGCAGCAGGAAGAATCAGCAGGGAGTTGATGAGCATCACTCCCACCCACTGGATGGAAACCATCACGGACATGGCTACCAGCGTGGTGAACAGGTATTCCACCACGCGGGTGGGCATGCCGCGGCTGCCCGCCAGGGATTCATTGATGCTGGTCATCAGCAGGGAATTGAAGATAAGGTGCCAGCAGAGGATCACCACCGCCAGCGTCAGGGCCAGCAGCGGCAGATCGCCGGCGGTAACGGCCAGGATGTCCCCCACCAGCAGCGGCGAATAGCGGGCAAACGCCCCGCCCCGGGACAGGATGATCAGTCCGAGGGCAATGGAAGTGGAGGAAAAAACGCTGATGATCGTGTCCGCGCTCATGCGGGAGTGCTGCTTCACAAACGTGATGAGCACCGCCCACAGGATGCCGAACAGCAGCATGGGAACCATCTGGCTGTTCATGCCCAGCACCACCCCGATGGCCACGCCCGTTAGGGCGCTGTGCCCCAGGGCATCCGAGAAGAAGGCCATCTTGTTGTCAACGGCCATGGTTCCCAGCATGCCGAACAGCGGCGTGATCAGCAGCATGGCCAGCAGTGCATTCTTCATGAAGGTGTACTGGAGAAAGCCGAAGGGGAGCACCTTGTCCATGATTGCATATACCGTATTCATTTCCGGCCCCCCCTAAGATAGAAGATGTTTTCAAATTCGGAAGAGGAAAAGACCGCTTCCGGTTTTCCCTGGGCAATCACGGTGCCCTGCATGAGCACCACCCGGTCGGCATACCTGCGGACCACATCCAGGTCATGGGAGACCAGCAGAATGGCCATATGGTTATGCCGCTTCAGTTCATCCACGGTCTGGTAGAAGCTTTCGAGGCCGTTTTCGTCCACTCCGGACACCGGCTCATCCAGAATGAGCAGGTCCGGCTGGGGCGTCAGCGCCAGGGAAAGCAGCGCCCGCTGGAGCTCGCCGCCGGAAAGGGCGCCCAGCGCCCGGTCCGCCAGTTCCTCTGCATGGGTCCTGGCCAGGGCTTCCTG
>CAMVHE010000197.1 GCA_947167215.1 uncultured Clostridia bacterium
AGTCTTCCGGTCAGTTTGCTTTCATCCATCTTTCTCAAAGCCCCATTTCCGTCCGGCGGATGAGATCATCCTGGCTTGCCTTGAATACTTCCACAAAGTAGGCGGAGAACCCGGCAACCCGAACCACCAGATCCTTGTAATTCTCCGGATGCGTCTGGGCATCCCGGAGGGTGTCGCTGGAGATAATATTCAGCTGCAGTTCCATACCGCCGCCGTTGAAGAAGGTCTGCATCACGCTCTTCAGCTTCATCGTCCCATCCTCCCCCCGCAGAGCCGTGGGATGGAACTTCATATTGCAGAGTGTCCCGTTGGGATACTCGGTCTGGTCAAAGCTTAGAATCGAATGGATGGTGGAGATCGGTCCGTTCTTATCCATGCCCTGTACCGGAGAAATGCCGTCGGAGAGGGGCTCGCCGGTTTTTCTTCCATCGGGAGAAGCCCAGGTCATGGCGCCGAAGAGCACATTGGCGGTGACCGGGTAGCAGCCTGCGCTGAAGCGGTTCCCCCGCGGGCCGGTGGCCCGGTTGATGGCATTGGCGTAGGTGGAGGCGGTGAAATTCATGTATTTGTCCGCTTCGGGGTCCGCGTTTCCGAACCGGGGCACCCGTCCGTTGATGATCTGCCGGAGTTCTTCGCTGCCTTCCCAGTTGTTCATCACGGCGTCGTACAGTTCCCGGGTGGTAGCCAGCTTCTCCCGGAAGCAGACGTAGTCGATCACGTTCAGGGCGTCCGCCACATTGCCCAGGGCGATGCAGGAGTTGCCGGTGGAATTGTATTTGGCACCGCCGCACTGCACGTCCCTGCCGCTCTCCATGCAGCCCTCCATGGTAGCGGAAAGCATGGGCAGATTCATATGGAAAGCGCTCATGGACTCCCAGGCATTGATGCAGCTGCACTGCCATTTGCAGAAGAAGTCCACCTGGGTCTTGTAGGCGGCAAGGACTTCTTCCATGCTCTTCATCTCGTAAAGATAACCGGTGGCGGGAGCGGAGCGCTGCGGTTCCGGCGCGCCCGGGAACCGGAAGGGATTCTTCCCGTCGTTGATGGCCAGGAGGAGGCAGTTCAGCAGGTTCATGTAGGACTCGGTACCGGTGCCGCCGGGCTGAGCCCATTCGCAGCCGCAGGCCAGCGGCTCCACGCAGCCCACGACGCAGTAGTTCCGGGCATCCTCCAGAGAGACTCCCCGCTTCATCAGAGCCGGGATAATCACGTCATCGTTCTCAAAGCTGGGTACCCCTCCGGCGATCCGCGTCGTGGCAATGGCGGCCTCCCAAAGCTCAGCCGGGGTCCCCTTATGGATGCGCAGGGCCTGGGGAGGATCATGGAGAACCAGCCGTCCTGCAGACTGGAGCATCATATAGGTCACCCGGTTGGTGGCGTCCGTCCCGTCCTTGTGGATACCGCCCATGGTCATGAGCTGGCCGCTGGTGTAGCCGGGGGCAGATTTTGTCGCCCCCTCGGACCAGACCTTGTTGCACTCCGCCACCTTCAGATAAAACAGGTCCATAAGCTCCTGGGCATATTCCTCGGTGATAACGCCTTCCGCCAGGTCCCGGTCCAGATACTCCCCCAGATACTGGTCCACACGACCGTAGCTGGTGCCGTGCTGCTGACCGTCCATACACAGGGCCAGCTGATAGAGATAGATGCACTGCAGGGCATCATGGAAGTTGCGGCAGGGATTCTCCATGATCCAGTTCAGGGTATCCGCCATCTCCAGGAGTTCCTTCTTCCTCTCCGGACGGGATTCAAGCTCCGCCAGACGGGCCGCCTCGGCAGCATACCGCTTGGACCAGATGATGATGCCCTCGGATACGATGGCAACCGCCCGGTAGAAGTTGTATGCATAGATGCTGTCCCCGAAGATGCCCTTTTCCTCCAGCTCCTTCATGTGCTCCCGGGCTTCCCTGGCTATCGCGCCGAAGCCCTTGCGGGTAGCGGTCCAGAAATTGCCGCAGAAATGACCCACGGGAGACTGGCAGTTGTTTTTCAGTCCGAAGAAGATGACCATGTTCCCGACGAGATCCTTCAGCCCCTCGGGCATATACTCGTCGGTCATGGCGCTCATGCTGTTCTTATCCCAGTAATCCCCGGTCTCCAGGAGATACTTTTCATCCTCCGGGTCGATGTCATAGGGGTCTACGCTGCGGTTCGGGATGTTTCCGGAACGCAGCTCCTGCATGAACCAGTTGAAGGAGGTTTCCGGATATAAGGCGCAGCAGCGGTAGGAAGCGCCCTGCCAGCCGACAATGACCTCATCCTCGTTGATGAGCACCGGCATCTTTTCAAAAAGCAGGCGAAGCGTTTTCGCCCGTTTCAGAATACCGGTGAGGCCGGGATTATCCATGTAAAACTCCGTTACCAGGCGATAACGGTTAATGTCAATTTTCGGCTTTGTGGTGCGATATTTCTCCCGGATCGCGGCGACCCGGGCAGGGATCGGTTTCAGCTGATACATCGTTTGACTCCTTTCCGCCGCGCCGGTTTCCCGGTGCAGCGCACTATCCGGCTGCGAACAGGCCCCGCAGCAATTCGTATTTTTTATTTATAGTATAGCACGGTCCGGGAATTGTCAAATCCTTTCCGCTGCCCGCAGAAGCGGCGGCAAACGCAAAAAACCGTGGAAGGCGGCAGCCGGATATGCTATACTGGAGCAAATCGACAGAATGGGAGGCTTTCCGGAAATGTCCATTTTTGATTCTGTTCCCGCGCCGGTTTTCCGTTATTACCGGCCCGATGAAGTGATCCTCGGCAAACCCATGAAGGAGCATCTTCCCTTCGCCATGGCCTGGTGGCATAACCTGGGTGCCGCCGGTGCGGATATGTTCGGCACCGCCACCGCAGACAAGAGCTTCGGCGCGAAACCCGGCACCATGGAGCATGCCCGGGCCAAAGCCGACGCCGGCTTTGCCTTTATGCAGAAGCTGGGCATCCGGTATTTCTGCTTCCATGACCTGGATCTCGTGCCGGAGGCGGAGGAACTGGCAGAAACCAATGCCCGTCTGGACGAGATTGCCGAGTATATCCTGCAGAAGGAAAAGGAGACGGGGATCCCCTGCCTCTGGGGCACGGCAAATCTGTTCAACAATCCCCGGTATATGTGCGGCGCGGGAAGCTCCAATTCCCC
>CAMVHE010000198.1 GCA_947167215.1 uncultured Clostridia bacterium
GGAACCGGAGAAAAATATGTTTCTTCCATTGATGTTCAGGGGCTCCTTCCGAAAGCAAGACTTTATGTGCATCTTTCCGAAGATTTTGAAACAGCCGTCAAAGTTGGTTCCCGCCATGGCAAGCCGGTGGTATACCGGGTTTCGGCCGTTCGGATGGCGGAAGCGGGAATGGTTTTTTATAAGTCGGTCAATGGGGTTTGGCTCACGAAAAAGGTACCGGTCGAGTATCTGGAAAAAGAATAGTAAAAAAACAGACCGTTAGGCCGAGAAAGAGATGACAGAACCTGGATCCCTGGCAGAAGCGGGAAAATGCGCGGGCCGCACCGCATGCAGACGAAAAACTCGGGAAACGGGACGTACATTTTCCTGAAAAATGGATTTTTTCTGATGTATGTACCGCAGCAGAAAGAAGCTTTTATGCGGAACGGTTCGGCGGCTGAAACAGGATAGTGCGTTGATGGAAAACAGAAGAAAAGAAGAGAAGAACAAGGCTGAAGAGAAAGACGGCCTTGTTTTTCTTTACTGGGATCGTTCTTCTTTGTTTTCAGTCTGGTCCCGTATCGCTTCATGGTGGTATGTTCAACGGATAGCACTGCTGCCGGTGCGTATGCAGCCTGCGGGAGTGGGAATCATCGGAAGCTCAAAAGCCTATAACGCCCTTATCCGATTCGGGCAAAAGGATGGTGAGCTGATGGGGGCAGTTATTTTTTCCATTGGAGAAAGCGTCGTTCGCGATGAACGGCGCTCGATGTTAAAGTTTCATCATTTACCTGATGCAGATGCAATCATACCAGTGAACATATCTTTTTCCGTTGATGGTGATCTGTTCATTGTCAGGCAGAAGCTCCGACCACTTCTTACCGTAATGATCCATTGCCCATTCATCCTGATTGAATCGCCGCCAGAGGACAGTGCGGCCGTCCGAATCCAGATATTGCTCGCTTACCATTCCTGCTTCGTACATCCCCAAATCCATCAGGCAGACGGCATCATAGACTTTGCCGAACAATTTCACTTCACATCTTCCAACGATATCCATGCAGGCCCCGACAGATGCTGCGGTGATAGTCGAACCATTTCTCCTGATTTTTCCCTCCGCCTTTCGGTGTATCGGAGTTCCACAGTTATGCTCACCAAATCCCCAGTTGTCCATGAATTTTTTCCCGTCAAGGAAGGTTGTCAGCGTCCTGACTCCGTCTTTAATAGATTCAGCAGACAGGAAACGGGTATAGCCGTCTTTCTCCTGTGCGATGAAATTCCATTCCTCCTGACTGCCCGAGGACGCAGCAACAGCATCGTTCATCGGATCGCCCGAGTCGATGGAGTTCTGCGGCGGAAGTACCTTTGCCTTGATGGCAACGCCGACTAACCCATGAACGCTTGCAGGGCCTGTAACGTTCATCTCATAAGACACATCCAGCTTTCTGGACGGCAGATCATACATACCCCAGACAAGGCTTTCTCCTATATGTGGAATAATGAACCACCCGGTCATCTCTTCGCATTCGACTGCGAAAGGAGCTTCTTCCTTCCAGAGGATCGAATACTCGGGAAGATATTTGGGAAGAGAACGTTTTTTTTCATGTGCCATGATAGTACCTCCTTTGGGTGTATACGGGTATGCAGCGCGGAACCTGGATCTCGCGGCATTCAGCCGACTTTTGACAGTGCCTTCCGGAATTTGCAGATGATCGGAAATCTGTTTCTGAGATAGCCTTTTCTGATAGAACAGGCGAAGCATCAGCCGGTCCTTCTCAGGAAGGCACTCCAGCGTTTCCTCTACCATGGATTCCGCCGGTCCAGGTTCTGCCTGGTCCGGCAGATTGTCCATCAGGATGATTCGATTTTTTCCCTGGGCACGATACCAGTCCGCGCATTTCCGTCTTGCGATGCCAAGAATCCAGGGAAGGAAGAACGCTTTGTCCTGAAGTCCTGCAAACCCCTTGAAGGCGGCAAGATATGTCTCCTGCAATATATCCTCGGCGTCTGCCCGATTGCCAATATGTGCTTTGACCCATCGTTCTACCGCCGTTTTACTGGAAGTGAGCAGCATCTCAAATTGTTCCACAGGACTTACCTCTCTTTTTCTGCGGTTATAAATTCGGATTCCATCTATAAAGTCGCTTTTCGGAGGCAAAAGGTTCATCTGCCATAAAATAATTTGTCGGAGCCGGTTACAGGACGTGCCCGGATCATGTATACCAGGAACAGAAGATTCTGTGAAGGAATAACCTCAAACACGCAATCGATTCTGTATGAAGTCTGCCCGTGTCACTGCCGAAACAGCAGATGGGCTGAGCAGGATGCAGCGGAATGGGCGAACAACAATGCGCCGCCTGGTATAGGAGTAGGAAAATTAATCCTCATTGTCGGCCTAAATTGAACAAACAGGTTTATTCTGCTACAATCTGAGACGGTAAGGGTGATTTCCTGATAAAAGTGGATTGTGATTATAATAGTAACGAAGATATCGCCGTGATCCACAAAACGGAAAGAATGAACCGTTCAGAGCTGGTGACGAAAAAATCGCAAGAACCACACTGGATGAATCATGAAAAAAGGCAGAACAACCGCCACCCCTGTCTGTGGATAGTTTTATGCATCTACTTAGAAAACAGATACAGAATGAAAATCGTCAGGGCAGAACGGATCAGGGGCAAAGACAAAGCAATACTTTTCATGGTTCAAAGTCTGGGGGAGTTGAATCATCTGACGGAAGGTTTTTGTTAATTATTTCAGACTGAAAGAGACAATAAGAGAGAAAACAGGTTATACTTGTTTGTCTGGTATGGACAAACGAATTTGTGACAGCACTATTACCTTGTTATATCGTGATTTATCCGGATACGGACGGAATTCAGGACAACGGAAATATGGCAAATACCGGAATTATGCAGCAGCAGGAGGTTATATATGACTCAGACACGTATTCTTTTTATCTGTCATGGCAATATCTGC
>CAMVHE010000199.1 GCA_947167215.1 uncultured Clostridia bacterium
CAGCGAAACGCCATGGTGCAGGTCAGCCATGAAATGCGGCCTGACGGCAGCGCCACGGTACACCTTGCCCTTTCGGACGGTCTCGGTCCCATCCTGCGCCTGGAGCTCCTGGCCGGGAGCGAGAAGCAGGCGGAAACCATGGAAAAGAGCTTTCATAAGAACGCAGAGGAGTTTTACGGCCGCATCGCCAATATGCTGCTGGACTGACCTCTGTTCCGCGCCTGTACCGGTTCGTCCGGTCCGGGCGTGTTTTTTTGTTTTCACAGTGTATCTTGACATATGCTTCCCGGGAGGATACCGGGGAGCGGGAAAGGAGAACCGCAAATGAGCAAGTTCAGGCTGAATCCCGGCACTCCCTTCAAGGGGGACATGTTCGGCGGGAATGCTCCCGCCGGCAGCATCCGCAACAATACGAATTCCAACACCCATAATCCCCCCCATCCGCCGGTCCTGTGCTCCAAGGTCCTGGCGGACGGCAGAGAGGACAGCTGGCTGGAGTACGTTCCCGCAGATCTTGACCCCGAAAGCAGGCCGCCGCTCATCATCTCCTGCCATGGCGGCGGAGCACAGGCGCAGATGCAGTTCGATGAGACCTCCTGGTGCTATATCGCGGAGCAGGAGGGTGCCGTTGCGGTATTCCCCAATGCGGGAGGTACCCGCAGAAGCTGGCTCACGGAGGACGGTCAGGAACCGAAACCCGGTGAGCGGCCCAGCATGCTGGACATTTTCACCGAGAATCCCGACGGTCGGGCGGCGGAGTCCGCTCATCATATCCAGTTCCTGAAAGCCCTGATTCAGGAGATGAAGGCCAAATACCACATCGACGAGGGACGGGTGTATCTCCAGGGCATGTCGATGGGCGATATTATGACCATGATGTTCGCCCGGGTATGCGGAAACCTTCTGGCGGGGATCGACAGCACCGCCGGCCCCTCTCCCCAGGTCGCCCTTTTCGACGAAGCCGGAAACCTCAAGGGATTCAACTGTCCGGTCCCGGTGTACCAGTCCCGGGGGGAACTGGATACCATTGTGGTCGGACCCGTGGCCGGAAAGGAGACTACCACCCGCCAGGACGTGAATGCGGTAAACCGGAATTTCTGGCTGAAGGTGAATGAATGCGATACTCTTCCCCGCCTCTCCATCCTGGACGTGAACAACTTCGCGTTCTACACCGGCAAAAAGGCCAATCTGGTGTTCCGGGACGTAAAGCACAGAGCCCACGGTCAGACCCTGGACGACGCATACTGGGCCTGGCATACCCTGTTCAAGGGCACCCGCCGGAATCCGGACGGCAGCATCACCTGCATGGATACGGATTACTCCGTCCGGGGAGACGTGGATGCCGCCGCCCTTTGCGACGGCTGCGGCTACGCTTATATCAATAACAGCCGGGTGAAGCTGGAAGCCCCTGCTTTCATCGAGCCTCTGTGCAACTTCGATTTCGCTTCCCGAAGCCTTCAGACCTATAAGGAAGAGCTCTATGTTCCGGTGAGCTTTCTGACCCAGTATTTCGATATTCCCGTGGATTACGCCCCTGACCGGCGCAGCGCCGTTCTCCACTGCCCGGAAGGCGACTGCGAGATCGCGGAAGCCAGCATCGCGACCCTGTGGGACGGGTTCCTGCGTTCCATGTTCATGCCCACCATTCTGAAAGACGGCGTTCTTTTCGTTGCGGTGCGGTGGTTTGCCGAGGTCATCTTCGGCATGCACGTGACCCAGTGCGACGGCGCGCTGTATATCTCCGATCATCACGGGGAAATGAGCAAAGATATGGCATACATCATCCGGGATATCCTCTCCTGATTCGGAGGGAAAGCAAATCGCCCCGAAGGCTGATGCCTTCGGGGCGATTCAGCGTGTCGACAAAGTCTTGTCGCCCCGCTGAAGCAAGTTTTTCGAACAGGAAATACGGTAGAAATTGTTCGAAAAACTTCTGATTGAACGCGAAAGACACCCCTCCTGGGTTTCTTTCGCGCTATCTTCCTTCCCGTTTTCGTTCCATTTTCGGGTTTGTCTACAGTCTGAATCGCCCCGAAGGCTGATGCCTTCGGGGCGATTGATTCAACATGGACAGGGTTATTTCTCCACGATCTCCAGAACTTCCATGGGGCAGGCCTTGACGCAGATCCCGCATGCGATGCACTTGGAGGAGGTCGGCATCTCCGGCTCCTTCACCAGCACGCCGAAGGGGCATACCTCCTTGCACTTGCCGCAGCCGGTGCAGAGCTTTTTGTTGATCATGTACACGCCCTTGGGATTCTGTGTGATGGCATTCGCCTCGCAGACCTTGGCGCACTTGCCGCACTGCACGCAGGTCATCGGTTTGGCCGCGCCGTTCTTCGGAACAGGCCCGGACGCACTGGAGACACGCCATGCATTCCACGCCTTTTTTCACTGCCAGTCTTTTCATATGCCGCTCCTTTATGTGCTGAACTGGATTCCTTCTGCCGGGAGGCGTCCGGATCTTTTGTATTATATCTGAATTTATCGACTTTATCAAGCCCCAGCCGATCCATCCTGGTAACGGGACTTTACGCCGGGAGAATTTTGGTGTATGCTGAAAGCGTATCCGATTGAAAAATGCCTGGATGAACAAGGAGGACCGTTCCCTTGAAACGCTTGATCCCCTTTCTGCTGATCGCCGCCATCCTGCTGAGCCTGTTGGGCGGTTGCGGCGGTGTGAACTCCCAGGATATGCTGGACCTGGCGGAAGGCATGCTGGAGGAAGCCCTGACCCAGACGGCGGAACCGGACAGTCTGGTGCTGGAGACGGGCGCGCCCGCAGCGGCCCCGACTCCGACTCCGGCTCCGAAGCCCACCCCAGAGCAGAGCCCCTCTGCCGCACCACAGCCGACTCCGGAACCCACGCCTAAGCCCACTCCGCAGCCGACTCCGGAGCCTACGCCGAAGCCTACACCGCAGCCGACCCC
>CAMVHE010000200.1 GCA_947167215.1 uncultured Clostridia bacterium
TCCGCAGATCACACTCGGTTTGAAACTGCCCTCTGAATGGATATTCCATCCTCCCTGAAGGCCCCTGTGACTGATCTGCAGCACAGAATGCCCGCTTCTGTCGGACAGGCTGTACTGCCCCGCGTTTTTCATGGATAGCGTATACGGTATGCCATTCATTTTGAGGGCTGCATGATCTACCAGAGGCATGCGATGTACCGGCCATCCGACCAGGTCCGGGTCTTCCCCCTCCGCATATTCCGGAATGGCCGAAGCAAGTTCCCTGCCGGATTCATCTGCCATTATGTACCGCTTCTGATGAACATCCGCCGTGTTTCCATCCGGTTTCTTCTGTATATACGTGGTCATGACCGTATCCCCCGTGGGGAGCGTCACACGTTTTTTGTCGCTCACCAGCTCCCCCAGGATGGAAGCTTCTTTCCTGTTGACACTTTCGGCATAGAGAATGCCTGATTTCAAAAGATAATCCATGAGTTACTGCACCTCTTCTCCTCAGAAAATGGTCAGCAGGAAGATCCCCGCTGCCCCGCATGCCGCCATGATATGAATAGGGTCTGATTGATAACGCCTCAGCAGAAAAAGGGCACAGGCAAAAAGGAAGACGGAAACCATATGAATCTGCGAAGGGTCTGAGGGAATATTCCGCTGTCCGTAAAAGGAAAGTATGATAAGCGAAATCCCGGCGGAAGCGATCATGGCTATTACTGCCGGCCGGAGTCCCGCCATGATTCCCTGCAGGATGGAAAGGCCGCGAAACCGATAATACATATATGCCAAAGTCAAAACGATCATGCAGGAAGGAAAGACGCATCCTATGGTGGCAATAACCGCTCCGGGAAGTCCTGCAATCTGTGTTCCCACAAATGTGGCTGAATTGATGGCAATCGGACCGGGTGTCATTTCAGCGATGGCCATGATATCCGCAAACTGTTCCATTGTCAGCCATCCGTGCGTGTCAACCACCTGACTCTGAATGAGAGGCATGGCGGCATATCCCCCGCCGATGCTGAAGAGACCGATCTGAAAGAAACTCCAGAACAGATTAAGAAAGATCACTGTGCTGTATCCTCCTTTGCTGTCCCAGGGACAGGGAGTCAATGGCGCCGATCGTCCCGCAGATCAGAATCAGAATGACGATGTTGACATTCAGAAACCGGCTCGCGATAAACGCATTGAAGAGGATCAGGATGGGCAGAAGGCGCTTTTGTTTCAGCAAATCCCCCACCATGGTAATGACGACATTGGTGATGACCGCTGCAACCCCGGCCAGCATTCCGGTCATGGCCCTGCTCACCCAGATATTATCCCGGAATTCCTGATAGAACATCGATATAATGGAGATAATAACCAGCGGAGGCAGGATGGTGCCCAGAATGGTCAGAAGCGCACCGGGAATACCGGCAACACGATATCCCACCAGGATGGAAGCATTCACAGCAATCGCGCCGGGAGATGACTGTGCAATGGCAGTCAAGTCCAGCATCTCCTGTTCATCAATCCATCCCAGTTCTTCCACAAACCGCTTGCGCATGAGCGGAATAATGACAAAGCCGCCGCCAAAGGTACAGGCGCTCAGTTTGAGCGTCGAGGTAAACAACGTCAGATACTTGTTCTTTTTCGGTTCCATGGTTCATTCCCTCCTTGATGGTCTCATTATAGTATTTGACTATTGATAAGTAAAATAATATAATTTAATAGAAATCATATGAAAATACTTATAAGGAGGAAATATGACCTTACGCCACCTGAAAATCTTCAGTACCGTCTGCCAGGAAAACTGCAACACAACCCGTGCAGCAGAAAAGCTCCACATGACGCAGCCGGCAATCAGTCTGGCCATCAAGGAGCTGGAAGAATACTACTCCGTAGTCCTTTTTGACCGTGTGGGAAGGCGGCTGCATCTTACCGAAGCAGGTAATCAGCTTCTGCAATATGCCACCAGCATTTCCGCACTCTTTACGGAAATGGAAGACTGCCTGTTGGACTGGAGAAACTCCGCAAAACTGCGGGTAGGAGCCAGCGTGACCATCGGTTCGCTGTTTCTCCCCTTCTATGTCAAATCTTTCCTGGAAATTCATCCCAATGCGGATATCCGGGTTCTGGTGGCACCATCCATGGAACTGGAAGAAAAAATTCTGACAGGCGATCTGGATTTTGCACTGACGGAAGGAACCGTCCATCACTCCAACCTGCATACGGAATCCTATCTGGAAGATTATCTGACCATCATCTGCGCTGCAGACAGGGGCTACCATCACGGGCAGGTTCTGACCCAGGCCGAGTTTAAAAAACAGAGGATCCTGCTGCGGGAGCAGGGAAGCGGTACACGGGACCTTTTTGACCACGTCACCGAGGCTGCGGGGTTTTCCATTTCTCCCACCTGGGAAGCTATTTCCACAACGGCATTGCTGCATGCCGCAATGAACGGTCTGGGAATGGCCGTGCTGCCCCATTGTCTGGTATCCAGGCCGATAGAAGAAGGGAAAGTCGTCGCCATAAAAGTAGAAGGTCTTACCTTCCGTCGTACCTTTTCCATCGTCTATCACCCGTCAAAATACCTGACCAACATGGCAAAAGAGTTTATTTCACTTTGCAGGGAATATGAAGAAGATTATCCCATTCCCCATTTCCAGTAACGGTGCAGCAGTATCAGGGAACTGCTTCGAAGATCAGGAAGGGAAGTATCTTCAATGGCAGGAGCGTATTTTCCCGGCAACATAGGCCGGAAGGACAGGAAAACCGCATTTTCGGGGTCTTCTCCGGATCATGCGGCATCATAACAGGCGGATGCTTTTTGAATGCCTGTATGATATGGATATTTTTGCGCCGGTCCAGGCCAGTCAACTACCCACCACTTAAGCCAAAAGGCTGGAAGTGGGGGCTTGAAACAGAG
>CAMVHE010000201.1 GCA_947167215.1 uncultured Clostridia bacterium
GCAGGGGATTCAGAAAGAATCCAACAAGAAAAGAATAGAAGATGGCAATCCCGATCGCGCCGTAAAAGCTGAAAGCACAGACGCTCTTCGCCCGGTCCGCCTTCCCGCTGCCGCTCAGCCTCGCCATCAGGATGTTAAAGGGAACGCGTTTTGATCTGGCCTATTCTTCCATGCCATGGCATAAGGTGGATACGGTGGTTTTTGATATCGGCAATGTGCTGATTACCTTTGCGCCGGAGAAGTTCATCGTGGATCTGTTTCCCGGTGACGTGCAGAAGCAGGAGGAAATGCTGAAGCATGTTTTTCAGGGAAAGTACTGGCCGGAATTTGACCGGGGTACCTGCAGCTATGAGGAAGCAGCACAGAAACTGTCGGAAGAATTCGGCGGTGACCCTGCGGAGTATCTGCATGCCATCACCGGATGGATTGAACTGAAGACGCCCATCGAGGCGGGCTTTCAGGCGGCGGCACGGTGCCGTCGGGCGGGAAAGCGGCTGTGGCTGCTCAGCAATTATCATGAGCCGGCTTACCTGCGCCTGAGGGAGAAATTTGCAGATCGCTTCAGCGTGTTTGACGGCGGGACCATTTCCTGCTTTCACCATATCAACAAGCCGGAAAGGGGCATTTACGAGGCCCTGATCCGGGAGGCGCAGCTCGTTCCGGAGCGGACGCTGTACCTGGACGATACGCTGGTGAATGTGGAAGCAGCCATGGAATTCGGCATACACGGGTTCCATGTGACGGGCCCCGAGGCGGTGAACCGCTTCTTTATCTGAGGGGGATGCAGATGCGAAAGACGATGCTGACGCTTTGCGTCCTGGGCATACTGGCCATCAGCATGCCGGCAGCTGCCGAGAATCTTCCCGTTCTTGGAATCACCACGCCCTATACTCCGGAACCTTCCCCGCTGGATCCGCCCATGGAGGCGACCGCCGGCGAGGCATCCTCCGCGGAAGCAGCGCCGTTCGTCGACGGAGTGCCGGGAATATGGCAAACTTCCGTGACTTCCCAGGAAAAGCAGGAGGCAGGCCTGGAATCGAGGATTCTGTTGCGCGGCATGGAAGGGGACGATGTGGTCCTTGTCCAGCGGCGGCTGAAAGAGCTCTTCTATTATGAAGGAGAAATCGACGGCGTTTACGGCCTGCAGACCATGCGTGCGGTTACTGCATTCCAGGAGGCCAACGGGCTCGAAAAAGTGGACGGCAAAGCCGGTCCGATGACCCTCTCTCTCCTTTTTGAGGAAAACGTTGTGGCGCATCCTTCTCCTACACCGACGCCGACTCCTACGCCCAGCCCCACGCCTACTCCAACCCCGACCCCCACGCCCACCCCGCGGATAACCCCGCTACCGGATGTGGACGGGGCGCCGGTGGTTCTCGAAGAGGGCGTCATTGTGCTGGACGGGCAGCCGGTGGTGCTGCTGTGGGGCATGGAAAACGGGCAGGCGCTGTACCCCCTCTGGGGATGTTTCAGCCATCTGGGCTATGAACCGGAAACCGAAGGGGAAAACTACCGCTTTGTGTCCATGACGGGAGCACCGGAAATCCTGGTCATGACGGATGTGGAGGAAGGCGCCTGCAGCATGATCATGGGCTCCGTAGGCTCCATGATTTTCGTCGGGGAACCGGAGGACCGGCTGGTGGTCTGGCAGGGGGAAATCTACGGCAATGCCCACCTCTTCCGGAAACTGGGATTCCTGGTAACCGAAGGGGAAAAGCCGGCCATTACGAGGGCGCCATGACAACCAGGGAAAGCAACTGGCTGGTGCTGTCGAGGTGTGCCGGGGCGCTGCAGAGCGGGCTGATACTGGATCCTGCCGATGTGCAGGAGGTGGCCGCCTGCGGAGTTTCCACGGAAGAGGCATCCCTGCAGCTCTATATCGCCGGCATGGGGTTTGATACGGAGAATCCGGCGGAGGCCGGACTGGCGGAAAGATATCTCCGGAAGGGAATCCGGAAATGCGGAAAGCAGGATTATCTGCAGGACGCCTATCGCCGCAGCATCCGCTTTCCGGAAAAGGTCCGGGGCAGATGGTCCTTTGCCATGGCGGATTTTGCACCCTATGAGCTTTTTGTGCGGGACGATCTGCTCTGCCTCCCGGACGGAAGGGAAATTCCCCAGCTGGGCTACTTTACGGAAACCTTTTCCTACCCGGTGGTGCGGGAGTCCGGGCGCGAATGGATGACCCTGGCCCCGGTGGAGCTCGAAACCATGAGGGAACCGATCCGGCAGGCTGCAGGAGACGTGGTGACCCTGGGACTGGGGCTCGGCTATTATGCCTTCCATGTGAGCGGAAAACCGGAAGTGAAAAGCCTTACGGTGGTGGAGCGGGATCCGGAACTGATTGCCCTCTTTGCGGAATATCTCCTGCCGCAGTTTCCCTGCAGGGAGAAAATCCGTCTGGTCTGCGGGGATGCGTTCCGGTACCTGCAGCAGATGCGGAACCTGCCGGACCAGGTTTTCTGCGATCTCTGGCATGACGCGGGGGACGGCGTTCCCATGTATCTTGCACTTCGGGACATCGCCGGCAGAATGCCGGAGGTTTCCTTTACCTATTGGATTGAGCGGTCTCTCCAGGCGAGGATCCGCATGTTACAGGAGGATCAGGATGACTGAGAAAAAGATTCTGTTCTGCAATGCCGGGAAGGAAGCGGCTGCCTTCCTCTTTGCACTGGGAAAAGAGAAGGGCATTGCCGTGAAGCAGGTTCTTCCCTTTGAATATGAAAAGACCCTGCAGGAGGTGCTGGATACGCCGCAGCTGCCGGGAGCGTCGGGGACGGCGGTCGGATTCCCGGAAA
>CAMVHE010000202.1 GCA_947167215.1 uncultured Clostridia bacterium
GGGCCATACGGTGCCGCAGTGGCGGCCGATGCCATAGGGGGTGTATCTTTCGTAACGGACATCAATACAGGGAATTCCGTTTGGCGTGCGGACACAGTTTTCAACGATCCGCTTTTTCTGCGTCTCATCCGCAATGCCGAAAAGAATGGCAAAGCCCTCTCCCAGAGCCTCCTGAACTACTTCCCGCCCCCACGGGTCCACAAGATAATCGTATCGGCCCTTCTCCTCGTTCCAGAAGACCTCGTTGATGCGGGTTTTCAGCGCATTGTGCTTCTGCAGGTATTCCTCCTTCCCGGTCATCACATAGGCCAGGCGGTAGCTTTCCGCATAGAGGCAGTTGGTGGAAAGGGTGAAGCAGGGAATCCCGAAGCCTTTGGGGGCACATTTTTCCGGGAAATACCGGGGAAACGCCCGGATACCGCTCTCCCCCGTCACATAACGGTCCGGATAGGCCGCGACGCCGTCCCCGTAACAGGCAGGACCGCGGAACAGTCCCTTTTCGGGGTCAAATTCAGTCTCCTCAAAATAGGCCAGGGAATTCTCCGAGGCTGAAACCATCAACGGGAAGAAATCCTCGTCGCCGGTGCACAGATAATAGTGATATGCCCCGACCACCCAGATGATGGCATCCCAGTACTGGCCGCCCACGCGGCAGACGCCGTCTTCCTGCGTCAGAACGGACAGCATCGTATTCTTCGCAACATCGGGAATCAGCAGTGCGCCGGCGTTCCAGGTGTTGATGGAGGCGTCCCTGGTCCAGGGGGTATCATACCGGCTGCCGGCCAGCATGACCGGAGCTTTCTCCTTCAGCAGCCCGTCCTGGTACAGGCAGACATTGGAAAGCAGGTCCCGGACGGCCATGTCCCAGGCATGGTTGATGTCCTCCCGGTCGGTTTCGAATGATGGCAGCTGCTCCTGCCAGGCGGAAGTGGAAATTTGTTCTCTCATTGACATTCCTCTTTATGATATGATGTTATGACGTTCTGCCGCCCCGCTATTTGATATTGTTCACGATACCTATCGATACATAGCGGTCTACAACGCTGCGGAAATCGGTTCCTTCTTCCGCATCTTCGTTGTATAACCCGTTCACCATGATCCGCAGCCCGCCGTTCTCCAGTTTTTCTTGCAACCGGTAGCTGTCCCGGAAAACCGTACCTTTCGACACGGTACGGTTTTCCAGAATACCTCTGCACTCGGAAAGCGGGCAGCCCGGGAAGTTCACGTTCAAAATACTCCCCGGAAACGGTTTCCGGTCGATCAGGCGGTCCAGGACTTCCTCCAGAAAGGCGTCCGATACCTCGTGGCAGCCGCAGGCATGCTCCGAAAGGGCAATGCCCAGACTTCCCTGAAAAGAAGCTTCAAACGCAGCGCCTGCCGTGGCGGAATACTGAATGTCGGAAGCCACATTGTAGCCGTGGTTGATGCCGGAAAGCACCACATCAGGCTTTTCAGGCATCACGAACAGACTGCCGGCACGCACACAGTCCGCCGGCGTGCCGGTGCAGGCCCATGCCTTCACACCTTCCAACGGGAAATCGTACGGAAAAAGATCGAAGGACTTGTGCAGGGTGATGCTGTGGGACGCGGCGCTTCTCTGGCTGTCCGGGGCGACCACCCATACTTCTCCGTATTTTACGGCCGTTTTTACAAGCCTGTACAGGCCATCGGCCTGAATTCCGTCATCGTTGGTAATCAATAATTTTCTTCTGCCCATATTCCATTCCATTCCCGTTCCGGTCCGACCGGATCAGGTACAGTTATTTCTTCATCAGTTCCTTCCCGCTGCCCCACGCGGTTCCCACTTTTTCTCCGATCACGTGGTAAGCGTTGTTGAACGGGTCGAAGCAGATGGGAGCCACCTTGCTGACATCCACTTTCCCGTCTGTCATGGCGGCTTCATCCACGCTGACATTTACGATCTCGCCTTTTAATATGCAGCTTTCCGGGTCGTAATTTTTTACGCGGCATTCCAGGCAGACAGCCAGCTCGTTGATGACAGGGGCGTTGACGAATTCACTTTTTGTGGCCGTAAAGCCGGCTTTCTCGAACTTGTCCTCCGTCTTGTTTCCGGTGGCGATGCCCACATAGTCGCATCCCGCCACATGCTTCGCGTCCGCCATGCTGACGGTAAACGCGCCGGTCGCGGCGAAGTTCTTACAGGTCTTGTGCCCCGCGGAAAGACAGATGGACACCTCGTTTTCCTCGCTGATCCCGCCCCAGGCGGCGTTCATGGCGTTGGGTTTTCCGTTTTCATCGTAAGTGCCGATGATCCATACAGGCTGCGGGTAACTGAGGGGTTTTGCTCCGAAATTCTTTCTGCTCATGGAAATGTCTCCTTTTCTTTTGAAATCCTTGTTTATATTGAAAACCTTGTTTCTTACTGCTCCTGTTCTTTCTTTTTCCGCTCCATGATCTCCTCCGTCAGCTGCACCAGCTCGTACACCATGGCATCGCAGTGCGGTTTCTTCTCGCGGCCCAGCTGCGCGTTTGCCCGCAGCAGATCTCTGCATTCCAGCATGCCGTCGTGGTTCTCACGCATGTGCCTGTATACCTCCTGCGCGGTCGGCACATCCCCGATGCCCGCCAGCCCAAGCGCCATCAGGGCCCCTGTGACGGCCCCGCACACGGAGCCCATCTTCATGCCGCCGCCAAAGTGGGAGGCGATCTGAAAGGCTTTCTCCTCGCTCAGTCCAAGATCCTCCGCAAACGG
>CAMVHE010000203.1 GCA_947167215.1 uncultured Clostridia bacterium
CCAGACCCTGTATCCGGACAGACCGACAGGGCCTAGACCGCTGCGTTCCGCTGCCGGACCGGCTTCGTGGCTGCATCCTGCAGGCTTCTGGCACCCCTCCAGGATACATCCGGATTTCCTTAACTCCGCCGACCCGAATCTCTGCGGTTTGAGGTGGACGTAAAAGATGCATCCAACAAACTAATTGACCAGGCAATGGAAAAATAAGAAAAATAAGAACCCCGGGCGGCTCAAACCGCCCGGGGTTCTCATGTATGCTCTTACAATCTTCTCAGTCCACGCTCACCTTCCCGGCAAGCACGTCCTGATAATCCTTATAATTCTTTTTCAGCAGTTCCGGCGTGTTCAGCTCATAGGGACATCTGGAAGAACAGTGTCCGCACTGCAGGCAGTTTTCAATCTTCTTCATCTCGCCCTGCCATTTTTCGGAGAGCCACTCTGCGGAGGGCATCCGGCGGAGGAGAAGGGACATTCTGGCACACTGGTTGATGACGATGCCGGCGGGACATGGCAGGCAGTAGCCGCAGGCGCGGCAGAAGTCACCGGCCAGTTCCTTCCGCTCCTTCTCGATAAAGGCTGTCATCTCGGAGGTCATCTCCGGAGTATTGTCCATGTAGGAGAGCCATTCCTCCAGCTCGGATTCTCGCTGGATTCCCCAGATGGGAAGGACATTGTCAAACTGGGTCATGAACGCCATGGCGGCGTCGGAGTGGGTGATGAGGCCGCCGGCCAGACCCTTCATGGCGATGAAGCCCACGTTCTGCTCCTTACAGACCCGGACCAGCTCGATATCCTTCTCATTGCTCAGATAGCTGAAAGGAAACTGCACCGTCTCATACAGGCCGGACTTTGCCGCCTCCAGGGCCACGTCCCGGCTGTGGGCGGTGATGCCGATATGGCGGATCTTTCCCTGTGCTTTCGCCTCCAGCATGCAGTCATAGAGCCCGGAATCATCGCCGGGACGATAGCACCGTTTCGCCTGGTGCAGCTGATAGAGGTCCAGGCAGTCTGTCTTGAGATTTCCCAGGGTGGTCTCCAGGTCCTTCCAGAACTTTTCCGGGGTTCCTGCGTGCGTCTTCGAGGCGATGAATACCTTGTCCCACATGCCGGCAAAGGCCGCGCCCAGCTTCTCCTCGCTGTCCGTATAATCTCTGGCGGTATCGTAGAAGCGCATGCCGCCCTCATAAGCCCGGTGAAGAATCTTCACCGCCCGTTCCTTGTCCACCCGCTGCAGGGGGAGAACGCCGAAGGCATTCTGAACCGTGCGGATACCGGTACTTCCTAAAACAATTTCTCTCAATGGGAACTCCTTTTCTGCCCGCCCCGGGAGGCGGTATATGCAGTATTTGCTGTGAGTTTTCGGTTCCCTTTGATTGTACCATATCTGCTGGAAAATGTTTCCGCCGAAGATAATTTCCGGCGGATTCGCGGGGACAGACAAACGGGACGAAAAAAAACCTGTAAGTCGGAAAAAAACTGCTTGACATAAAGAACAAGAACGAGTATGATAATCGTTGTCACGCGGGCGACAGCCCAGTGTAACATGCCCAGATAGCTCAGTTGGTAGAGCAGAGGACTGAAAATCCTCGTGTCGCTGGTTCGATTCCGGCTCTGGGCATTTAATTTAATATGCAGGTGTGGTTCAATGGTAGAACATCAGCCTTCCAAGCTGAATACGTGGGTTCGATTCCCATCACCTGCTCTTGCACAGAGAATCCCTCAGGCTATGCCTGGGGGATTTTTCTGTGCAAGGGCAGGCGAGACCTCGCCCCCGTGGGTTCGGTCTCGCCTGCCGGCTCGGTCGGTTCGCAAACAACGGTCCACTGGACCGTGCTCACCCCATCACCTGCTCTTTCTTTTTGCCTTGAGAATGGCTTAGCTAAGCCATTGCCGGGGCTTTTTCTTTTTTATTAAGAAGAATGCAGATTGACGGATTATTCCGACTGTCGTATGCATTTAGCAGAGACGTGTTTTAAGTTCCTGTAACAGCAGGTATGCAATCGGCGTGAATGTCTGGTATTTTCTCCAGATCATATACATTTCCGCTTGCGGAACCCCTGACAGTGGTATAAAAGTAAGGTCGCTTTCTTCACCCGTATTGACCAGCTTGTCCAGAACAACAGCATAGCCCATCCCGGCCCTGACCATAACGGAACCGTTGAATACAAGATTATATGTTGCAACGATATTCATATCCTTTGCGGCAGCTCCAAGCCACCTGGGAGATTCCTGGTCGATCCACTGTCTGGAACAGATCAAAGGCAGCTTGTCCAGATCGGAAGCTGCGAATGAGCTTTTTCCCGCAAGCGGATCGTCTTTCCGCATCAGGATTCCCCATGTATCCTTCATAGGAAGTTCCAGATAATTATATTTTGAAAGATCTACATAGCTCATGACTATGGCAAAATCCAGCAGTCCTTTATCGAGCCGTTCACAGACATCAGAGAGGTTTCCGCTGTAAATGTTGCATCTGATCCTCGGATAGTTTTTCTGCAGCGTATGTACCGCTTCTGCAAACAGGGACATAGCTTCGGACTCTGGTGCGCCAACGAAGATATCTCCGCTGTTTGTTTCTTCAAGGGATTTGAATTCGGCTTTTGTTTTGTCCACCAGTGAAAGAATATCTTCCGCACGGTCACGCAGCAGCATCCCCGCCTCTGTGAGCCTGATACTGTAGTTGGACCGGATGAACAGTTTAGCGCCAAG
>CAMVHE010000204.1 GCA_947167215.1 uncultured Clostridia bacterium
TCAGTTCCTGAGCCTTGGCAAGATGATGGATGCCATCCGCAAGGGCATGTCCCCCAACGAAGCCTACGAGAAGAACATCGGCACCTACGGCCGCTTCAAGGCTGAGGACGGCGCCGTCAAGTGGATCGATCCACGGAAAGAATAAGGGGGAGGTGTGAGAAATGGCTCTGTTTGAAAACTATGAAGGACGTATTCCCCAGCTCCAGCCTGTTCTGGATAAATATGGGTTCAAGGACTTTGAGAACGTCAAGTGGGCATACGAGCTCGGCGCTGCCATCGCCATGAAGGAAAACGCGAAGAGCGCTGCCGAAGCCGCCAAGTGGATCGGCGTGGGCCTGCAGGCCTTCTGCATCCCCGGTTCTGTTGCCGACCAGCGTCAGGTTGGTATCGGTCACGGCAACCTGGGTGCCATGCTGCTGGACGAAGAGACTGAATGCTTTGCCTTCCTGGCCGGCCACGAGTCCTTCGCCGCTGCCGAAGGCGCCATCAAGATCGCTCTGAACGCCAACAAGGTGCGTAAAAAGCCCCTGCGCGTCATTCTGAACGGTCTGGGCAAGGATGCCGCCATGATCATCAGCCGTATCAACGGTTTCACCTATGTGCAGACCAAGTATGATTACCTGTCTGCCGACGTGAAGGAAGATCATGCTCTGACCATCGTGAGCAAGACCGCTTATTCCGACGGCCCCCGCGCCAAGGTCAACTGCTACGGTGCTGACGATGTGCGTGAAGGCGTTGCCATCATGTGGCACGAAGGTGCTGACATCTCCATCACCGGCAACTCCACCAACCCCACCCGTTTCCAGCATCCTGTCGCCGGTACCTATAAGAAGGAACGCTGGGAAGCCGGCAAGAAGTATTTCTCCGTGGCTTCCGGCGGCGGCACCGGCCGTACCCTGCATCCCGACAACATGGCTGCCGGCCCTGCCTCCTACGGCATGACCGATACCATGGGCCGTATGCATTCCGATGCCCAGTTCGCAGGTTCTTCTTCCGTGCCTGCCCACGTGGAAATGATGGGCTTCCTGGGTGCCGGTAACAACCCCATGGTCGGTATGACCGTGGCTGTGGCCGTGGCTGTTCAGCAGGCTCTTTCCAAGTAATTGGATCATTCAGCAAGGCTCCCGAGGGCAACTTCGGGAGCCTTGTTTTCAAGCGGAACAGTGCGCAGGGACCACGAAAGAGGTCTGGGGAAGTCTCCCTTCCCTGCCCGTTCACCCCGCAGACATAACCGGAGGTGCATTCCCATGAATCACGCAGATGAAGCCCAGCGCCTTTTTCTGGAAGGATACAACTGTGCTCAGGCGGTTTTCTGTGCCTTCTGTGATGAGACAGGTCTGAGCCTGGAAAACGCGGCCCGGCTTTCCTCGTCCTTTGGCGGCGGCATGGGACGCCTGAGGGAAGTATGCGGCACCGTCAGCGGTGCGCTCATGGCCCTGGGCATGCTCAGAGGATACAGCGACCCTGCCGATCCCCAGGCAAAAGCTGAGCATTACCGCCTGGTTCAGCAGTACGCTCAGCGCTTTCGTGAAATCAACGGTACGATTATCTGCCGTGAACTGCTCAAGGATGTACCGGTTACGCCCGGCGGCGTCCCGGAAGCCCGCACGCCGGAATTCTACCGCCGGCGTCCCTGTCTGCGACTTGCGGGAGAAGCCGCCGGCCTTCTGGAGCAGATGCTTCAGGAAATCAAAACAAGCGAGGAGAAAACCCTATGATCCGTCACATTGTACTTTTCAAAATCAAGGACGAGTTTCAGGACGAAATTCCCCAGCTGGTCAGGAACTTCTACGGCATGAAGGGAAAAATCGAGGGCATGCTGGATCTGGAAGCCGGACAGGATGTGCTGCACAGCGAGCGTTCCTATGACCTGGCCCTGATCACCGTGTTCGATTCCATGGAATCCTTCAAGGCCTATCAGACGCACCCGGTGCATATGCCGGTCAAGAAGCGGATGCATGAAGTACGCAGCGCATCCGTCGCCTGCGATTTCGAGTTCTGACAAATGTGTCATGATCCCGGCCGCTGGATTCCCCATGGTGCAGCGGCCCTTTTACCGGAGGCTGAATCATGATTCAGGCTTTACTGACCATAGACGATATATCTTCTGAAAACACATGCGCCATCGTGGATTATCTGAACGCGAAACACATTCCGGCCATCATGTTTGCAGTCGGAAAGCACATTGAGAAAAACCCCGCTCCGGCGCTTTATGCAATTCAGCATGGCATCATTGTGGGAAACCATGGATATGCGCATCCGCATTTTTCAGAACTGTCCCTCCAGGAAGGGATTCAGGATATCGAAAAATGCGAAGTGCTGCTGAACCAACTGTACCGCCTCTCCGGCGTGGAACGTGCTTTCCGGCCGTTCCGCTTTCCATACGGTGACAAAGGCGGCGTAAACAAGGACAATCTGCAGGCCTATCTTCGCAGAAGCGGGTTCAGCAAAGTCGATGATACCCGGATCCCTTATCCCTTCTGGAAAGAGCAGGGACTGGACCGCGACATGGACACGCTGTGGACATTCGATTTCACCGAATACAAGATCCGCGAGGGCAGCCATTACACCATGGACAACGTCTGGGCGCGCGTCCACAATCCCGCACCGGAAAACG